>JAAFIB010000008.1 GCA_013297725.1 Sphingomonadales bacterium
TCATGATCACCTGATACTGGTAATAATGCTGCAGCCGGTTGGGGTTTTCGCCATAGCGGCCATCGGTCGGACGGCGGCTGGGCTGCACATAGGCGGCGTTCCAGTGATCGGGGCCAAGCGCGCGCAGAGTGGTGGCGGGATGGAATGTCCCTGCGCCCACGCGCATATCATAAGGTTGCAATATGACGCAGCCCTGCTTGCCCCAATAATCATGGAGGGTCAGGATTAGGTCTTGAAAGGTCAGAGGTTCGCCTGTTGATTTCATAAGTCTCTCGGCCCAGCCCCTTGGCGGGAAAGCGCGTTCAAATCAACCCGCTTGACGAAAGCGTATCTTTCGTTTGAACAGCAGATTACGCTAAAGTTGTTCAGGTCGCGTGCTTGACAGTCCCCATGCTTGACAGCCAGCCGTGCAAACAGTAATAAACATCATCCGAATACTGGTAAAGCCAGCAGCACATACGTGTGCCAGCTGGTTTTTCTGCGTTTTCGGCCCATTCACCACGCTATGAGATAGGCGTTCCCCGATTCGCGGAACCCTGTGGAGCAGGAGTTAAATTAAGTATGGCACGTATTGCCGGGGTCAATCTCCCCACTAACAAACGAGTGATTATTGCGCTCACCTATATCCATGGCATCGGTCGCACCAAAGCGGTCGAAATTGCCAACAAGCTGGAAATCGATCACGCTCGCCGTGTTCAGGACCTTTCGGATGCCGAAGTTCTGAAACTGCGCGAAACGATTGATGCCGACCACACCGTTGAAGGTGATCTGCGCCGGACAGTGTCGATGAACATCAAGCGTTTGATGGACCTCGCCTGCTATCGCGGTCTTCGCCATCGTAAAGGTCTGCCTGTCCGCGGCCAGCGCACGCATACAAATGCGCGCACACGCAAGGGCAAGTCCAAAGCGATCGCCGGTAAGAAAAAATAACGGTCCGGGGGACCGAGTATTTTTTCTCCGCCGAAGGCACACAACGGTTTTCAGTAGATTTAGGAATTCACAATGGCACGCGAACCTCAGCGCATTAAACGGCGCGAACGCAAAAACATTTCGGCTGGTGTGGCGCACGTCAACGCCAGCTTTAACAACACGATGATCACAATCACCGATGCCCAGGGTAACACCATCAGCTGGTCCAGCGCCGGCACGATGGGTTTCAAAGGCAGCCGTAAATCGACGCCCTATGCCGCACAGGTTGCAGCAGAAGACGCCGGTAAGAAAGCTGCTGAACATGGCGTTCGGACGATTGAAGTCGAAGTCAAAGGCCCGGGTTCGGGTCGCGAGAGTGCATTGCGCGCTTTGCAGGCTGTAGGCTTTACGATCACTTCGATCCGCGATGTAACGTCGATACCGCATAATGGCGTTCGCCCGCCAAAGCGTCGCCGCGTTTAATCGATTGAGTTCTCGGGCGTTGGTCATTCGGCCTTCGCCAAATCAGTTTTATCAGGCGATCCGGTACGGTGCACCAAAATGCCGGTTCCGCCCAACCCAAGGGGAAATCCATGTCCGTCAATCTTAAGAACTGGCAGGAATTGAAAAAGCCCGTGGGCCTTGAAGTAAAATCCGGTGGCGACAGCCGCCGCAAGGCCACTTTTGTTGCCGAGCCGCTTGAGCGTGGTTTTGGCCTGACGCTGGGTAACGCGCTGCGCCGTGTTCTCCTGTCGTCGCTGCAGGGCGCAGCCATTACCTCGATCAAGATCGAAAACGTGTTGCACGAATTCTCGTCGCTTGCTGGCGTGCGCGAAGACGTGACTGACATTGTGCTGAACATCAAACAGGTTGCCCTGAAGATGGAAGGCGAAGGTCCAAAGCGTATGCAGCTGTCGGCGACTGGTCCTGCTACGGTAAAGGCCGGTGACATTGCGGTTTCTGGCGACATCACTGTGATGAACCCTGACCTTGTCATCTGCCACCTTGATGACGGCGCAAGCTTCAACATGGAAATTACAGCGGACACTGGCAAAGGCTATGTCCCTGCTGTTGCTAACCGTCCAGCTGATGCTCCCATCGGTCTGATCCCGGTTGACTCGCTGTATTCGCCTGTTCGCCAAGTTGCGTACAAGGTTGATAACGCGCGTATCGGCCAAGAGCTTGACTATGACAAGTTGAACCTGACCGTTGAAACCGATGGCACAGTGACACCAGAAGACGCGGTCGCATATGCAGCGCGCATCCTTCAGGATCAGTTGCAAGTGTTCGTCCACTTTGAAGAAACTATGGCAGCATCCTCGCCGATGATCGGCATGGCAGCACCTTCGGCTTCTTCCGAAGAATCGGATGCGAACCAGCTGAACCGCTATCTGTTGAAGAAAGTCGACGAGTTGGAATTGTCGGTTCGCAGCGCAAATTGCCTGAAGAACGACAACATCATCTACATCGGCGATCTGGTGCAAAAGAGCGAAGCAGAAATGCTGCGCACACCAAACTTTGGCCGCAAGTCCTTGAACGAAATTAAGGAAGTGCTGTCGTCAATGGGCCTGCGCCTTGGCATGGACATTCCAGGCTGGCCGCCAGAGAACATCGAAGAAATGGCCAAGAAGCTTGAGCAAGAGCTTTTGGGCTGATCGTGATTATCCTCCCCGTTCGCGGGGAGGAAAACGGGAAAAGGGCCACCCGTTAAACGGCCTGGATTTGGGTACCTGACACGGCCCTTTTACGAACGAAGGAAGTAACTATGCGCCATAAAGTTGGCTATCGTAAATTGAACCGCACCAGCAGCCATCGTATTGCGATGCTGCGCAACATGGCGGCCTCGCTGATCAAGCATGAACAGATCACGACTGGCGTTGCCAAGGCAAAAGAACTGCGCCCCTATATCGAAAAGCTGATCACGCTGGCGAAAAAGGGTGGCTTGTCCAACCGTCGTCTTGCGCACAGCCGTTTGATGGACGACGCGCAATTGGTGAAATTGTTTGAAGTGTTGGCTGAGCGGTACAAAGATCGCAATGGTGGCTATACCCGTATCATCAAAGCCGGTTTCCGTGCATCGGATGCCTCGGCAATGGCGATCATCGAACTCGTTGACCGCGACACCAGCGCAAAGGGCCAAGACAGCGGCCCTGTTGAAGCGGACCTAGACGAAGCGGCATAAGTAGTTACGTCTTGCATGAAATTTTAAGGGGCGGCATCCGAAGGGGTAGCCGCCCTTTTCATAACTGGTCGCTATTTTTGGGGCTCACTATTCTAACCAGACCCACTTCGTCGCCCCGCACTTGATGCGGGGCTCGGCTTTTCGACGGCGCAGAAGCCAAACCCCGCATCAAGTGCGGGGCGACGGTTGAGTGAGTGAAGTAGTGTTTTAGAAATCCAGCGTCGCCAAATACAGCGACGAGGGCGTGTCAGGATCATCGGCATCGGACACGCACAACAACTCGATACCTGTTGCTGTGTTATTTGCGCTGATACCCTCAATTTTCAGCGTCGGCTCTAGCGGTTCAATCCGGACTACATCCAGATTGGCATCCAACATGATGATCGCAGCGCCTAAGATATCGCCATCGGCATAGCTATCGTCAGTGACCTCGGCGACTGCGGAGAGCAGAAACCGGCCGTCATCCAATGAACAGGCGTCAGTGACGGTCAATGGCACGCCGTCGATCATCGGCAATGCGAGTGTTTTGACCAAAGTAACTTGGGCGGCTTCATCGCCTGTCACCGCCGCCAGTGCTGTTTCAAATATGCAGGTTTCCAGATTTTGCATATTACCGCGATTGAACAGCAACAGCCGGTCCCCGCGCAGGACCGCGCCTTCAAGATTGATCTCGGCCACCAAAGGGGCAAGGGCGGCGTATAGCGGTTGCAGGTCGATGACATTCACGCCTTTGCTATCAAGGTCGATTATCGCTCCGCGCATCCGCTGCGGGGTGGAGCCGGAGCCCATGGCGCAAACCTGTCTGCTTTCCGGCAGCCTGAACAGTATTTCAAAATCCGGTTTCAGCTTTTTGCGCAGCTTCTTTTTGCGCGGCAGATCACCCGGCAACAACCGCAATAGGCGACCCGGCCCGTCGTCATTTTCATCGAATAGCGCCAGATGCTGCTCATCATCGCCGACCACGCACAACGTCTCGCCGACTTGCACCAGCCCGCTTGCAGCGGAGAGGAAAGAATGCCCTGACGCCATCGGATCAGTGACGTTCAAATATCGGATATGAGTTAATTGCATGATCAGCGCATAGCATATTTACCCCCTTGGCCTGCAAGTTTTGCCGCACTAGGTTGCGAGCAATATTGTTACGGGTCGAGAGAGGATTACGTCCCCATGCGTGTTGCGTTTTTGCTTAGTGTTGCTGCCGTGAGTGTCACCGTTCCAGCTTTCGCTGCCGCCGATGTTGAGCAGATGGCTAATCCTATGACAATAAAAATCTCGAAAGAATGTGCAGAGAAGCTGATACGGAAAGTTGAAGAAAACCCTCAAATCTTCGCTGCGCCAGTAAAAGCAATGCCGGATACAGGTCATGAATGTGTAGGCTATCCGGTTACACGCAAGACCGATGTCGTAGAAGAGCAGTTTGGTGTAAAGGTTGCCGACCCCTATCGCTGGCTAGAGGATGATGTTCGCACCAGCAAAGATGTAGCTGATTGGGTTGAGGCGCAAAAATATGTCGCTGACGGTTATCTCGACACTCTTCCTGGTACCAAGCCACTCGCCGCGAAAATGAAGACGCTGTTCAATTATGAACGCTATAGCCTGCCCGATAAAGCGGGCGGGCAGTATTTCTTTACCAAGAATGACGGGCTGCAAAACCAGTCGGTGCTGTATGTGCGTAAAGGGCTGAAAGGCAAAGACCGCGTGCTGATTGATCCCAACACATGGGCAAAGGACGGCGCGACTGCGCTGGATAGCTGGGTCGCGTCAAAGAACGGCAGACTGATGGCCTATTCGATTCAGGATGGCGGGTCGGATTGGCGGACGATCAAAGTGCTGGATGTCGCAACGGGCAAGCCGCTTTCTGATGAAATCAAATGGGCCAAATTCACCAATATCGCTTGGGTGGGGAATGAAGGCTTTCTCTATTCGCGCTTTGCCGAGCCGAAAGAGGGCGCAGCGTTCCAGCAGCTGAATTTCAACCAGACGGTGTATTTCCACAAAATCGGCACGCCGCAAAGCGCCGATCAGGTGGTCTATGCGACGCCAGATCGCAAAGAGTTGGGGCATACAGCGGAGGTGACGCAAGACGGCAAGTGGGTGTTGTTGACTAGCTCGTCGGGGACCGATGATAAGTATGAGTTGAATTTGATTCCGCTCGGCAAAAAGCGGGAATGGAAGGCGCAGCCACTCGTCAGCGGCCTGAATTACGATTGGCAGCTCGTAGAAGGAATTGGCAATTCGCTTTACTTCGTCACAAACAAAGACGCCCCTAAGCTGCGGGTCATGAAGTTCGACCTATCTAAAAAAATTCCGGTTGATTGTATAAAAGTTGGGGATGAAATTGATTGCGGCGAAGGTCCACGGGAAGTTTTTGGGCAATATGACGTAATCCCCGAACGGGCCGAAACGCTCTCCCGCGCGCAGATAGTCGGCGACCGGCTGGTGTTGTCCTATCTGAAAGACGCTGCCTCTATGGCGATGATGACGGATCTTGCCGGTAAGCCGGTGCAACAGATTGCCCTGAACAACATCGGCACTGCCAGCGGTTTTGGCGGCAAGCCGGGCGATCCTGAAACCTTCTACAGCTTTTCCAGCTTTAATCAGCCGGGGGCGATTTATCGGTTTGATTCGCGCACCGGCAAATCGGCGCCCTTTGCGCTGCCGAAATTGAGTTTCAAGCCAGAGGATATTGCGCTTTCCCAAATATTCTATCCCAGCAAAGACGGCACAAAAATCCCGATGTTCATTGTCCACAAAAAGGGACTGGATGTATCAAAAGGTGCACCGACGATCCTCTATGGCTATGGCGGCTTCAACGTCTCGTCGCTGCCGGGGTATAGCGCGACGCGGATGGCGTGGATTCAATCAGGCGGCGTTTTTGCGCTCGCCAATTTGCGCGGCGGCGGCGAATATGGAAAGCCTTGGCACGATGCCGGCCGCTTGTTGAACAAACAAAACGTCTTTGATGATTTCATCGCCGCGGGCGAATATCTGGTGGCAAAGGGGATTACTACCAAAGGCAAACTCGCTGTTGAAGGCCGCTCCAACGGCGGCTTGCTGGTCGGTGCGGTTGTGAACCAGCGGCCAGACCTGTTTGCAGCAGGGCATGCGGCGGTGGGTGTGATGGACATGCTGCGCTTTGATCGCTTCACCGCTGGGCGTTACTGGGTCGATGACTATGGCTATCCGAACAAAGAAGCCGATTTCAAAAACCTGCTGTCCTACTC
Organism: Sphingomonadales bacterium; assembly: GCA_013297725.1. Lineage (GTDB taxonomy): Bacteria > Pseudomonadota > Alphaproteobacteria > Sphingomonadales > Sphingomonadaceae > Sphingorhabdus_B. The sequence continues at coordinate 6,316 of JAAFIB010000008.1, forward strand.
GCCCTATCACAACATCAAAACCGGGGTGCAATATCCAGCGGTAATTGTCTCCACCGCCGATACCGATGACCGCGTAGTTCCGGGCCATAGCTTTAAATATGTCAGCGCGTTGCAAGCAGCGGACACCGGCGACAAGCCAAAGATCATTCGCATTGAAACACGGGCAGGGCATGGGTCGGGCAAGCCGACGGACAAGTTGATCGAGGAGTATTCCGAAATCTATGCGTTTCTGGCGAAGTGGACGGGGATGGAGTTTCCGGCCAACTAGCCGTTGGTTCATGCGACGAGGCAGTGCGAAGTTTTGGTTTGAAAGAAAGAAGATGAAAAAGAAATAAGCGGTTGGTTTAGGTTTGGCACAATGTGTCCAGCTTTCGCCGTTCACTTTTTCTTATTTTTCTTATTTCTTCTGACCAAATAATTGCACAATCCTACAATCAGGGAGCGGCGTAAATGGCGACAACAGCATGGCATCCACGTCCCGCCAGCTGGTGGGAGCGGCACATGGTCCCGCGGCTTATCGGCTGTGCCTGTGCGCAGCCGCAGATCATGAAAGCGCGCAGCAGGATTGTGCCGCAAGCATCGGGCGATGTGCTGGAGCTTGGCTGCGGCGGCGGCATCAACATGGCGTTCTTTGATCCCACAAAGATCACCAGCTTTTCAGGTGTAGATCCGTCGCCTGCTTTGCTGGAACGTAGCCGCGAGGCGGCACAAGCCATTGGGTTGGAGGCGGATATTCGCGGCGGCGTGGGCGAGGCGTTGCCATTTGCGGATGCCAGTTTCGACACTGTGCTAATTACGTTTACGTTGTGTTCGGTGGACGACCAAGCACAGGTGCTATCCGAAATGCGACGCGTCCTTCGCCCCGGCGGCAAAGCCTTGTTCCTTGAACATGGCGGCGCGCCGGATGCATCGGTGCAGAAATGGCAGCGGCGGATTGAACCGATATGGAAACGCATCGGCGGCGGCTGCCACCTGACCCGCGAAATCACCGGTGCTTATGAGAAGGCTGGCTTCAAAATTGCCCGCGCAGACAAAGGCTATATGCCAAAATCACCGCGCCCATTCAGCTGGATCGAATGGGGCGAAGCGCGGGTTTGAGGCTTTATCTTTCCGTAACTTTATCATGTCGATATACGAATAAGGGTCAACAGGGAGAGATCGAGTGGGGCGCACAGTATTGAAGATAGCGGTCATCGCAGGGATGGCTGTAACGGCGCCGTTTTTGGCCCATGCTGCGCCGGTTTTAGCGCCGAAAAACAACCCGCCAGAGCTTCCGCAAAAAGCAATTGAAACGCCACCCGAGGACGAAGATCTTCTCCCGCTCCCGATGAAGGAGGCTCCTCCGCTCTTAGTGAAGCAAGATGAGCCGCGGATGATGGAAGCGTTGCCGCCTAAACTTGCGGATCCCGGCAGCTACCGGACAGACATTCATGTCTCAAAAGACGGGACGACGATACAGCTGGTCGGCATGATAACCGACGGCGTTTCGCGCCGATTGAACGAAGTGCTGCGTCAAAACCCGAATGTCCGCACGCTGGTTTTAACCTCAGAGGGCGGTATCCTAGTTGAAGGTTCGGCGTTGGCGCATATCGTCCGCAAACATAATCTGAACACGCATGTCGAATTTCTGTGCGCTTCGGCATGCACCTTTCCGCTATTGGCGGGTAAGGCTCGTTCGATAGCACCCGGTGCTTTGATCGGGTTTCATCAGGCCTCGAATGGGTTTCCGCTCTATGCACCGGCAGGGACATCGACAGCGGATGAAGCTGGCAACCTGATGATGCAAGCGTTCTATACCAAAGCAAGTCTAAGCCAGCCGTTTATGGACAAAGCGTTATCAACGCCGCCAGGCGATTTGTGGTTTCCCGATACGTCCATGTTGCAGGCAAATTCTGTCGTTACTCGTATTGCGCGGCCTGCCGAATTTCCGATGGCAATCGGGGAATGGCCAACATCGGCTGCTTATATTAGCGATTTAGAGAACGATCCGCTTTGGGCTATGGCGCGCAGCGGTAAATTCAAACATTATCAAATGGCGGCAGCTGCGGGCTGGATTTTGGCGGCATCGGGCAAGTCCAAATTTGCCGTCACCCAATCGGCACGCAGTTTTTTGGTTCGCCGGTTGTTGAGCGATGCCCCTGCATATTCCGATGATTTGCTGATGGAGTATATCGGTACAGAAATGCAGATATGGAAAGAGCTCGGCTATAACTACAATCTGGACTGCGATGCATTTGGGTTGCGTTTTCCGGTCTCTTATCCGCTCGATGCAGAACAAAAAAAGCGACAGCTGGCCATTTTTAGAAAGATGATTGTAATACCGGCTGATCTGCCAATGCCTGACAGTACGGCGCGCGCCGCAGCGCAAGCAGATATGATGGAATTTTGGGGGCAGATCATCGCAGAGGGATCCTTTTCTACGTATAATGTGGCACCAAATTTCTGCCGCGAGCCGCGCCAGTATTACGAAGAAATAGAGAGCCTCCCAACGGCTGAACGTGTCAAGTTGCTGCGTAGCCTGTTGCTGATACAATCCATCGGGCTGCGTGCGTAAAAACTTGACATATTCAGTTTGTTCTAGTAATGTTCTTGTTTGATTGAGGAGTGATTCGATGATTGGCTATGTAACCCTTGGAACCAATGACCTTGCCCGCGCCGCCAAATTTTATGACGCGATTGCCGCGGAAATGGGCACGGGCCGGATGATGGATTTTGAAACTTTTATAGCATGGGGAACACCGGGCGGCGGTGCAGGCATTGGCCTTACCAAACCCGCCGATGGCAATGCAGCAACTGTCGGCAATGGCGTGATGGTTGCGCTGGAGGCAAAGGATAAGGCGCAGGTGCATAAGCTGCATGAGATCGCACTCGCCAACGGCGGTAGCTGCGAAGGCCCGCCAGGACCGCGCGGTGATGCTTTCTACGCGGGCTATTTCCGCGACCCCGATGGCAATAAGCTCAACGCATTTTTGATGACGCAAGGGTGATTTCGCTAAATTGTCATTCGCCAATGCAACACGTACTGTGAAGACTTCGCAGCTTTGATTTGGGGACGATGACATGAAACGCTCAAACTATTTTTTATGGTCGGCAACAGCGCTTTTGGCGTCGATGCCGTTGTCGCATGCCGTCGCACAAAAGGCAGATCAGGCAGGTGCATCAGCATCAATGCCGGCGCCGAAGAAAAAGGCAAAGAACGTCATTCTGTTTGTGGGCGATGGCATGGGCATTTCGACAATCACCGCCGCGCGTATCTATGATGGCCAGTCGCGCGGGGAAACGGGGGAAGAGAACAGCCTGTCGTTCGAAAGCTTCCCCAATGTTGCCCTGGTTAAAACCTACAACACCAACCAGCAGGTGCCCGATAGCGCAGGCACCGCGTCGGCGATGAATTCGGGCATCAAGACCCGCGCCGGGGTGATCGGCGTTGGCCCCGCTGCGCATCTGAACGATTGCAGCGAAGGGCTGGCCAATCGCATGCAGACGCTGGGCGAAATTGCCAAGGCCAATGGCAAGGGGCTGGGGATCGTCACCACCACGCGGATAACCCATGCGACGCCGGCTGCGGTCTATGCCCATAGTCCGCAACGCGACTGGGAAGATGACAAGGCTATTCCGGAAGCCGAGCGTGCCAAGGGTTGCACCGATATCGCCGCACAGCTGGTCGCAACGCCGTTTGATATTGCGCTGGGCGGCGGAACAGGAAATTTCTTTGGTAAGGATAAGGGCGGTAAACGCCTTGATCCTGCGGCTGATCTACCCTCTGTCTGGGCAGCACGAACTGGCGGCACTTATGTAACTGACAGCGCGGGTCTTTCCGCTACGCGAGGCAGTAAAGGACCAGTGCTAGGCCTGTTCACCCCCAGCCATATGAACTTCATGCTGGACCGCAAAGATGACAGCAAGGAACCCACGCTGACCGAGATGACCAAAGCGGCCATCGAAAAGCTGAAATCGAATAAGGGCGGCTATTATCTGATGATCGAAGGCGGGCGGATCGACCATGGCCATCATGCCGGGATTGCGGGCTATGCGCTGAGCGAGACGCAAGAGCTATCGCGCGCGGTCGCAGCGGCGCTGTCGATGGTAGATTTGAAAGACACGCTGGTCCTAGTCACCGCCGACCACAGCCATGTCTTTACGATTGCCGGCTATCCGACGCGCGGCAACCCGATATTGGGGCTGGTCAGTCAGAATGACGAGCGCGGTGAACCTTCGGGCCAGCCGACATTGGCCGCTGATAAGCAGCCCTATTCGACTCTAGGCTACCAAAATGGGCCGGGAGCGGTAAGGCAGCTGCCTCGTCCCGCCCCCTCTACCGACATCAAAGCGCAACAGCAGGCGCTGGTGCCAACAGGCGATGAAGGCGGGGGCTATGGCATCATAGAAACCCATGCAGGCGAAGATGTCGCGTTGTTTGCAACTGGGCCTGGTTCTGAAAATGCGCGCGGTGTGATGGAACAGAACCGCATTTTTGATGTGATTATGACGGCTACGGGCTGGAAGAAACTGAAGGCTAAATAGCCTTTACCGCCCAACCCGCTGCAAAGCTGTGCCGTGCATTTTTAGCCAGCGATCGGCGGTTTTGCGGTCGCCCTCAAATAGTTCGTCCAACCATGCGTAGAATGCCTGGCTGTGATCCATGTGCCGCATATGCGCGACTTCATGGGCGATGACGGATCGGCGGACGTGCGACGGGGCCATCACCAACCGCCAGCTTAGCGAGATCGTTCCGCGCGATGAACAGCTGCCCCACCGGCTGCGCGGGTCGCCAAGCGACAGCGTCGGGATCGGTTCACCGGCTTGGCGGCAATAATGTGCGATGTCATCGGCGAAAATTGTGCGTGCCTGTGTTTTCAGCCAGCGTAAAATGCGGGCCTCGACCATCTCCTGTGGTCCGCCCAAATGCAATTCGCGGCCTTCCATTCCTTCAACCAGCTTTACAGTGCGTGTCGCAGTTTCGCTCCAGATAATCCGGTGCGGCTCGCCCTCAAAAGCCACCGTTTCTCCAGCATGCAGCGATGCAACCGCAGGGGCGCTGTGCAGTCGCAGCGCGATCCAGTTTCGTTTCTGCACGACAAAATCCATCGCTGCCTTGGTCGGTGCATAGGTCGGCATAGTGATGCGGATTTCGCGCTTGATCGCATCGGCGCGCATCGAAATCCGTTTGGCGCCCGGATTGCGGCGGATGCGCACCGGCACCGCCTCACCCTCGATATCGACCACCGGATCCCCGGCTTTAGAGTGGCTGTTCGAGAATATGCTGTTCAAGAGGTCCAGCATGGAGTTCCGATATCGCTTTGCCGGTAATGGAATTGCCGGTCTGGTGAATGGTGTCGCGGCTGCCGCTGATCAGGTAATGCCAGTCCGGCAGCGGCTCGCCCGCGTCTCGCAGCACATAGGCACAGGTTGATGGCAACCAGAAATAGTCGCTGATCTTGCCGCGTGCCAGCCGGATGCAATCGGGTACATACATGCGGCGTGCCTTGTAATCCGAACATTGGCAGCTTTTCAGGTCTAACAATTTGCAGGCGACATTGGTTGGATAGATGCGGCCGGTGTCTTCATCCTCAACCTTGTGCAAACAGCATTTCCCGCAGCCATCGCACAATGCCTCCCATTGTTCGCGGTCCAGCTTTTCCAGCGGACGTTCCCAGAAAGGCGTTTCGTTCAATTCAGCGGACCCATTTTGCCAGTTCTGCCGTGACCAGCTGTGGGTCACCCTCATTGGGTTCTGTATTGGGGGTATCGGCGGGTAAGATCGCGAGCGGCTTGCCATCAGTTCCCATCAAATACGGGGTCTGGCTGTGGCTCATCAGATACGCATCCGGGCTGGTTCCATCGACCTTTTGATAATAGACTGCGAATGATTTTGCCGCCGCCGCAATCTCCGCCTCGGTTCCGGTTAATCCGACAAGTCGCGGATGGAATGCGCTGACGAATTGTTTCAAAACGTCGGGTGTATCGCGTTTCGGATCAACGGTGATGAAATAGGGCTGCACTTTGTTGGCCAGTTCTGGATGCGCCTTTTCAAACGCAATCAGCCCCGCCATCAAATGTTGCATATCGGGCGCACAAATATCGGGGCAGCTGGTGTAGCCGAAATAGACGATGCGGAATTTTCCAGCGTCATCTGCATAACTCCGCTTCTTGCCGTTTTGATCGGTCAACGTAAACGGCCCCCCAATTCTTGCACCAGCGAGCGGAGCTTGGGTCAGCGGAGGTTGTTCAGCCGGTGGGTTGCAGCCCGAAACCAGCAAAGCTAAGAAAAGCGATGTTACAAATTTATTCATGACGCAGCCAGCAATGGTCTGATACAGGGATTAGATCAAGACTGGATCGACGAATCAGGACAGGGAATATGGCTAGACATCGTAAAATGACGTTTGCGGCAAAAATGCTGTTTGGCGCAGCTGCCTTTGGGCTTTTTGCATTGCCTGTGGCTGCGCAATTTTCCGATAGCTATAATTTCCTAAAGGCGGTGAAAGAGCGCAAAGGCGAGGAAGCCGAAAAGTTCATCAACGTGCCGGGTTCAGGCGCGGTCATTATCAATACAAAGTCGGATGATACCGGCGAAACCGCTTTGCATATTGTCACTGCGCGGCGCGATTACGATTGGCTGGGCTATCTGCTCGGCAAAGGCGCAAAGGCCGATATCGCGGATAAAAAAGGTGCAACGCCGTTGATGCTGGCGACGCAATTAAACTGGGCTGATGGCGCGCAATTGCTTATCAAGATGAAAGCCAATGTCGATGCAACTAACCGCAGCGGCGAAACTGCGTTGATCCGTGCGGTGCAGCTGCGCAATGCCGAAATGGTCCGTTTGTTGATGAAGGCTGGGGCCAATCCTGACAAGCAAGATACCGTCGCTGGATATTCTGCGCGCGACTATGCGGCGCAAGACGGCCGGGCGAATGCAATCCTCGCGATCATCGAAAGCGGCGGTAAAGGCGAAGAGCCGAAAAAAGAGACCGAAAGCAAAAAGGGTGATCTGGATTTTTCAGGGATCGAGGATAAGCCTGTAAAGCCCGATACCTCTAGCCCCCAATAAATTATCCCGCCGTAAACTTCATCGCGACGCCATTCATGCAATAGCGTTTGCCTGTCGGCTTTGGTCCATCATCAAAGACGTGGCCCAGATGTCCGCCGCAGCGAGCGCAATACACCTCAGTTCGCGGGGTGCCGATCTTGTAATCGGTCGCGGTGCCAATGGCCCCGGCCAGCGGTTTCCAAAAACTGGGCCAGCCAGTGCCGCTGTCAAATTTGGTGGTCGATGAAAACAATTGCTGGGCACAACCAGCACAGCTGAAAGTGCCTTTGCGTTTTTCCTTATCCAACGGGCTGGAATAGGCGCGTTCGGTGTCTTCTTTGCGAAGCACCTGATACGCAGCCGGTGATAGCGCTTTGCGCCATTCTGCATCGGTTTTTGTAACCGCAAACTTGCCTTTGCGCGCATCGGCCGAACCACCGCAGCCAAAAGTAAGCGCGATCCCCGCAAATGCCGCTGTGCGCAGCAACCCCCGTTTTGAATAGTCCATCACTGTCACCTCATTTTGCGAATTCATAACCCTAGATACGGTGGATATGCGCAAAAGGTTTCACTCAAGATTGGGTTTAGTATTTCGACAGCTCGACATCCATCGAGCGATAGCCATGGACGAAACATCCGGCGACGCGAACGGGCTCTGCGACTACGTTGGGGCGTAGGCGGCGCACAGCCATTTCCTCAAGCAATATCCTGATCTGCAATTCGGCCAAACGCGCACCGACACAGCGGTGGATGCCATAGCCGAATGACAAATGCCGCCGCGCATTTTCGCGATCAACGATCAGCTTGTCGGGATTTTCAAACACGGTTTCATCGCGATTGGCGGAAAGATACCACAGGCCGATTTTGTCACCCGATTTGATGGGGGCTCCAAACAAGTCATGATCCTGCAGCGCAGTGCGGCGCATATGGGCCAGCGGCGTCTGCCAACGGATCACTTCGCTGACTGCATTGGGAATGAACTCTGGATTCTTTTCCAGCTTTTCGCGCTCATCCTGAAAACTGTGCAGGCCATAAGCATAGCCTGACATAGAATTGCGCGTGGTATCATTGCCACCAACGATCAACAGGATCAGGTTTCCCATATATTCGAATGGGGTCATGTCCTTCATCGGTGAGTGGATCATCCGGCTGATTAGGTCAGGTGCTTCGCCCTTGTTTTTGCGTTCTTCCCATAGCCGCTGAAAATACGCGCCCATTTCATACATTTTGGCAAGCCGCAGCTTTCGGTTTTCCGACGTGCGGAACAGCTCCACATCCCCGGCCCAATCGGACCATTCGGTCAACAACCGCCGGTCCTCCCACGGAAAGTCGAAAATCAACGCCAGCATCTGCGTCGTCATCTCAATCGAAACCTTGTCCACCCAATCAAATGTCTGCCCCACGGGCAAGCTATCGAGCAAATCGCCGGTCCGCGTGCGGATGTCATCCGTCATCCGCAGCATTTCTGCAGGCGTAAAAGCAGGCGCGATAACGCGGCGCTCCTCAGTATGCTTTGGCCGATCCATCGCAATGAACATCGGCATGACAACGCGTTCATCCTCTGGAATCGGCTCGGCCAGCGCATCATCATCCACCAACGTAATCCCGCCATGTTCAAACGACGATGAATAGATGTCGGGCAACGCCTCAACATGCTGGATCGCTTTTAGGGTTGTTACGTTCCAATAGGTGCCAAAAGAACTGCCCTCAATCTTGTTGATCGGCGCCTTTTCGCGCATCTCTTTAAAGATCGGATGCCAGCGATCCTCGACATAGATATCCGCCTGAGTCACATCCCAATCATGCGGCGCGGTGTTCACCTCCCACGGCAAAGTGTCGGTATTCTGTGTCGCGCTAAAATCTGCGGGCGGCAAATCAGGGGCAGTGGCCATTTCGGAGTCCTCTCAAACTTTCCGCAAGACTGCCATTACTGACAATAATGTCAATCCCGTTTCGATATGCAACTGGAATTGCGCGGTCTATTCGCAGATAACAGTTGCAATGCACCACTGATCTGTCAGCCTATAATCATTACATAAAACCCCTAAGGAATCCTGCATGATCGTTTACGGCACCCCCGTCTCCCCCTTTGCCCGCAAAGTCCTGTCCTATCTGATCGAGCGGGGCATGGAGCATGAAGTGGTCAGCGTCGGCATGGGCGACCCCAACCCCGATTACGCCGCGGTCAGCCCGTTCCGCAAAATGCCCGCGATTAAAGACGGCGATTTCGGCATTTCCGATAGCAGCGCGATCCTAACCTATTTGGAGGCGAAATATCCCGGCTCTGCGCTAACGCCAGACAGCGCAGAGGATAAAGCCCGCGTCGCCTGGTTCGATGAATTTGCCGACACGATGCTGACTGCATCGGGCGGCAAGATCTTCTTCAATCGGGTCGTCGCACCAAAGTTTATGAAGCAAGACGGTGATGAAGCCGCCGCGAAAGCAGGCGAAGCGGAACTGCCAAAGCTATATGCCTATTTGGAAAGCGTGATGGACGGTTCCGGCTATCTGGCCGGCGGAAAGTTCACCATCGCCGACATCGCGGTCGCCGCCGCCTTGGGCAATCTGCGCCCCATGGGTTTCGGCCCGAATGCCGCCGAATATCCAAAGACCGCCGCCTATCTAGACACCATCAACGCCCGCCCCAGCATCGCCGGACCATATGGCCATTTCGAAAAAATCTATGCACGGGTGGTAGGATAATATAACCATATAGGTAAAAATATCTTGACATCGTAACGCCGTTATGGCAAATATTGTCATAACGGAAAAATGCGATTCGGGACTGACTGAGGCTTCGTCTCGCTTGCGGCCTATATTGACGCTCAGCTAGTTATCAGTTACAGATAACTTTTTATCGCAATCGCCTGTCGATCTTGGTTTTGACAAGACATTGAATATCGGGATTGCCAGTGCAGCGGCCTACAAGGCGCGGAAGATGGCTATTGCGCGCGGTGGGGTAAAGCCGTCGGCGCAATCCCCCAAAGTATGGTTCACCTCGATAGACAGCTTTGCAAAGGTTTTGTCAGATCGCAATCGTGAACTGCTGGCACTGATTGTTGCAGAGAAACCCAATTCATTGCAAGCGCTTGTTGATCGCACGGGAAGAGCAAAGTCCAACCTTTCTCGCACTCTTCGCACGATGGAGCGATATGGATTGGTGCGTTTCGAAAAACGCCAAGGCCGGGCCCTTGCGCCAAGGGTTGTCTATGACGACATCAGGCTTGATTTGCTGTTGCGAGTGAAGCCAGTTGCGATGTTGGGTGCGCGACAGGGGGCGAGGGCTGGCTTAGTTGTATAAATAGCAGATTTGAAGGGGTTTTTGGGGGTTCAAGCCGTAGCTGTGCCAGTTTGCGAGATGTTGCACCGAATTTGAATTTGCATGTCCATCAAATGTTTACGTCAATGAAGTGCACTTCAAGAGATGAGTCGAGTCAACTTTTAGTTGTATCTTAACCGATAGGTTTATATACCAGTAACACATCCGAAGCGAGATTCGGGATGTGCCACCCGCAAGGGTTCCGCGAAATGTGGACGCAAGGGTCTTCTCGCACAATGGCCTTCTTCCCCCGGGAGGAAGGTCATTTACTTTTTCGGCGGCGGACAAATTTGGTGGACGAGCCTAGCAAACTTGATGGCTTCAAACTTATGGCGAGCCATGAGTCCAGAGCGTTGATATGCACTAATGATGTGCAAAATACCATCAACGCCATTGATTTTGTCTGCTTTCCCTAACCGAAAATAGACAGGGTATGGGACGCCATCAGCTTCACAGTAAAAGAAGTGGTTCCACACGCCATTTCCGTCTCTTCCACGGTATGCCTTACCTCCTACACCATACCTGATCAGATCGCACAGCTCGATTGAGCAGCCGTAACGAGCGGGACAAAATGCACGCACATCGCCGTCATCTACAAATTTACGGCCAGCATCATGCTTGGTATTATCAAACTTCTCGCTGTAAACATGCGCGCTGAACGTAACTTGCAATGTTGCAGGTGCCGCTAGCGGATCTTTAGCAGGCACAACTACCCGAAACCCCCTTAGGTGCGCAAGCGGATAGTCCACACCTTCAAAGTTGAAAACCCGATTTAACATCCTCGCAGCTTAAACACGAAAATCGGTTATGATGCAAGTTAAAAAAGGGCTACACGAGCGGCTTGTAACTTGACATTTTGGTCTAAGGTCGGCAATCGGGCTATGAAGGGAATGTTCTATGAGCGAAGAAGCTTGCAAACCGAAGCGATTCCGGTCGCCGCCATATCCGATGTTCGACATCGGAAAGGCGATCGAGCGCGCCAATGAATTGCATTCGAAAGCGAATACGCACCCCGTTGGTGTTCAGGTGCTTGCAGAAGCATGGGGTATGAAGTCGGTGGATGGCAAGGTCTGGCGAACCGCCGCCTCCCTCATACAATATGGGCTTGTGCAAGACAGTGGCACCGGCAAGACTCGGAAATTCCAGATTACTGAAAGTGCGAAGCGCATCATACTTGACGCCAATCCCGACTCAGAGAAGCGGCGTCAGGTGATCCGAAGCGCAGCGGTTTGTCCGATGATCCATAAGGAGTTGTGGGAGAAATATAGGGCCGCCAAAGATCTGTCCGACACCGTAGTAAAGACGTATCTGACAATTGATCGTGAGGAGTCTGGAGAAGCCGCATACAGCCCATCGGCAGCTGATGAGGTGATTTCGACCTATCGGTCGACTTTGGCCTTTGCAGGACTATCTGAATCTGACGGAGTGTTCCCTGAGCAAAAGGATACAGAAATTGTCGATGCGAGGAACTCGTCGGAGCAACATCACACGAAGGTAGCTGTTGGCGACTATGTTCGATGGACATCGGAAGGAGTGATTCAATTTGAATCGCGAAAAGTTGAGTGGGTATCAGAAGATGGTTCCCACTTACGTGCTTTCGGCAGCCCAACCGGGATACCTGTGAAACAAATCGAACTCGTGAAGCCGCCAATGACAGACGGGGCTACCGTCCAGACCCATCGAGCAGCACCTAAAGCGCAGTTCGATGCAAACAACGGGAAACTCAATGTCACTGGCTATGTTGAAAACGGCAGGTTGAAGTTAACCGCAGATGTTGGGCTGAACGAAATTGAAGCTCTACGAGAAATGCTGGAAGGCTACAAAACAATCCTAAAATTCTTGAGCTGACGAAAGAAACGTTGAGTTCCATATTATAGTTGGGTGCATTGATGAGAATGTTTGTAGCGATTTTGTATCTCGTCTGAGAAATCAACCTAAATAACCATATAGGTAAATATATCTTGACATCGTAACGCCGATGTGGCAAATATTGTCATAACGGGAAAATGTGATTCGGGGCCGGGGAGAAATCCTTTGGGCGGCTAGGACTGGGGGACACGCAATAGCATGTCCCCTTTTCTATATCTCAACGGGGGACATGCTATTGCGTGTCCCCTTTTTTGTGCCTGCCTCTCCTTTTCTTTTGCACGAAAGGATTTTGGATATGGCGACTGAACAAGAGGCTGGTCGAGGCAAAGTTATCCGTAATACGGTTAACGGACAGCCGCAGATTGCCAAAAGGCGCAATCGCGCGATTACCATGAGTGAAAAGCAGGCTTTTCTGGACCACCTAGCGAAATGTTGCAATGTTACGGCATCAGCGATGGCCACGGGGCGTAGCTATGACGGTTTCAGCCGCATCCGCATACGCGACCCCGAATTTGCAGCGCAATGGCAGGATGCGATAGAGGCCGGACATGCCACGATCGAGGCTTTGATGCTGGAACGCGCACATATGGCGTTACAGGCAGAACAGCCGACCGTTTCCAGCGGCAAGGAAGAAGAGGGGTCAAGCGAGGCTAGCGCACAAGGAAGCCAGTTTGCGCTGTCGATGAATGCAGATCAAATCTTGCGCCTGCTTGTCCTTCATCGCAGCACTGTGAACGGTGCGAAAAGGGGTGGTCCGTCAAAGCGTGCAGCCGCAAGTGAAGACGTTGCATGCGCTGCGATCCTTAAAAAACTGGACGTCCTAAGAAAGCGGATCGATGGCAAAAAGGCGTAACGCCGACTTATTTTCGCTACTGCGCGAAGTGGCGCAGTTGCCTAAACGCGAACGGCAGATACTGGTCAATTCGCTGTCGGCACCGGTGCGCCGGGCGATAGACGAACATTGGAGACGCTGGGCGCATAATGGGCAATATCCCGACGATAGCGACTGGCGCGTGTGGTTGATTTCGGCAGGACGCGGCTTTGGAAAGACACGCGCTGGCGCAGAATGGGTCAACGCCTTAGCGCGCGGAAACGGGAATTTGCGCATCGCTCTGGTCGGTGCAACGCAGGACGAAGTCCGGCGGATCATGATCGAGGGCGAAAGCGGCATTCTTGCGACAGCGCGCAGCGGTGAAACGCTCGACTGGCAATCCAGCAAAGGGGAACTGCGTTTCCCGAGCGGTAGCATAGCGTTGGCCTATGGTGCCGCAGCACCAGAAAGTCTGCGCGGGCCACAGCATCATTATGCGTGGTGCGATGAACTCGCCAAATGGACGAATGGTAAGCTTTGCTGGGACAACTTGCTGTTGGGAATGCGGCTGCAAAAGGATGCGAAAGTCCTAGTCACAACGACTCCGCAAACATCGGCGTTGTTGCGGTCGATAAAGGCCATGCCGGGTTGCATCACTGTTACTGGCCCCACCCACGATAATGGCAACCTGCCCGGTGATTACGTCGCCTATATGGAATCGCTATATGGTGGGACGCGATTGGGGCGTCAGGAATTGCTCGGCGAGTTACTTGAGGATGTCGAAGATGCGCTTTGGACACGCGAGCTGATTGAAGCGTGCCGTGTCGCCCTTCGCCCTTCGACAAGCTCAGGACCTCAGGGTGATCGGTTTTTCAAAAGGATCGTCATTGGCGTCGACCCACCCGCCAGCAAAAACGGCGATGCTTGCGGGATTGTGGCGATTGGCAAAGGCGCAGATGGCAAAGCCTATGTACTAGCCGACCACAGCGTAAAGGGCCGATCGCCAGAGGGATGGGCGCGCGCGGTTGCAGCAGCGGCCGAGGCATGGGGCGCCGACCGCGTGATCGCAGAGGTCAATCAGGGCGGCGATATGGTCGAAAGCACATTGCGCGCGGCGGACGTGGGGATGCCGGTGAAAAAGGTTCACGCATCACGCGGCAAAGTGGCGCGGGCTGAACCAGTCGCGGCATTATATCAGTCGGGCAAAGCGTTTCATGCAGGGGCGTTTCCCGCGCTTGAGGATGAACTCTGCGGCCTGATCTCTGGCGGCGGTTATGAAGGCCCGGGCCGCTCCCCCGATCGCGCCGATGCGCTGGTCTGGGCGATGACAGAATTGATGCTGGGCAAACGCGGTGTGGAGCCGCGGGTCCGCCAGCTTTAGACTTTACAGGAGTATGTGATGAAAATCTTCGGCTGGAAATCGGCCGGGCGTGCGGACGTGCGCCCGGGCAAAACGCATGTGCCACTGACGCGCCCATTTGGTGTGCGCAGCTTTGGCAGTGGCGGAATTGGCGAGTGGCCCAAATCCTATGAAGCGCAGATGCGTGAAGGGTATTTGCACAATGCGATTGCGCAGCGTGCGGTGGCATTGGTCGCAGAGGGCGTTGCGTCTGCGCCGCTGGTTGCATCTGACGATGCAGCGCTGGCGTTGGTCACTGCGACCAGCGGCGGGCAAAGCTTGCTGGAGACGCTGGCGACGCAAGTTTTGCTGCACGGCAATGGCTATGTGCAGCTGCTGACTGCGCCCGTTGGATCATTGTGCGAGCTCTATGCGCTGCGCCCTGAACGGGTGTCGATTGAGGCCGATATGCGCGGCTGGCCCGCCGCGTTTCGCTATAAAGCGGGCGAGGCGGTCACGCGGCTGGGTGCGAACGAGGTGATCCACATCCGCACACATCATCCGCTCGATGACCATTATGGGTTGGGCTGTTTAGGCGCAGCATCGGGCGCGATTGCGATCCATAATGCCTCGGCACAATGGAACAAGGCGCTGCTCGATAATGCGGCGCGGCCAAGTGGCGCGTTGGTGCATGATGCGGCGGAGGCGCTGTCGGGCGACCAGTTTGACCGGTTAAAGGAGGAGCTGGCGGCGCAATTTTCTGGCCAAGCCAATGCCGGACGGCCGATGTTATTGGAAGGCGGGCTGAAATGGCAGGCGCTATCTTTGTCGCCGGCGGACATGGATTTTGCCGGATTAAAAGCAGCGGCAGCGCGCGAGATTGCGCTCGCCTTTGGCATACCGCCGATGCTGCTCGGCCTGCCCGGCGATGCGACCTATGCGAATTACCGCGAAGCGAACAAGTCGCTGTGGCGGCAATCGATCTTGCCATTGGCGACAAAGATACTGGACGCGCTGGCGGAGGGGCTACACCCCTGGTTTGCGGATTTAACGTTGAAGGTCGATGCCAATCAGGTCAGCGCACTGAGCGAGGATCGCGAACGATTATGGGCGCAAGTAAGCGCCGCGGATTTCCTTTCCCCCGAAGAGAAACGGACGATGTTGGGACTATCACTATGACACGCGATACAGAGCTGAAAATACTATTGGAGCAAGCGTCACAGTCTGGTGCCCAGCGTGCGCTTGCGCATCTTGGGCTTTCGGATGAAAGCGCGGCTAAGGATATGGCGGATCTGCGCGAGCTGCTCTCTGCGTGGCGCGATGCGAAGAAATCGGCGCGTAAGGCGGTGATCGAATGGCTGGTGCGCGGAGTGCTGGCGCTGCTGGTGATCGGCCTCGCCCTGAAATTAGGGCTGACAGGTTTGGTGCTGAAATGAGATTTGCAGGCTATGCCGCCATTTTTGATCAGCCGGACCGGGGCGGAGATATTGTCCGTAAAGGCGCGTTCGCGCGCGCTGCAAAGGCCGGGCTGCCGCTGTTGTGGCAACATGATCGCACGCAGCGGATCGGCTTTATCGAACAACTGCACGAAGACGAACGGGGCTTGCGCGTTATTGCGCATATGGATGCCGATGCGCCGCCGGTTATGGACGGGGCGGGGCTGTCGTTCGGTTATCGCGTGCGCGGAAGCAGGCAGGGAACATATCGCGAACTGACCGATGTTGATTTGATCGAAATCAGCGTCGTCAACCACCCCATGCAACCGCTTGCGCGGGTGTTGGCGGTGGATTGACGGCAGCAGTATTATCGCTAATCGTGCTGTTTGATCGGAGAGAAGCATGCGAACTATCAAAGTGTTAAGTGGGATTTTAACGGTGGTGCTGGCAACAGCAACTGCAAATGCCAAGCCAATGACCTATGGCTGTGACACAGCAGCAGACCGCTATTCTGCCCTTGAGCAGCAAGTTGACCTGAAATCATTCACATTATCAGCGCAAATTCAGCCTAACGAATTTCGTAAAGGGCAATACGCTCCCCTTGCGCAAATCTATCTTGAAAGCGCGGATGAGAAGAACCGTTGGTCGGTGAAACTGATAGCGCCCGATCATAAAGCAAAGGCTGCGTTGGTTCTGTTATCGCGAATTGAAAATGGAAAGGAGGATGAGCCCTTTCCGATTGGCGCAGTCAAACTCGGAGAGAAAATTGCTATTTCGTTGAAGATTACGGACGGCAAAAAAATCAATTTCAAGATTGGCGACCTGGATGGAAGTCCTGAAATGGATCTGGGTGAAACGGCAAAACTGGCCGTGATCTGTTCGACGGGAGATTTCGTATTTTCCGATCTGGAGTGGTCTGAAAAATAGACCGTAACAACAATTTTCAAGTGCGTAAGGCCGTCCTTTTGGGCGGCCTTTTTTTATGGAGAATAACATGGATTATGAAGTGAAAGCCGACCCGTTGCAGATGGCATTTGATGCTGTTGGGAATACAGATGATACAGTCGTGCGTCCGCGTTTGTCGGGGGCAGCGGCGATTGCTGATCCGGCGCGCAATGCCTTTGTTGATGGATTTTTGCGTAAAGGCCGCGATGTTGAGCTGAAAAGTTTTGCCGGCAATGTGGCGGCGGATGGCGGCTATGCGATCCCGCGCGAAATTGACGAGGTTATTGATGCGACCTTGCGCAATATCTCCCCCATTCGCGCAGTGGCCAATGTGGTGCGCGTTGGTTCAGCTGGCTATCGCAAGCTTGTGACCACCAATGGCGTAGCGTCCGGTTGGGCATCCGAAGTTGCGGCCCGGCCAACCACCAACACGCCGGTGTTCAACGAAATCGTCCCCAGCTTTGGCGAGCTTTATGCCAATCCTGCAGCGACACAGGCGATGCTGGATGATGCACAGTTCGATGTAGAGGCTTGGTTGGCCGACGAGATTGCGACGCAGTTTGCGAAATCTGAAGGAACCGCATTTGTTAATGGTGATGGTTTTGATAAACCAAAAGGGTTCCTCACTTATGCTACTGCATCGACCAGTGATACCACGCGTGCTTTTGGCCAGTTGCAATATGTCGCATCGGGTGCGGCAGCGGCGTTGCCTGCGACTAATCCGGAAAACAAGCTGCTCGATCTGGTGCATTCGCTGCGTGCGCCCTATCGCCAGGGTGCGGTGTGGGTGATGAATTCGGCAACGCTTGCTACTATCCGCAAGTTCAAGACAGCGGACGGCGCGTTCATCTGGATGCCGGGCCTTGTGACCGGACAGCCCGATACGTTGCTGGGTTATCCAGTGATCGAAAGCGAGGATATGCCCGATATCGCAGCGAGCAGCCTGCCCGTTGCCTTTGGCAATTTTAAGGCGGGGTATCTGATCGCTGAACGCAGCGAGACGAACATCCTGCGCGATCCGTATTCGAACAAGCCCTATGTGAATTTCTACGCTACAAAGCGGCTTGGCGGGGCGGTGTCGAATTCTGAAGCGATCAAGTTGCTGAAGATCGCTGTAAGCTAAACCTAAGCCTGACTTTACCAACCACCGTCATGCTGAACTCGTTTCAGCATCCATCTCTCCACAAAGACCGCCGGTTGCGGTTGATAGATGGACCCTGAAACAAGTTCAGGGTGACGGGGTTTTTGATTTCCCATTCGGGAGAAAACAAATGACCCCATATACCTACCAACGCGGTGAGACGATCAGCCTCGCCCTTGACGCCATCACCGGCGATCCAGCCCAAGTCATTGCGATCAGTGCCGCGATGAAAGCTGTGCCGCCGGGGCGCAGTGAAGCGTCTGCCAGTGCATCCTTTGCCGCCAGCTTTCTGGTCACGCCAAGGGCGGCATCGGGAGATGACCCTGCTGGATGGACTTTAACAATCCCGGCGATCGTCTCTGCCAGCCTGTCGCCCGGCGCCTATGTCGCTGACGCGCGGCTGGAGGTTGCGGGCGGGGTGATTGTCACAGACAGCGTCGCGATCCGCTTGCGCCAATCGGTGTCGGCATGATTGCGCTGCGCTGGCGTCAGCCAAGGCCCGTTGTGGTGCTGCGTTGGCGCGGCCCCGATGGAAAGATTGCAGCGGCTGCGGTGGTTTCGCCGCCTTTGCCCGTTGCGGCACTCATTGGCCCGCCGGGGGTGGTTGGGCCGCAGGGGCCAGTCGCGGAAATTATCGACGGCGGGACGTTTAATTAAGGAAGTTTGTTTCGCGCAGAGGCGCAGAGGATAGCAGAGGCCGCAGAGAGGTCTCGCCGAGCCGAAGGCTCATCCAATTCGAAAATGTGGATTTTCACATAGCGAACAATTTGAAAGCGGTTTCGCCGCAATCATCGCATCTCTGCGGCCTCTGCTATCCTCTGCGTCTCTGCGTCTCTGCGTCTCTGCGCGAAACCCTTTTTACATTCAAAGGAACACACATGCCCAGATTACAAATCAAACGCGGCCTAAAGGCTAATCTGCCCGCCGCCGCCATGCTTGCCGGTGAAGCGCACTTCACTACCGATCGCGGCACGCTGCATATCGCCACAGGGGCAACGACAAAGCTGCCGATAGTGCCAGCAATCGACGACCTGACCACAGTTGCCGCCGTTGATGGCGCAGCCGATTTCCTGATCCTGCACGATGCCTCCGCGACCGGACAGAAAGAGGGAAAGATCACAGTCAACGCATTTCGAACCGCGCTGAATATCCCGGCATCGGATCTGGATGAAAAGACCGCAGTCGTTGCGGGCGGAACCTCTGGCTATCTTTGGGGAACCAGCGGCACTGACGGTATCATCCGCATGAACACATCGATGGCGTGGAGCAAAGATGCAGGCAACGGCTTTGTCACACTCGCGGTTGGCGATGTGGACTGCGGGACGTTCTGATGCCGTCGCTGTCTCATAAACGCGGGACGCGCGCGCAGATTGATGCGGCGGCAACGGCTAGCGGGCTTAAATCGGGTGAGGTTTACCTGATTACCGATGAGGCCCGGCTGACCGTTGGCACTGCGCCTAACGCGCATACTCCGCTTGCCAAACAAAGCGAGGCGGGCGGCGGCGGGGCCGATCCATGGGCTTGGCAGAAACTGCCTGCTGATGTCGCAAACAGCACTGTTACGCTGGCTCCTGTAACCGGGCTGTCGTTTGCTGCGCTGGCCAATACGACCTATTTGGTCGAGGTTATCGGCACGTTTCAGGCGGTGGCAAACACAACCGGTATCGCGCTGGCGCTGGATATTCCGTCAGGCGCAGTCACAGGGCAAATGATGCACCCGACCTCTGCAACGACGCTGGGTAGCACGGAACAAATCGCAGATAGCGCCACAACAGGTGTGACCGCAGGTGTGCGTGCAGCCAATACCAATACCCCGATCCTCGCCAGCTTTATCGTAGCGATTGGAGCGACCGGCGGCGCGGTGCAGCTGCAGTTTCGAAGCGAAATTGCCGCGTCCGCCATCACAATGAAAGCTGCGCTGACCGCGATGGGGCGGCGGGTTATTTAATCAAGGAAATCCAAAATGCTGACGATCCAACCGGTCGCGCTCACCGTTGATGCGGTGGACGCGGCAAAGACCTATTTGCGCCTTGAATCCGATGACGAAGACTCCAGCATTGCTGCGTTGATCGCCGCCGCATTGGTGCATGCAGAGGGCTATCTAGGGCAACTGCTGATCGAGCGTGACGTCGTTGAACGGATGCCGGTTTCTAGCAGCTGGCAAAGGTTGGGCGCGACGCCGGTGCGCAGTGTGACCAGCGTGACGGGTATTCCAGCGGAAGGCGCAAGCTTTGCCTTAGCGCCCAATACTTACAAGCTAGACATTAACCGCCATCAGGATGGCTGGGTGCGTTTTACCGCCCCGGGCAGTGCGGGAAGGGCGGATGTTACCTACCGTGCCGGAATGGTGCCGGGTTGGCCGGATTTGCCAGAGGCGATCAGCATGGCCGTGTTGCGTATTGCCGCACATCTGCACGCGCACCGCGATGCGGCGGAGGATGCCGGACCGCCGACCGCGGTGGCGTCGTTGCTACGCCCGTGGCGGCGGATGCGGCTTACTTGAGCCCCTCCTCTTTAGGGGAGGGACAGCGAGACTTAGCATCTTAGATGCTTAGTCGCAGCGGGGTGGGGACTTACAGTCTTGCACTACGCAGACAAGCCCCACCCCAACCCCTCCCCTGAAGGGGAGGGGCTTAGTTAGGATTTCAAACCATGACTGAATTATCCGGCACGCTGCGAGAGCGGGTCACTATCGAACGACGCCTGGGCAACCGCGATGCGCTGGGCGGATCCATTGGCGCTTATGCCTATGACGGCGCGGCTTGGGCGGCGGTATCACCGCTGATCCCTGCTGATCTGACCGCCGCTGATAGCCTGTCTGCAATGCCGCGATGGCAAGTAACGATGCGTAAGCGCGAAGGGGTCGACCTTAAAACCCGGCTCGTTTGGCGCGGACGCTTTCTGGGTGTGCGCAGCGTTGTCAGCGACCCTCGCGACCCGGCGCGGATGGTGCTGACGTGTCAGGAGAAACGCTGATGTTCGAACGGCTACAGGAAGCGGCAAACAAGCGCGCCGACCGATTGTTGCTACGCCTGATCCGGCATCTGGCGGCGCGGCCTGTACCGCCGGGCGTGGAGGTAAAGGCTTTGCCCGATGGCGTTGAACTATCGGGAAAACGGCTGAAACGCCGGATGATTGACGATCCCAATTTAAGGAATTTTGGCCAATGACTGATGCTGTCCGGGTGGTTCAGTCCGCTCTTGTTTCCGCCATAGAGGCGCATCCCGCCATCGCCGCTGCGTATTGCGGGGTGTATGATGGGCCAGAGCCGCGCGCGGTCTTTCCCTATATCTCGGTCACGGATGGAATGGTCAGCGACTGGAGCACCAAAACCGCAATTGGCCGCGAATTCCGCATGGCATTGACGGTGTGGGATGAAGGCGAAGAAGCCGCGCGTTTGCATGACCTGATGGGGCATATCGAGGATGCGGTGGCAGCATTGCCTCGAGATCTGCCCGGCTGGCGCGTTGCCAGCATCGCCTTTGTGCGCTCGTTTGTGTCGCGAGATGCAGCAGGACCATGGGCGGGATTAGTTGAATACCGGTTGCGGGTTCTTGAAGTCACATAGAACAAAAAAACCGTTAGCCCTGAGCCTGTCGAAGGGCGTCTATCAGGATAGTGCCATGCGGTGAGACGTGCTTCGACAGGCTCAGCACTAACGGTTTTTGCCGTGTGCCGGCATCAAGCCATCGGATAATCCGACAGCCGCCGCTTTCGCTTTTTCCGGGGTGGCTCTTTGCACTCTGGCAACAGCACCGCTGGATCACGGCTTTTCGGAGCGGCATCGGGCAAACGGCCCTCAGTCTTTGGCGCGTCTTGCGGCACCGGCGTTGTCGACACCGGCGCAACCATGACTTGCGTAGCGCAAACATTTTGCGCCGCAGGTGTCGCAACAAAACTCATAATCGCGCTCGCCCCAGCGAGCATTTGAACCATCAACATGGCGACCTCCTCTCCCAATGAGTCGTCCAATGCAGGAGACAATAATCATGCCAGCAGAAAAAGGAAGCGCCTTCCTGTTAAAGGTCGGCGACGGTGCAACAACGCCGGTTTACACCACGGTAGCCGGGCTTCGCACTACGCAGCTTAGCATCAACGGCGATGCCGTTGTCATCACCAATAAAGGTTCTGGCGGCTGGCGCGATTTGCTGTCGGGTGCAGGTATCCGCTCGGTATCGGTATCGGGCGCGGGCGTATTTACAGGCTCGGTCGCCGAGACGCGGATCAAATCAAACGCGCTGTCGGGTGTGCTGGATGACTATGAATTGAGCTTTGAAAGCGGAGAGCGCATGCGCGGAAAATTCCTTGTCGCGCGGCTGGACTATGCTGGAGATTTCAACGGCGAACGCAGCTATACTCTTGCGCTGGAAAGCTCTGGCCAAGTGGTGACATTATGAGCCGCACAGCCAATCCAGCACGCGGCGAAGCCATGGTTGCAGGCATTATGCTGCGCCCCAGTTTTGCAGCATTGGTCGCAGCGGAGGAAGAGCTGGGGCCGTTGTTCGCATTGGTCGAGCGTGCGGCAGCAGGGCAGCTGAAGCTATCGGAGATGGTGGCGCTGTTTTGGCATTGCCGGTTTGACGTTGGTCCCGATGTGTCGCGCGATGCGTTCTCACAGGCTGTTGCCGATGAGGGACTTGCCGCCGCTACACCCGCGCTGAAAATGCTGCTGGGGCAAATACTGGGCGGACGATGACCTTTGCAGACAGCGCCGTCCAACTGGCCGGGCAAACCGCTGTGTTGCTGGGATGGCGGCCCGATGATTTTTGGGATGCGACCCCGGCGGAACTGGCCGCGATCCTTGCAGCGATGACGCCCGCTGGCGACGCGGCTGACGCAACCACCTTAACCGAACTAATGGAGCTATTCCCCGATGGATGAGGAAATCGAACGGCTGGTCGTCTCTGTCCGCGCCGACACACAAGGCTTTGCGCGTGACGTGGCAACGATGCGTGCCGAAATGGATGGGCCATTTGCAGCCGGAATGGACCGTGCCGGGCGAGCGTTAGAAAACAGCCTTGTCCGCGCAATCCAGACCGGCAAATTCGGCTTTGAAGATTTGCGGCGTGTGGCGTTATCGGTGTTATCCGAAATCGCCGGTGCTGCGATCCGTGGTGGTTTAGACTCCATCCTTGGCAGTGCTGGTGGCGGCGGTGGCAGCGGACAGGGCGGGTTGCTGAACGCGATTGGCTCTGCGCTTGGCAGCCTGTTTGGTGCGCCAGGGCGGGCAACTGGCGGCCCGGTATCGCCGGGACGCGCATACCGCGTTGGTGAAAACGGCCCCGAGCTGTTTGTGCCGACCAGTGCAGGGCGGGTCGAGGCGAACTCTGCGGGACGCAGCGGCGCAGCGCAACTTAGCGTAACGATTAATGTGTCCGACAATGGCCGGGGCAGCGCGCCCGATGCGCTGCAACGATCCAGCCGCCAAGTGGCGCGCGCGGTGCGGCAAGCACTGATGCGGGCGGAGGATTAGCTCATGCCCTATTGGCTTTGTGATGAGCGACGCGATCAGGAATCCGCGCCGCTGATGCGGTTCGATCCGCGTTTTTGGACGCTCAACTTTCCGCGCCCGATGATGGCGTCAGTGGTGTCCACTGGCCCTGAATCGCTGCGCGTCGATGCGGTGTTTTATGGCAGCAACGATCTGGCCGGATTGATTTGGGAAAGCGAGGATGTCTGGGATCATCCGCTGCTCGCCTATGAAACCAACCGCGATTACCGGCGGCTGACAATGCGGTTTCGCTGGCGCTCGTCGGGGATCATGCCGCTGGATGCGGTTAATGGACCGACGCTGACAATCGAAGGGCGCGACGCCGCGGGGCAACCAAAGAACTGGTATGTGCGGCTGTGGAACTATGCGGTCGGCAGCTCAGAGGACGCCATCATCACGCTGCCTTTCAGTGCGCTTGATGGTGGCTTTTTATTACCCGGTGAGGCTGATCCGGTTTTCGCTGGCGATATCGACCGGCTGTTTATTTCTTTGGTCCCACCGGGCTACACAGGCGCAGCTGGCAGCTTTGCATCGGGCGTTGAGGGCTGGACCGAACTATCCGAAATCCGCTGTGACGGCGAAGGCGTAATGCTGAATACCGGCAACGTCATGGTGCCCGAACATAGCCTGAAAATGGCAACCGGCTATGACGATGCGTATAACCAGACGCCCGCGCGTATCTTGCGGCAACTTCGCGCGCTGGGCTATCGCGACACGATCAACCATTATGTCGGGATGAGCCATTATTTCCGGCTACAGCCATCGGGCGGCGGGCTTTATGCCAGCCTGGCAGGAGGCGCGCTAAATACGCCGTGCCGCGCATGGCATCTGGATTTTGCCAATCGTGCAAAGGACGCAGGCTATGACCTGATCCTGTCTTTAAGCTATGAGCTGTTCGACGCGCATTGCTGGAACGATTGGAAACAGCGGGCGGAAAATGGCGATGCGGCGCTGACCGGCTGGGTGCCGCCGTCGACCTTGCTGTCGCCCGCGCATGCTGGCGCGATGGCCTATTTGCAAGCCGTTGGCCGCGCCTTTGCGTTCATTCAAAAAACAGCGGCGCTGCCTGTGAAATTTCAGGTGGGCGAGCCTTGGTGGTGGATAACCTCTGACCACCGGATCTGTCTGTATGATGCATCGGCAACCGCTGCGTTTGGGGCATTGTCGGTGTCTGTTCCCGATATTCGCGGAACCAAAACTGCCACGCAAAATGCGATGCTGGATCGGGCGGGTCAGCTGCTCGCTGCATCGACCGCCGCTTTAGTCGCAGCGGTTAAGGATGAAGCGGGTTCGGCGCCGTTTGAAAGCCATTTGCTGGTGTACCTGCCAACGGTCCTCGACCCGCTGGTCCCAGAGGCAAAGCGCGCCAATGTGCCGCTTGATTGGGCTTCGCCTGCATTCGATGTGCTGCAGCTTGAGGATTACGACTGGGTCACAAGCGGCAATCATGGCGCAACCAATCGCGCGATGCCGTTGATGCTGTCGCGGCTTGGCTATCCCATAACAGAGCAACATTATTTTGCCGGGTTCGTGCTGCGCCCAGAAGACAAAGCGCAATGGCGCGAGATCGCCTTTGCCGCACAGGCCGCCTGTGAACGCGGGACGGCGCAAACCTATGTCTGGGCGCTGCCTCAAGTCGCGCGTGACGGTTTTACCTGGTTCCAAATTGGCCCAAAAACTGAATACGAAAGTGAGGACGATGTGCAACCTTTTGATGATGTGACTTTCCCGATTGCGATTGGGCAAGAGGCAGAAGTAACCGCTGAGTTTTCGACCAATGTTGTGACCATGCTGTCGGGGCAGGAGAGGCGCAACACCGATTGGGCCGATGCCCGATTGTCCTATGATGTCGCGCCGGGAGTGCGTTCAGAGGCAGAGCTTGCAACCTTGATTGCGTTTTTTCGGGCGCGGCGCGGGGCAGCGATTGCGTTTCGTTTTGCGGATCCTTTTGATGATAGTTCAAACAGCGCAACGGGCGTGCCAACGGCTTTGGATCAGGTGATCGGCAGCGGTGACGGTGTGACCACCAACTTTGCGTTGATTAAGTCCTATGGCGCAGCGGCCTCTGCACAGGTTCGCCGGATTACACGTCCGCGCGCCGGATCGGTTGTGGTGGCAGTGAATGGGGTCGTTGCAACCGGCTGGACACTTGGCGCGATGGGACGGATCAATTTTCAGACTGCGCCTGTTATCGGCGCACAGATTACAGCTGGCTTCCGCTTCGATGTGCCAGTGCGCTTTGCCGAGGACCGGTTGAACGCAAGCCGCGCGACCTTTGCCGCGGGTAGTTTCGCCAGCGTGCCTTTGATTGAAGTGAAGGACGCGGCATGAGCGAGGCTTGGCTGCAAGGGCCGCTGACCAGTGCCGCTTATGGCTGGCGATTGGAGCGGCGTGACGGTGTGACGCTTGGCTTTACCTCGCATGACAGCGATGTCGAAATGGATGGATTGGTCCTGCGGGCCAGCCCCGGGATGATGCCCAGTTCGATTACGCAAAGCATTGGCATGGAGGTCGACGGGCTGGATGTGCGCGGCGCCTTGACCGCCGACGCCATCCGCGCCGATGATTTGGGTGCAGGGCGATGGGATGCGGCGCGGCTTTCGATTTTCCTGTTTGATTGGACTGATCCATCGGCGGATGTGCGCATGCTTGCGGTTGGAGAGCTGGGCGCGATTTCGCATAGCAGCAGCGAATTTGAGGCAGAGTTTAAGGGGCCAGCAGCAAAGCTGGACATAGCAGTTGCGCCCTATACATCGCCCGGTTGTCGCGCCGATTTCTGTGATGCTGATTGCGGATTGAATGCTGCACAGTTCACGCATCAGGCAAAGATTGCGTCAGTCATTGGCAGCGTAATAGGTTTAGCCGCGCCGCTGCCGGGGGGGCACGCGAATTTTGCTTTCGGAAAAATGCGGTGGCTTGATGGCGCAAATTGCAGCCTTTGGTCCGATATTCTGTCGGCTAACGCGTCCAGTATTGAACTGATGGTGCCGCCACCCTTTCTAGCGCCGCCCGGTGGCAGAGTGGAGCTGATCGAGGGGTGCGACAAAACCATCGCGACCTGTGGAACGCGGTTCTTTAATGCGATCAATTTTCGCGGTGAACCCTATTTGCCCGGCAATGACATTTTGACCCGATATCCCGGCGCCGGGTCGTGAAGCCTAATACAGGTGACGCAATCGCAGCACGGGCTTTGGCTCAAATCGGCACTCCATTCCGGTTGCATGGCAGGACGCCGGGCGTGGCTTTGGACTGTGTGGGGTTAGTTGCTCATGCGGTTGGTGCGCGGGATGTGCTTTCAAGTTACAGCCTTAAAGGTGTGAAATTGGAGTTCATATTATCCTATATGGATATTGTTGGATTGCCTCCTACCATCCTTTCCACTCGTTTTCTCGACGGTGACATTGCGATCGTGGCTTGTTCGCCCCGGCAGTTCCACCTGATGATTCGTGCTGATGACGGCTGGGTCCACAGCCATGCGGGCCTTCGCAAAGTCGTTCATACGCCGGGCGCATCGCCTTGGCCGATAGTCGCCATCCGGCGCATGATTGGAGATTGAAATGGCGACCGTAATTTTGTCCGCAGTCGGCACGTATCTGGGCGGACCCATCGGCAGCGCTATTGGCGCAGCAATCGGCCAACAGATTGATCGCGCAATTATCGGCGGCGGCAAGGCGCGTGAAGGCCCGCGGATCAAAGAGTTGGATATCCAAACATCCAGCTATGGCACGCAAGTTCCCGCAATTTTTGGTGCAATGCGGGTCGCGGGGACTGTGATCTGGTCCACCGACTTGATCGAAACGCGCAAGAAAAGCGGCGGCGGCAAAGGCCGTCCATCCGCGATCAATTACAGCTATTCGGCCAGCTTTGCTGTCGCCTTGTCCAGTCGCCCGGTTGCTCGGATAGGGCGGATTTAGGCAGACGGAAATCTGCTACGCGGCGCAGCGGGTGATTTCAAAAGCGAAGTCACATTTCGGTTTCACAATGGCTATGGCGATCAGCAGCTGGATCCGATTTTATCGTCAGCTGAGGCTTCGGGCCAATGCCCCGCGCATCGCGGAATCGCTTATGCGATGTTTGAAGATTTCCAGCTTGCCGATTTTGGCAATCGCATACCGTCGTTGACGTTTGAGCTTTTTGAACGCGAGACGCCTGTGCCGCTTATGGACATCGCCTCGGCAACATCGGCCGGCGCGATAACGGGGCAAAGCGCCGCGACTTTGACCGGATTTGCAGCGCAGGGCAGTGATTGCCGCGCTGCATTGGAGCCATTGGTTGCGGTTCTGCCTGTTTTGATCCGCCCGCTGGGTGATAAAATGACGGTGTCTGATTGGAATGCGGCAACACCAACCAACATTTTGACTGACCCAGCGATATCAGACGGCAAAAGCCGTATCAGCCGCCCAAGCCGATCGCGAGAAGCCAATAGCCGTGCGCCATCGTCACTCTCCATCCGGCATTACGAGGCAGAGCGTGATTTTCAAACAGGGGTGCAGACGAGCAGGACGATGGGCAACGCCCGAACCAAGACGCAGATTGACTTGCCAGCTGTGCTTGAAGCCTCAGCTGCGCGTCATTTGGCGGAATTGCAAATATTGCAGCAATGGCGCGGGCTGAATGTCTTTACGGCATCGTTGCCAGTGAGTGCCACGGTTATTGAGGCAGGAAACCGCCTTTCGGAAACGAGCGGCGCACAGGCATTGCGGATCGTCGAGGTGGAACATCAGCGCGGCACAACCCGCGTTATCGCACGCGAATGGGGCGAGGGCGCTAGTGTCAATCCGGCCGCTGACCCTGGCCGCAGCCTGCCGGCCACTGACCTGACTATAGGTGAAACACGGCTTTTACTCGCCGATTTACCTGCATTTGGAACTGACGATCCGGGCCGCGCGGTGCTGGTTGCCGCAGCAGCGGGAACAGGTGCGGGATGGCGGCGGGCGGCGCTGTCTTTGATGGATGGGGATCGCGACGTTGCACTTGGCGGAACAAAAGGCGTTGCTACTATGGGACATCTGCAGGCGGAATTGCCACCGCATACCGCCATGTTGGAAGATCGAATGAACCAACCGGTTATCCGCCTGCTCAATGCTGGAATGACCTTACCAACAGGGTCAGGCGACCCGAAAAGCTTTGATGCGCCGCTGTTATGGCTTGGCAGTGAAATCATCCGCTATGGCAATGCAGAGCAGATTGGCGCGCAGGATTATAGGTTGAGCGGATTGCTGCGGGGTTGTTTTGGCACACAGAGCAACGGCGTTCATGCCGCGCAATCCGATGTGTTCCTGATCGAACCGGACAGCCTGTTGCAGCTCGATTCGATGCCAACACCGGTTGATTCATCGTTCTTGGTTGAAGCGCAAGGAATTGCTGATGCCATTCCGGTCCAACGGCACATTACAGTGACAGGAAACGCCATTCGGCCGCCAAGGCCCGTTCATGGAATGGCAGAGCGTTTTGAAAACGGTGGCATCTTGCTCCAATGGAAAAGGCGCGACCGATTGCCGCATATCTGGGCAGACGGTGCAGATGTTCCCGATAGCGAGGGTACCACTGAATACGCAGTGGAGCTTTATGTCGGCGGGGCGCGGATTGCGACATGGCGTTGCACCGCTTCATCCCTGCTTTTGACGGCTGCTGAAACCGCGTCGTTATCCATCGGATCAGGTGCAGTTCTTCAGTTTAACATTATCCAGCTGGGCCGATTTGCACGATCGTTGCCGCTGGTTCTGACGCTCATCTGACTACAATAACATAATATAATCAATAAGATAACCAAAGGAAACTGTCATGCCAGAAGATTCAACAAGGCGGCATTCTTTGCCTAATCTGTATGTCGGCCAATCGCAAAAAGAGCTGACACATAACGAGGCGCTGGCGCGCATCGACGCGTTGTTGCACCCGGTGGTTGAGGCCAAAGCGACAACGCCGATCACAGGTTTGACCGATACAAGCGACGGCCTGTGTTGGCTGATTACAGGTGCGGCGACCGGGCTATGGACAGGGCGATCCGGGCAGATCGCGCGTTGGTCAGGGGGCAGCTGGCGTTATATCGCGCCGGTTGCGGGTATGACGTTGTGGCTAAATACATCTGGAAAAAGACTTTTTTACATTGCCGGCGAATGGGCTGAGCCGTCAGCAATTGGCAACCCGACTAATGGCGCAGCGATAGATATCGAAGCGCGCACTGCTATTAATGCGATTCTCGATCATCTGCGGCTGATTTCCAGCATTCCATCATAATGGCTGTCGCGACAGCATCACGACGGTGATTGGCAACGCAAACACCTCTAAAACAGACCAATTTGAGGTTTAAAACTTACAGATTCTTTCAAAAGGCGACATTTCGGCAACAGTTTAGGTGCAATGTGCGCTTGCAACACTTCGGCAGAATCGGTAACAACAAGCTCCGGTTTTATCCTTAAGAAAGAAAAGGGGAACGTAGATGCGTAAGTTAGCTTTAGGCCTAGCACTCGCTTCGACTGCTCTGGCTTCACCTTCTATGGCCCGCGATGGTTCATGGTATGTTGGTGTTGACGGCGGTGCGATGCTTGTAGAGGACCTTGATATCGATATTGGCACCATAAATGGTGCGGGTACAATTAATACCGATACAGGTTATGATTTTGGCGCCGTTGTTGGGTATGACTTCGG
The DNA here is from genome assembly GCA_013297725.1 of Sphingomonadales bacterium. Taxonomy (GTDB): domain Bacteria; phylum Pseudomonadota; class Alphaproteobacteria; order Sphingomonadales; family Sphingomonadaceae; genus Sphingorhabdus_B. The sequence continues at coordinate 36,345 of JAAFIB010000008.1, forward strand.
TGGGTTCCGCTTGGAAGCTGAAACTAGCTATCGTGAAACAGACCTTAAGAGCGTCGCCACTTCGCTTGGAGGAATTCCTAATGGTGCTGGATCATCGGTAACGAACGGCTTGAAACTAACTGGTGGTGATGCCAACGCACTCAGCTTCATGGTCAACGGCATGCTTGATTTCGGCGAAGATGATGGCCTTCAGGGCTTCGTCGGCGGCGGTGTAGGTGTTGCTCGGGTCGATGTGCAGCAAATTTTTGCTGCTCCATCATGGCTTGATGATTCGGACACTGGTCTTGCATGGCAAGCGCTTGCAGGCATCCGCGCTCCACTCAGCGATAGCTGGGATGTTGGCTTGAAGTATCGCTTCTTTAACGCGCCAAAGGTCAATCTGGTTGATCGTCTTGGCCGTGATGTTGAAACACGCTTCCGTTCGCACAGCTTGATGGGTAGCTTGGTATACAACTTTGGCGGTGCAGAGCCTGTTCAAGTCGTAGAGCCTCCAGTGGCGCCACCACCACCTGTGATTGCACCTCCACCACCACGTCCTGTGCCACCACCGCCACCGCGCGTAACGTGCAACACTGGTCCGTACATTGTCTTCTTTGATTGGGACAAATCGAATCTGCTGCCAGCAGCAACTTCGGTGCTTGATAACGCTGTATCGCAATATGCAAACTGCGGTAACGCGCGCGTAATGCTTGCCGGTCACGCCGATAAATCGGGTTCGAACACCTACAACGTAGGCCTGTCGCAACGTCGCAACACGGCTGTTCGTGGATATCTTGAAAGCAAGGGTATTAACGGCAGCGCGATTTCGACCGAAGCGTTCGGTGAAACGGCTCCTCTGGTTCAGACCGCCGATGGCGTTCGTGAGCCTCAGAACCGCCGCGTTGAAGTATCTTATGGCCCAGGTTCGGGTAACTAAGATTCTCTGATTTTTTGAAAAAGGCCGGTCTTAGGATCGGCCTTTTTTTTGCCTGTTGCTTGGTCAGTGCAGTGGTCAGTAAATTTGGGCCAGCAAACGGCGAGCTGGTTTAATCAGGCCGCGTTGGCGATGATGCCGTCGCTATTCCCCTTTGCTGCAACTAGCAGCCGTGCTTCCAACGCTTTGATGCGTGGTTTAGCTTCGATCTTCCCGCCTAACAGGTCGGTTACATAAAATGTATCGACCGCTCGCTCACCATAAGTCGCTATGTGTGCGCTGTGCAAAGTCACCTTTGATTCAAACAGCGCCTGCGCCAGATTGTTGAGCAATGCAGGGCGGTCCGCCGCATTCACCTCGACGACGGTAAAGCGGTTAGACGCGACGTTATCGACAAAGACTGACGGCGCGATAGAAAATGCCTCGGCTCGTCTGCGCGGAGCGGCCTTGGCATCCAGGCGAGACACCAGCGTGCTACGATTTACGAGTGCCTCTTTGATCGCTTGCTTCAACCGTTCAATCTGTCCAGCCTCTTGAAACGGACGACCAAAGGGATCCTGAACCAGAAAGTTATCGAGCGCCATTCCGTCTGTGCTTGTATGCACCCGCGCATCGATGATATTCCCTCCCGCAACATGGATGGCGCCCGCAATACGATAGAACAGACCCGGATGATCTGCCGCTAAGACAGTGATCAAAGTCGCCCCGCGATCGGGATAAAAACATGCATCGATAGCAAGGCCCGAACCATCATATGCCAGCAACAACCGTGCATTCCGCTCAATAATGTCGCTTGGTTCGGCAATCCAATAGGGCCCGGAAAGTCGCTTGGCGAGTTTTGCAAAGCCGCTTTCGGATAATCCCAATTGCTGGGCCAGCATCTCTCTCTTTGCGCTAATGCGCTCGTCACGCCCGCGTTGTTTGTGGCCAAGGCGCAGAACTTCTTCGGTCCCTTCAAACAGGTCGGACAGCAACTGACGCTTCCAACTATTCCATACGCCCGGGCCAACCGCGCGGATATCTACGACGGTCAGGATCAGTAGCAAGCGCAACCGCTCTGCCGATGTCACGACCTGGGAAAAGTCCAGAATGGTCTTAAAATCCGAAAGATCGCGTTTAAATGCCGTCGCCGACATCAACAGATGCTTGCTGACCAGCCATGCCACGGTTTCGGTTTCTGCCTCGCTCAGCCCAAGCCGCGGGCAAAGGTTACGGGCAACTTCGGCACCCAGAACACTGTGGTCGCCACCGCGCCCTTTGGCGATATCGTGCAATAGAACAGCGGCATATAATACGCGGCGGCTGACAATCTGGCGTACGATCGCGGTCGACAATGGATGATCGGCTTTGTGATCACCGCGCTCAATTTCGGCAAGCAATCCAATCGCACGGATACTGTGTTCGTCTACTGTATAATGGTGATACATATCGAACTGCATCTGCGCAACGACACGGCCAAAATCTGGCACAAACCGGCCAAATACCGTTGCCTCATTCATCCAGCGAAGCACCGTTTCCGGATCTCTGGGCGAGGTTAAGACATCGAGGAACAGCGCATTGATTTCCGGGTCATTGCGGACTTTGTGGTCAATCAGCCGCGCATCGCGGCGGGCAGTACGCATGGCCAGGGGGTGTATCTCCAAGCCAAAGCGATCCGCCAGATGAAATATCTCGATCATCCTACCGGGGCGCTCGGCAAAAAAAGCATCATCCGGCAATGCTAGCCGTCCGCGATCTAGGGTAAACCCGTTCAGCTTGCGCGGGCGCCGGGACAGGCTTGGCAAAAACCGCCGCCCCTTTTTACCCATTCTTTCATCCAGATGCGCAAGGAACAAACCCGTTAAATCCCCAACGGTTTTTGCGTTGAGGAAATAATATTGCATGAAGCGTTCTACTGCCGAACGGCCGGGCCTGTCGGCAAAACGCATCCGTTCCGCAACATCACGCTGCAAGTCAAAGGTCAGCCGTTCTTCGCCGCGACCGGCAAGGTCGTGCATATGACACCGCACCGACCATAGGAAATTTTCGGCACGTTCAAATTTCTGGTATTCCTCCGCAGTCAGCAACCCGACGTCAACCAAGGCGGCGGGCGTGTGCACACGGTGCACATATTTGCCAATCCAATATAATGTATGCAGATCGCGCAATCCGCCTTTGCCGTCTTTGATGTTGGGCTCGACAACGTAACGGCTATCCCCCATTTTTCGGTGGCGCTCATCGCGCTCTGTCATTTTTAGCGCGACAAATTGGGGAGCGGTTTTCCCCACCACTTCGTTCCAGAACCGGTTGGCCGCTTCCTCATAGACATCGCGGTCGCCCCAGACAAAGCGGCTTTCCAGCAACGCTGTTCTTATGGTCAGATCTTCAGATGCCATTTTGACGGTTTCGTCCAGCGAACGGCTCGATTGGCCCACTTTCAGGCCGAGATCCCACAACAGATAGAGTGCCGCCTCGACTACCTGTTCGGTCCATGCTGTGCGCTTATACGGCGTGACAAAGGCGATATCGACATCGCTGAACGGTGCCATTTCCCCGCGCCCATAGCCGCCAACGGCAAGGATTGCGATCTTCTCTGACGCTGTCGGGTTGCTGATCGGGAACAGGTGTTGGACGACATAATCGTAAATCAGCCTGACAAGCTGATCGACCAGAAACGCTTGTTCTTGCGCCGCCCTATACCCTTTTGACGGATGGATCCGCAGCCGATTGGCGATTTCCGCACGGCCAAGCGTAAGCGCCTGCTGCAATTCCGCAACAATTGCCACGCGGGCCTTTGGCAAGCCGTCACGCTCTACAATATCGTCCAGCCGCTCGGCCAAGGCCTTGCGATCAATGATGGCACGTTGCTGTGCTGGGCGGAGTGCTTCGCGCTGCATGCATATCCCTTAGGAAGCATCACAGCGTTTGCAAAGCGTCAGCTTGCTTTGGCGATCTCATTATATTCACGGCGTAGCGTCACCCGATCAATTTTTTGGGTGCCAAGACGAGGCAATGGTTCATGCACTTGCCAGAAATACACTGGGATTTTGAACGGCGCTAGTTTGCTGGCAAGATAGTCACGGAGCTTGTCTGGCCCCATATCAGAACCTTCCTTTGCCAAATATACCATGCCCGGTACTTCGCCGTAACGCTCGTCTTCAATGCCGAAAACTGACAACTCGATGATATCGTCATGTTCGTAGGCAGCCGCTTCAACCTCAGGGCAGCTGATATTTTCACCACCGCGGATGATGATATCCTTTTTGCGGTCGACGATGAATAGATAGCCGTCTTCGTCCAGATAGCCGATATCGCCTGTGCGGAAAAAACCATCGCTGGTAAACGCATCGCGGGTTGCGTCTGGATTGTTCCAATAGCCAGTGAAATTGGCGATGGTGCGAATGCAGACTTCGCCGCGTTCGCCTTGTGGCATTTGATTGCCATCATCATCCAAGATGCCAACTTCGACCAATGGCTTAGTCGCGGGACCAGTGCTGTCGGGCTTGGCAAGATAGTTTTCGGTGAAATTGCCGCAACCAACACCGTTTGTCTCGGTTAAGCCATATCCCAACAGCGGGTAGCTCCAGTCCATTTCCTTTTTGATCTTGCGCACATGCTCGACGGGGCGAGGGGCTCCACCGGCAGCAAAGGCAGTACAGCTGGTCAGATCGTAATTATGTTTGTTTGGATGTGTCGCAATCTCGATGCTCATTAACGGCACGCCGACGAAATAGCTGACTTTTTCTTTTTCGATCAGGCGCATAGCCTCCTCTGCATCCCATTTCGGCATCATCACAAGCTTACGGCCAATGGCAAAGCTTTGCAGAACAAGTGGCACTGATGCTGTAACATGAAACAATGGCACGTTGACGAGCGCCGATGGCTGCGCGGGCATTGCTGTTCCTACAGCGGTCAATATTTCAAAGAACACCATCGTCTGGCCAGCATAGCTCATCGCGCCTTGCACAACGGCGCGGTGATCGGAATAGGCACCTTTTGATTGGCCGGTCGAACCCGAAGTATACAAAATCGTCGCATTGTCGGTCGGCTGGATCGCGGGAAGCGGCGTTTCTGCGCTACCCCCTTTAGCAAGCAAGACGCTTAGGCCATCAAGCGGGGCAGTATCATGATCGAACAACAGGACTTCGCATCCGGCAATATCCTGACCGTCTAGACGCGCGGCGCGCTGTTGATCGGCGAGCAAGAAGCGGCAGTCGACCATGCGGATACCTTCCGCCAGCTCGCCGCCCTGCCACCAACCATTCAGCAAAGTTGCAACACCGCCCGCCATTACGATCGCCATCGACGCGATGATCCAGTTTGCAGAATTACGGGCAGCGATGCCGACACGGTCGCCGACTTGCAGGCCATAACCATCGACTAATCCGCCTGCCAGCGCACGCGCCGCTGCATGGCATTCGGCAAAGGTTAATCGCTGCTCCCCATCAACAAGAAACTCTTTGTTTGCGTGCATTGCACAAAAACCATCAAGGTAATCGCGAAGATTGGCTGGTGCCTTGGTCATGTACGGCATTTGATGGCCATATTTTTCAATATATCCAATCGACAGCGGCCCATCAGACGTTGTCAGCTTGGCCACAGTCGCCTCAATTGCCCGATCCAGATCGGTTGGCATCGCGAATCTCTCCTTTTTGTTTTTTCTCTTGTGTCTTAGACGCTATAGGGACGCAATAGTCGGAGGGAAATGAGTTTGAGTTTGGAAATTCTAGCAGCTGCACCTGATTTTGTGCGCATGTCTGAGCTTGGGGTCAGCCCGGTTCTGTTTGAAATCGGCTTTTTCAAACTGCGCTGGTATTCGCTTGGCTATTTGTTCGGGATTATGCTCGGCTATTGGCTGCTTATTAAGCTGATCGCAAAGCCCGGCGCGCCGATGTCGCGGGTGCATGCTGATGATATGATTTTATACGCGACGCTTGGGATCATCCTTGGCGGCCGTATCGGTTATATCCTGTTTTATCAGCCTTCTATTCTCGCCAATCCGGTGGATATCTTCAAGCTTTGGGAAGGCGGAATGTCGCTGCATGGCGGCACTTTGGGCACGATATTCGCAATCTGGTTGCATAGCCGGCGGTTCAAACTCTCGTTCCTGCGTGTTTGCGATTATGTCGCCTGCTGCATCCCCTTTGGCTTGTTCCTTGTGCGCTGCGCCAACTTTATCAATGCAGAACTTTGGGGTCATGAGACCGATGTTGCCTGGGGCGTTATCTTTGACACCAGTCTTGCTCCGGCAGGGCCAGAGCCGCGCCACCCAAGCCAGCATTATGAAGCTGCAACCGAAGGTTTGCTAATGGCAGCGATCCTGTGGCCTTTATTCTTCAAAACCCATGCGCGGTACAAACCCGGCTTTCTGTTCGGTATGGCGGGATTGATCTATGGAATATCCCGTTTCCTGATTGAATTTGTCCGCGAACCCGACGCGCATCTTGTATATGTTGTGGAGCAAACTGGCCTCAGCATGGGGCAGTGGTTGACGGTACCGATGATTGTTATCGGACTGTATTTGGTGCTGACTGCATCAGGCCGGCGTCAGCGTGTCGAGCCCTTTGTTGGAACCAATAGTGTCGCATGAGATATCTCAACTTGCGGCGCGGCTCGCCAAACAGATAGAGGCATCCGGCCCGATAAGCGTTGCTGAATATATGCGCGAGGCCAATGCCGAATATTACGGCAAAGGCGATCCGTTTGGTGCCGATGGTGATTTCACCACCGCGCCTGAAATCAGCCAGATGTTCGGGGAACTGGTGGGGCTGTGGTTGACCGATCTTTGGCAGCGTAGTGGTGGTAGGGCAGAGACAGTAAACCTTGTCGAGCTTGGCCCTGGGCGCGGTAGCTTAATGGCCGATCTGTTGCGCGCGACCGAGAAATTCGGTTTTGCTCCAGCAGTGCACTTTGTTGAAACCAGCGAGGTTTTACGCGCGGCCCAGTTGCGGAATGTTCCGAACGCTGTCCATCATTATAGCCTCGAAACGCTTCCCAAAGCTGGACCTTTGTTGGTGATCGCCAATGAGTTTTTCGATGCTTTGCCCATCCGGCAATATGTCTCCACACATGCAGGCTGGCGTGAACGCGTGGTGGCGCGTGACCGGGGGAACAAGTTTATGGCCATGCCGGGAACGCGCGCCGTCGACCACATGATCCCTGTCGATATCCGCAGTGCGCCCAGCGACAGTGTTTACGAAACCTCGCCTGATTCCAGTGAGGTTTTGTTCGAGCTAACACGGCTGTTGAAAGATCAAGGTGGCGCGTTGCTCGTCATCGATTATGGCTATGCATCGCCTGGTCTGGGCAGCACTTTGCAAGCCGTAAAGGCGCATGAATATGCAGACCCGTTTGCAAATCCCGGCGACCATGATCTGACCGCGCATGTGAACTTCCCCGAAATCGTTAATCTGGCGCGGATGCAAAATTTGCGGGTCAGTGGCCCGGTTGAACAAGGGCGCTGGTTACAGGCTTTGGGTATCGACATGCGCGCAGAGCAGCTTGCGGCCCATTCGCCCGACCGTGCAGATGATGTGAAAGCTATGCGGGACCGTTTGGTTGAGCCAAGCCAAATGGGCGAATTGTTCAAAGTGCTGGCGCTATCATCCGAAAATTGGCCAGAGCCGGAAGGGTTTGCTGACGCCCTTTAAGCGGGCGCAGCTAACCATGCGGCTATGTCGTTGGCCACCACGTTGGCCGCATTGTTCAATGCCGAACCAGCGGCTCCGGGCTTTATCTCCAACACAGTCGAGCGCGCCTCGAACCGCTTTTTCTCGACTTCTTTGCCATTTTGCAAACGCACTGCGTCGTAAATAACAACCGCTTCGTTGCGTGTCGCATCAACGCCGAATTCCAGCAATGCTCCGGCCAGATAATGCTCGGCTTTGCCGCCGGCATCGACCTGGTTAAGGACCATCCGGTTATTCTTTGCGGAGATGGTTTCCATCAACAGCATCTGAATTAGCCGCGCTGGCTTGTCGGCCCAGACAGCATCTTGCAGATAGGCGATGTTGCTGCCGTCGATCTGCACTGGCACACGGTTAGTTTCAAGCTTTCGAGGCACTTCAGGGATCAGGATGACCAACGCATCCTTTGCAGCGCCGCGTTGCAGCGTGCCGCCAGCAACCACGGTTGCAGGCGTCAGTACTAGCATCGATGGCGGCACTTTACCGCCCAAATTCACACAGGCGCTTAGTCCCAGCGCAAGCAAAGGTGGCAGCAATAGCTTTCCGAAACTCATCCTGCGTCCCTTTCCGTTCATTTCTTGCCGGGCTTGTAATCTGGCAGTTCCGGCGATGATACCAAACCTCCGACACCTTGTTGATCAAGCCGCTCGGTCACATTTTTAAGCGACGATGATAGCTGCCGTAAATCGCGGGCTAGCATGTTGATTTCGGGCAATGTCTGCGTATTCAAAGTTTCGACCGTTGGTCCGGTACTCTTGATTGCACCCTCTAGCGCGGTAAGACTGCCGTTTGCAGCAGCAAGTGTTTTGCGCAGCTCCGCCATCATCGGCTTACCCTCATCATTCAGCAGCGCGTTGGCATTTGTCGACATTGCCGCAAGTTGATCTGCGGCCAATCCTGCTTTCGACAGTGTATTGCGCGATTCCTGAATAGCGGCCTGCAGATCGGGCGCTTGTGCGGCTAGCGAGCCGGACAAGGTTTCGACATTCACCAGAATTTTCTCGATGGATGATTGGTTCTTGTCTGACAGGATGTTCGTCAACCGCTCGGTAAGTGTGGACAGCCGTTGTAGCAGCAGTGGCGCATCGTTAAGCAATTCGCCCAAAGCACCTGGCTTTGTGGCGATTACAGGCGCCCCGGCTGGGCAGACTGATTTGGGATTCACTTTCGGACAAGTGATCCGGGGTGCACCTTTGATGCCGCCATCAAGCTGGATTTCCGAAACGCCGGTGAAGCCTACGCCGCTGATGGTCGCTGTTGTGCCCAAGCGGATTGGAATTTTCGCGTCAATCGAGATGCGCACGCGAACAAAATCCGGATCCGGCCCCCACAGCTTAATGTCTTTGATTTGTCCAACCGGCACACCGGAAAAGGTAACACCCGATCCTTTGGCAAGGCCATTGACTGATTGTTGGAAGAAGATGTCATATTCCTTCTTCACGCCGTCGCTGCTGCGCGACAACCAGATAGTAAAACCTGCCAACACGGCGAGCAGCAGCAGAGTTACTGCACCTACAAGGATATGATTGGCTTTGGTTTCCATGTCTTTACCTTATGGCCTGTAGTCAGTCAGCTTGTCCACGGCCTATTTCTCGCGCCTGTCAAACGGGCGCGCAGCACGGCCGCGAGGTCCAGAGAAATATTCGTGTATCCAAGGATGTTTGGTCGCCAGCAGCGCATCGATTTTGTCTATGGCGATGACTTTCTCGTCCGCGAGAACCGCGACCCGATCGCAAATGGCATAAAGCGAATCAAGATCGTGAGTGATCAGGAAGACAGTAAGCCCAAGTGTCTCTTTTAGGCTGAGTGTAAGCTCGTCGAATTTCGCAGCACCGATTGGATCAAGGCCAGCGGTTGGCTCGTCAAGAAACAACAGCTCTGGGTCCATCGCTAATGCTCTGGCAAGGCCTGCGCGCTTTTTCATACCGCCGGATAGTTCAGACGGATATTTGTGCGCGGCGTCTTGGGGCAGGCCGCTTAAATGGATTTTATACCGCGCCAGTTCATCCAGCATCGAGCGTGAAAAATCGGGGTAAAATTCCTTCAGTGGAACCTGCACATTTTCCGCGACGGTCAGCGTAGAGAATAAAGCGCCGCCCTGAAACAACACCCCCCAACGCCGGCGGACATCAGTCGCCTCGTCCTCTTCTTTGCCGCGCATTGATTCCGCAAACACAGTGATTTCGCCAGCTTGTGGTTCTTGCAGACCGATAATCGACCGCATCAATACCGACTTGCCCGTGCCGGATCCGCCGACAACGCCCAGGATTTCACCCGGCATCACATCAAGATCGAGATCGTGGTGGATCACCTGATCGCCAAATGCGTTATGCAGCCCGCGCACAGAGATGATTGGCTGCATCGTTCAGTCCCAACCGACATAGCTAAAAAACACAGCGAAAAATGCGTCGAGGACAATCACAAGGAAGATTGCCTGCACCACAGCAGCGGTGGTTTTTAGCCCGACCTCTTCGGAATTTCCCTGCACCCGCATCCCTTGGAAACAGCCAGCCATAGCGATGATCGCACCGAAAACAGGCGCTTTGATCATGCCGACATAGAAATCGGTGATTGGTGTCACTTCACGGATACGCTGAATAAATGTCGCAGGCGGAATATCGAGCGCGATCCAGCACAAAAGCCCGCCGCCGGTGATGGCAACGATTGACGAATAAATCCCCAGCAAAGGCATCATCACCACCGTTGCCAGCACACGCGGGATAACCAATGCCTCGGTCGGAACGACGCCGATGGTGCGCATGGCGTCAATCTCTTCGGTGATTTTCATCGTTCCGATTTGGGCGGCAAAGGCAGAACCAGAACGACCGGCAACCATGATTGCGGTCATTAATATGCCCAGTTCACGCAGCGTCAGCCGCCCGACCAGATTGACGGTAAACACCTCTGCACCAAATTGCCGCAACTGCACCGCCCCTTGTTGTGCAATCACAATCCCGATCAGGAAACTCATCAGGCCGATAATGCCAAGCGCACGCACGCCTACCATGTCGAAATGCTGCACTACTGCATGAATGCGGAACCTGCGCGGATGCAGTATCAGTTCAAAGATCGCCTTCACAATCTGTCCGATGAAGCCAATAAATTGCAGCAAGGTGGCAAACGCCTCGACCGCTGCTTCGCCCACCTCATTCACCAGCCATAGCAAACGCGGGGTCGATGGCGCGGGCACTTCGGGTTGCGCGTCAACCCCGCTGACCGCCTCGATCAGTTTTTGCGCGTCTTTATCTGCACCAACAATCTGCGCGTCATGATCGCGCGCTGTGCGATAGATCAGCCAAGCGCCTACTGTATCGATATGCTCAATCTGGCTTAGGTCGATTTTACTGATAGTCGCGGGCAAGTCGCGCAAGCGCTCATCCAGCGTGCCAATTGCGGCGATAGCCAAGGTGCCGCTGAAGCGCAGCGACTGGCCGCCATCGGGCAGTGCCTCTTGGGCAAAATCGGCTGGTTGGGCCATGAACGCTGATTGGCCTATTCTGCGGGCATCTTCAAGACGTGAGTGCGCTTGTGCCTATTATTCAATCTGTTCCTACAGATTGGCGTCGATAAACCGCTCTGCATCCAGCGCCGCCATACAGCCCGTTCCTGCGCTTGTTACCGCCTGCCGATAGATATGATCCATCACATCGCCGCAGGCAAAGACGCCGGGCACGCTGGTTTCGGTGGCTTGACCCTCCGCTCCGCCGGTTACTGTGATATAGCCACCCGCCATATCCAAATGCCCTTCAAAAATGCCGGTATTGGGCTTATGGCCAATCGCGATGAAAACGCCGTGGAGCACAACGTCTTCGGTTGCGCCATCTTGCGTCGATTTGATCCGCATTCCGGTAACGCCCATCGCATCGCCCAGCACTTCGTCCAACGTGTGGTTCCATTTGATTGTGACTTTGCCTTCTTTCTCACGCGCGAACAGGCGGTCTTGCAAAATCTTCTCCGCCTTTAACTTGTCGCGGCGGTGCACCAACGTCACATGGCTGGCGATATTGGCAAGATATAATGCTTCCTCAACTGCGGTATTGCCGCCGCCGATGACCGCTACCGGTTTGTTGCGATAGAAAAATCCGTCGCAGGTTGCGCATGCAGATACGCCTTTACCCATGAACGCAGTTTCGCTGGGCAAGCCAAGATATTGCGCGCTTGCCCCGGTGGCGATGATGACGGCATCGGCAGTATAATCGCCCGCGCCGCCGGTCAGCGTGAACGGGCGTTTGGAAAAATCGACTTTTTCAATATGGTCGTTTTCGACCCGCGTGCCGAACCGTTCGGCATGCTTCTTCATCCGCTCCATTAGTTCCGGGCCCATCACCCCGGCATCATCGCCCGGCCAATTGTCGACCTCTGTTGTGGTCATCAATTGTCCGCCAACCTCTATGCCGGTTACGATCATCGGCGTCAGGTTCGCACGCGCGGCATAAACAGCGGCGGTATATCCTGCCGGACCGGAACCGATAATGATGACTGGGGCGTGGCGGTTGTCAGACATAGGTAAAAGAATCCTCAAAGCTTTGGCTGCACGACATAGTGGCGCGATGACATAGGTCCAAGGCCTTAAGGGTTTTTGTCCACAAAAAGAGACTTCCCATAGCGTAAACTGCGCCGTATCAGGCACGCGAATTCAGTCGTAACCAGGGAGCCTATCATGCCAAACATCACCGTAATCGACCGGAGCGGAAATGCCCGTGACGTTCAGGCAGATAATGGCCTGTCCCTGATGGAAGTGATTCGCGACAACGGTTTCGACGAGTTATTGGCGCTTTGCGGCGGTTGCTGCAGCTGTGCGACCTGCCACGTTTATGTTGCGCCCGAATTTTCGGCGAATCTGCCCGCAATGAGCGAAGACGAAAACGACCTGCTGGATTCGACTGACAATCGCAACGACCAGTCCCGCCTTTCGTGCCAGATTCCGGTAACTGATGCGCTTGAAGGCGTTCAGGTCACGATCGCGCCGGAGGATTGATTAACCGCGTAACGCAGTGGTCATCGCCTCTGCGGTTACGGGATAGCCAAAGCCATCGGGCACGCAAATGTGCTGCACGCCATCGCGATCTTCGACATACGTAAATAGCAGTTTCACCGGGAACTGTGCGGCGTGGGCGGCGGTGGTTTCAAACCTGTCGAACTGTGCCAACCGTTCCAGATTGCGCGTGGTTGGAAAGATCGCTTTCACTTCGCCGCGCTTTAGCCTGTCGAGAACACCGATCGCGCTATCCCAGAATAAAGCCCTGTTTTCGGTGTTATCGACAACTGCGGGCAGATGCGCATCACCAGCATTGACCAGATAAAAGCGCGTATCGAACACGCGCGTTTCAAGATTGGGCGGACGCCAGCGAGCCCATGGCACAAGCTGGTGCAACTGTGGTGTCCAACCATGTGTGGCACAGATCGACTGAAGGCTTTCCCCTGCATGCAGAGCGGCGCGGGCTTCCGCGCAATCGGCGGGTTCGTTAAGGCCATCCAGCGCCAGCGCCAGCCCGGCTTCCTCAATCGTTTCGCGGATCGCCGCCAATCGCGCCGCAGCTTCATCAACCGCCAGCCCGTGGTCAAAGCTTTGGGCAAATTCGTAATCCGCCGGATCAACTTTGCCGCCGGGAAAAACGACAGCCCCGCCCGCAAAGGCCATGCTTTTCACCCGCTCGACCATAAGGATCAGCGGTAGGCCGCCATCTGGATTATTGCGAAATATCACCATCGTTGCGGCGGGTGTTGCAGGCGGCATCGCTTCGCCGGTTACAGGATGAGGCATCACTTCGTTGAACATCGCTGCCTTGCAGCATGATATTGGTGCAATGCCAACGTGTATTTTATCGAAGGGTTTTGAAAACTGCCGCGTTATAGGATCAGATCTATGCGATATGTGGTTCAAACATGACAGCCCAAGCGGCAACGGCAGCGGCAGAAAGTGACGATGCACTGATGACGCGCGTGGCATTGCGCGACGGCGATGCATTGCGTCTGTTGGCTGATCGTCATGCCGAAATTCCGTGGCGTATTGCCTATCGCATGCTGGCGGACGCTGCAGAGGCAGAGGATATTGCGCAAGAGGCGATGCTTCGGCTTTGGCAATATGCGGATCGATGGCAGGCTGGAGGATCAGGCGTTGCCGCATGGCTGACACGGGTGGCGACTAATGCATGTCTTGATCGTATCCGTCGCCGCCGGTTTGTAAGTGAGGATGCTGTGCCAGAGCGTGCCGATGATGCGATGCTTGCCGATGAAATGATCGAGGAAGATGAAGTCCGCGCCGCTGTTGCTGCGTGTATCGAGGCGTTGCCAGACCGGCAACGTGCCGCAGTCATTTTGACCTATTATGAGGAGCAGCAGAACAAAACTGCTGCAGATATTCTGGCGATGCAATTGAAAGCGTTTGAATCCCTTCTGTTTAGGGCACGCGCATCATTGCGCGATTGTGTTGAGGGTAAAGGAGTGCGCGCATGAACGAGGCTGTCTTTCCGCATCATATCTCTGCAGCACTAGACCGGCTGACTGTACCGCGTTTGCCCAATGGCTTTGGCGACCGTTTGGTAGCGCGGATTGCTTCGGGTGATTTGCCCGATGAGGCCAATGTGGCAGGCGACAGTCTGCCCGTTCTACGCCGCCCCATCGGCGTTACCGGCTGGCGTCGATCCGGACGGGTCGTATTTGTTGCAACGGCATTCGGGTTGGCCACAGCGACGGCGGCTGCGTCCGGCGTTTTCGGCGATGCTGTTTATGTTCCGGTGGTCAGCGACGTTCTGGCGCGCGCTGAGCTTGTGGAAATGCCGGAAAAAAAGGCTGTTCCAAAACCAAAGGCTCAACCAAAAATAGCCGCTGTTGACGCGGTGCAAAAGCCAGCTGTTCAGCCCCTATCGGGTAAGGATTTGGTCTTGGCGCAGATTGCCGAATTGCGCACTGATCCAACGTTTCGTAGCCTGACTAAACAAGAGCGTCAGCAACGCACGAAGGTTGAAATCGGTAAGTTGCTCGCCGCTGGGACGGTGCAGAAAGCCGATGTCAAAGCTGCGTGGATGCAGTTGGCGGCAGAACGACAGGCCGCCCGCAAAGAACAGGTTGCGCAGGATAAGCCTGATCGCGCAACAAAACTTGCAGAGGCAAAGCGCCGGGCAATAGCTGCTGGCGCCAAGCCGCTAACGCCTGAACAAAAAGAAAAAGTACGCGCGGCGGTTAAGCAATTGACGCCAGCGCAACGGGCAGAATTGCAAGCGCTCCGGCAACGGCGTCGTGACGCAGCTCCGCAAGACAAAAAGGCGATTCAGGCTGAAATTCGTGCATTCTGGCAAAGGGTTGGCATTAAGCCAGACACCGAAGCGGCCAAAAGCGAAACGCCCTGACCGTCAGAATTCCAGCCAAAGTAAACAATCCGCCGTGCCGCTTGCCAGCGGATAGCCAAAATGGCACGATACTCGTCTGTAATCATGCACTCGGGGAGAGGCATAATGGGCATCGTAGAAATTTTGGGATTGGCCACTAGCGTTAGCCTGTTGTCCGGCTGGCGCATGTACCTCACCGTTTTCGCGACAGGCCTTGCCATGTATTTCGGCTATCTTGATCTGCCCGAAAACCTGAAAGTGTTGGAGGCGCTGGCCAACCCATGGGTCATTGGCATCGCAGGAACAGGCGCTGTTGCCGAGTTTTTCGCTGATAAAGTCGCGTGGCTCGATTCCATATGGGATGGGCTCAACACGCTGATCCGTCCGCTGGGCGGGGCGATGCTCGCCTTGGCGGTAGTTGATGCAGGCGATCCTGTTTGGCAAGTTATCGTGTTTCTGTTGGGCGGAGGTGCTGCGCTTGCTAGTCATGCGACCAAAGCGACAACGCGGGCGGCGGTGAACACCAGTCCCGAACCCTTTAGCAACGTAGTTTTGTCGACTACAGAGGATGTTGTGACTGGCGGATTATTGGCGCTGGCTTTCACCAATCCGATAATCGCTGCGGCAATTGCAGTCGTTCTGCTGGGGCTGGTGATCTGGGGTCTGTTCGCTGCCAAGCGGGCGTTGAAGCGCTTCCTTAGCGCCGAGCCTGCCGAAAGCCCGCCGCTTTAGCCGAAACTGACACGTAGCCCATCGATGATGAACTGCGCCGCAAGCGCCGCAAGTAAAACGCCCAGCAAGCGGGTAATAACCGCTTCAGCCTTTGACCCCAGCACCCGCATGATCGGCCCTGCGGCAATCAGTGCAAGCAACGTCAGCACCAGCACTGCACCCAATGCGCTCAGCACGACGATCGAACGATCAAGCCCCTCATTCTGGCTCATCAACAGCATCACCGAGGCTATCGAGCCCGGCCCTGCTATCATCGGCATCGCCATCGGAAAGACCGACACATCCTCAATCTCTGGCGTTTCGATAATTTTTTGCGCGCGATCTTCGCGGCGCTCGGTGCGTTTTTCAAAGACCATGTCGATCGCGATCAGGAACAGCATAACGCCGCCAGCGATGCGGAAACTGTTCAGTTCGATGTGCAGCGCGCCGAGCAATTGTTCGCCGAACAACGCAAAGACCAGCAATATTCCCGCTGCAATCAATGCCGCACGGATCGCCATGCTGCGCCGCTGCGTCGCGCTGGCGTCTTTAGTCAGGCTGGCATAAATCGGCGCGCAACCCGGCGGGTCGATAACGACAAAGAATGTCACAAACGCAGACACAAACAGATCGAGCATTACATCGCCGCCGGTTTTGCAACTCTGTCAGTCAACACATCGTCAAAATCGGTTCCATTCCAAAGGCGCACTATCAGGGTGCGACTTTTGTCCGGACGCACCTGCCATTCCCAATTCAGCGATTGATCGCGCGAGAACATCGTCTTCATCTGCACACCTTCGTCAGGCGCATTGATCGGCGCGGTTGCACGACCCTTGCAGCTTGCAATTTTGGTCTCGATGATTTCAGGCGTCTGGCGGGGCGTGGATAGGGTGTCACCATGGTCCAGAACCCATTTCCATTCGCCTTCACCCATCGAATTGGCCGGTAGCCTCGGGTCCGGCTTTCCTTTTTCGACCCAGAACCATACGGTCGTGAAATAGCCAACCGAACCATTGGGTCGTTGTGCGGCACCAGTGGTCACGCCGGTTTTGCCATCGCACGACATAAATGCTTTGTGCGGCTGCCATGTGACTGATTTCGCCGGATCGGCGCGACCCTTTAGCCACGTTTGCGCGTCAACCGCTTCGGGAACAAACATCGTTGCTTGCTTCGCCGCTGTGTCACGAAAGGCAGTCCATTGCCCCTTTTCCTGCGCTATTCGGTTAAAGCTGATTTCGGCCGCAATAATCGCGCTGGGGTTCGCACTTTGCGGCACAGCAAAGGGGCGCGGCCTTGCAGGCGTGCACGCGGTGAGAGCAAGAACGGCGATCAGGGCAATGTAGCGCATCAAAATCCCTTTGTTTCTGGCAGACCAGCTCTGCGGTTGGCGGCCAATAATGTGTTGTGCAGCAAGCAAGCGATCGTCATCGGGCCCACGCCGCCCGGAACAGGGGTGATCGAACCTGCGATGCCAGAGACATTGGCATAATCAACGTCGCCAACAAGGCGCGTTTTGCCTTCGACGGATGAAGGCACGCGGTTGATGCCAACGTCAATAACGCAGGCGCCCGGCTTGATCCATTCCGCCTTCACCATTTTGGGGCGTCCAACGGCTGCGACTACAATGTCGGCGCGGCGGACTACGTCGGCCAAGTCTTGCGTCCGGCTGTGCGCAATCGTCACCGTGCAATTGGCCGCAAGCAACAATTGCGCAACCGGCTTTCCGACCAGAATAGACCGGCCAATAACCACAGCATTTTTGCCCGATAGGTCATCACCCAAAACATCACGGATCAGCATCATACATCCCAGCGGCGTGCAGCTGACCAATCCCGGCAGGCCCGATGCCAACCGACCAGCGCTGACCACATGCAGGCCGTCCACATCCTTGTCTGGATCAATTGCGCTGACGACCGCCATTTCGTCGAGATGTTTAGGCAAGGGCAGTTGGACGAGAATGCCGTCGACTGCATCGTCAGCATTTAGCCGCTGCACCAGCGCCACCAATTCGTCCTGCGGTGTGTCCGCTGGCAGGCGATGTTCAAAACTTGCCATGCCAACTTCGACAGTCTGCTTCGCCTTATTGGCGACATAGACACGGCTGGCCGGATCATCGCCGACCAGGACTACAGCAAGGCCGGGCTTTCGACCCGCAGCTAACTCGAAAGCAGGAACTGCTTGGGCAATTTTGGCGCGAAGTCCGGCCGCAAATGCTTTGCCGTCAATGATCTGTGCATCGGACATTATCGGCAATTATAGCGTGCCGCTGGCGATGCTATTCGCTGCACCGGCCAACAAAATCTGGATCGCACGCATACCGAAAATCAGAACGATGGGAGAAAAATCGATCATTCCTGTGTCGGGCATGATTTTGCGGATCGGCCGCAGTACAGGATCAAGGATCGCGTTCAAGGCTTGCCAGATCGACGCGACAATATTGTTATTCAAGCTGATAACGTTGAACACCAGCAATAGGCTGAGCACAAACTGCACGATCACAACGGTCGTGACCAGATCAATCAGCAGGCCAAGAATTTGGATAAGCGCTTGAAGCATTTTCGTCTCCGGAAAGGTATTTCAATCCGATTAGCCGAGCTGCACCGCTGTATCAACAGCGTAGAACAGCTATTGCACAGCTATTTGTGAACGAGTGTCCCCGCACCGCGCGCAGTGAAGATTTCCAGCAGCGACACATGCGGCACGCGGCCATCTAGAATAACCGCAGCTTCGGTTCCGCCATTGACCGCCTCAATGCAGGTTTCAAGTTTCGGGATCATCCCGCCGGTTACTGTGCCATCCGCGCGCAACGCAGCGATTTGCGATGGATCAAGATCGGTTAGTAAATTGCCATCCTTATCAAGGACGCCTGCAACATCTGTCAGCAAAAATAGCCGCGCTGCTCCAAGTGCTGCGGCAATCGCTCCCGCCATTGTGTCGGCATTGATATTAAACGTCTGCCCATCCTCATCGACGCCAATTGGCGCAATCACTGGGATCATATCCGCAGCAGAAATCGTATCGAGAATGCGCCTGTCGATCGTTTTGGGTGTGCCGACAAAGCCAAGATCAACCGCGCGTTCGATATTGCTATCAGGGTCGCGGGTGGTTCCTTCCACCTTTTCGGCGATAACAAAGCCTCCGTCTTTGCCAGAGATGCCAACGGCGCGGCCACCGGCTTGGGCGATCCAGCTGACCAATTCTTTGTTGATTGCCCCGGACAACACCATTTCAGCGATCTTGGCAGTTTCGGCATCAGTGACGCGCAGGCCGTCGACAAAGTTCGATTCGACCCCGAGTTTTTTCAGCATCGCTCCGATTTGCGGTCCGCCGCCGTGCACAACAACGGGGTTAATGCCTACCGCTTTCAAAAGCACGATGTCCTCTGCAAAATTGCGCGCGGCCTCTGGATCACCCATTGCGTGGCCGCCATATTTGATGACAAAGATTTTGCCGGCATAACGCTGCATATACGGCAGCGCCTCGGTCAGCGTTTCGGCCTTGGCGAGCAGTTCCCGCATTTGTGCAGTGTCGGGTGTGGGCGTGGTCATGATGCGGCGCGGGTTATGCGCTGTGGGTTGGGCCGTCAAGCTTACGGCCCAGATTGACCACTATCGCAATCACAACAGGGATAAGCACAAATGACAGCACAACCTTGGTCAGCATCTGTCCGGCCATCAACTCGCCAATCGGGCGTACGCCGTAAAACGAGATTGAGATAAACAGAAGCGTGTCAATAATCTGTGACAATGCCGCCGCGATAATACCGCGCACTGCGGCATAGCTGCCGGTTGCTGAGCGCAGCTTGTCGAACAGCCAGACGTTCAGCGTTTGTGATGTGCCATATGCGATAATCCCCGCCAGCATCATCCGCCAGCTTTGACCAAGAATAACCGGAAATGCCTCGATTGCCGGGGGATACATATCTTTGTCATGCGGTAAGCTGATCACGAATAGCGACAACAAAATTGCACCGATCAATGGCAAGAAGCCTAGCCGCACGAGCCGGTTTGCTGTCTCTGTGCCATGCAGTTCGGCGATCCCGCTGGAAATGCCGACTAGCAACAGAAACGGGAAAATTCCGGCTTCAACCGCCAACGGCCCAAGCGCCACTTGCTTTGCGCCTAACACGCCAGCGATCGTCACCATGCCGCCATAAAATATCGCAAACAGGAATAAGGACTGGGGGATGGATGACCCCGATTGTTGGTTGCTTGGCATCGTTATTCTCCCCTTGCTAGACTTCATGGGTAACGTGAAAACCGATTGATGCAAGGCCTGCCCATCAATTCACAACAATTCGTCACCCTGAACTTGTTTCAGGGTCTATTTCTCCGCATAAGCCTTGGTGTGAGTGTCGCGACGGATGCTGAAACAAGTTCAGCATGACGGCGTTTGGAGTTGAGGGGGAAATTTATGCAAATCTTAATGAGCCTGACAGGTATGGCGCTGATTGTGCTGTTTGCAATTTTGCTGTCGTCTAACCGTAAGGCAATTCGTCCTCGTGTGGTGCTTGCTGCGTTCGGGTTACAAGCCGCGATTTCCGCTTTTGTTTTCCTCACACCCGTAGGTAAATTTGTGCTTCAAGGCATGTCTAACGGCTTTATTAAGCTTCTGGGCTACGCATCGGCTGGCACAGCGGCGATCTTGGGCCCACTTGCTGAGCCTCCATTTGTCTATTCCTTTGCCATCGGAGCACTACCTGCCATTATCTTTTTCGCCGCTTTGGTATCGGTGCTTTATTACATTGGCATCATGCAGCTGATCGTCAAATGGGTTGGCGGGGCTATTCGGTTTTTGACAGGGATTTCCCGCGTCGAATCACTGGGTGCTGCGGCAAACATCTTTGTCGGCCAGTCCGAATCGCCACTGGTTATCCGGCCTTATTTATCGGCGCTTACCCCGTCACAGCTTTTCACGATTATGACAGTTGGCTTTGCCGGTGTGGCTGGGACCATTTTGGCTGGATATGTTAGTGCGCTTGGCGGCGATGATCTTGCCAAATCGCTTCTTCCCTATTTGATAACCGCAAGCTTCATGGCCGCTCCCGGTGGTATCCTGATGGCGAAACTGATGATGCCGGATAATCCTGAGGATTATGGCAAAGAACCAGAAGTGGAAGGGCCGCTGCAATTTGGCGAAGAAAAGCCTGCCAATATCATCATGGCTGCTGCTGAAGGCGCGCAGACCGGCGTAAAACTTGCCGTCGCCGTTGCAGCTATGGTGCTAGCGTTTGTGGCGCTGATGGCGCTTGCCAATGGTGTATTGGGCGGCATCGGCGGCTGGTTTGGTCAACCCGACCTTAGCTTTCAGCAGATCGTCGGCTATGTCTTTGCCCCCGTTATGTATGTGATTGGCGTGCCATGGGCAGAGGCTACGCAAGCAGGCAGCCTGTTTGGAACAAAGTTTGTGCTGAATGAATTTATCGCCTTTCAGGATTTGAAAGATCTGAAAACGGCGCTTTCGCCGTCAACCCTAATCATAACGACCTTTGCTCTGTGCGGCTTCGCCAATTTCAGCTCGATTGCGATCCAGATGGCGGTGACGGGTGGATTGGCCCCCAATCAACGGCCGGTGATTGCGAAGCTTGGCCTAAAGGCACTGGCGGCGGGTTCGCTGTCCAACTTGATGAGCGCGGCATTGGCCGGGCTGTTTTTGTCTTTGGCATAGAATTAAGCTCTCACGAAGACACGAAGACATGAAGTTGGCAATGCCCTAACTTAGTGCCTTTGTGTCTACGTGCGAGCTATTCTCTTTCTTCTCCCGCCAGCCCTTTCAATTCATAAAGCAAATCCAGTGCCGCCCTTGGGCTTAGCGCATCAAGATCAGTTCCGGCCAATCGGTCGCGAACAGCATCGACCTTTGCTTCTGCTGCATCAAGGGCCGCACTGAACAACGGCATGTCGCCAAGACCTGCGGCAAGCCCCCCTGTTTCGGCGCGGCCTTTTTCGAGGCGTTCCAGCACTTGCGATGCGCGGGCTAGAACTGGCGGGGGCAATCCGGCCAGCTTAGCGACGGCGATGCCATAGCTGCGATCGGCTGGACCGCGATCAACTTCGTGGAGCAGGACGAGGTCGCCCTTATACTCTTTGGCACGCACATGGTGCAGCGAGAGTGCGTCCAAAGTGTCGGATAGCCGCGTCAGTTCGTGATAGTGCGTGGCGAACAGGCAACGGCAACGGTTGGTTTCGTGGATGCCCTCAACCACGGCCCATGCGATGGCGAGGCCGTCATAGGTCGATGTGCCGCGACCGACCTCATCCAATATCACAAAGCTACGCTCGGAAGCCTGCGCCATGATGGCGGCGGTTTCGACCATTTCGACCATGAAGGTGGAGCGCCCCCGTGCCAGATTATCCGACGCACCGACGCGGCTGAACAGCCGGTCGACAAGGCCAAGTCTTGCGGTGGTGGCCGGAACATAGCTACCCGCCTGCGCCAAGATCACGATCAGCGCGTTCTGCCGCAGGAACGTCGACTTGCCGCCCATGTTAGGGCCGCTGACCAGCCATAGGCGTTTGTCGGATGCAAGCTCACAATCATTGGCGATGAAGCGCTCGCCGATCTGCGCCAGTGCGCTTTCGACGACTGGATGGCGGCCGCCCTCAATATGAAGTTCGTTGCCGATCACAAATTCAGGCAAGCACCAACGCCCCTCAGCGGCGCGTTCGGCAAGAGCGGCGGCCACATCAATCCTTGCCAAAGCATCGGCACTTGCAGCTATCGCAATGCGGCGCGTTAGGACATGCTCGACCAACTCCTCCAGATGCGCTGCCTCTGCTGCCAATGCATGGCCCGATGCCTGCGTGATCCGCAGTGCTTCTTCGTGAAGTTCGGGCGAATTAAACCGCACTGCGCCTGCCATGGTTTGCCGATGGGTAAAGCCGCTGCCCGCCGCCATTAACGCATCACCATTTTTGGCGGGCACTTCGACGAAATAACCAAGCACGCCGTTATGCCTTATTTTCAGCGAGGTGATGCCGGTCGACGCCCGATAGCGCGCCTCCATCGCCGCCACAGCGCTGCGGCCATCACGCCCGGCCAAACGCAAAGCATCCAAAGCGGCGTCATAGCCCTCGGCGATATAGCCGCCCTGACTGGCCTCTGTCGGCGGCGTTTGCACCAGCGCGCGGCTGAACAAATCCACCATCGCGCCATGCCCGTCTAGGCTGGGCAACAGAGTGTCGAGCAACGCGGGGCGCTCGGCCACCGCCCCCAACCGCTCACGCAGTATCCGTGCGCCATCAAGCCCGTCGCGGATCTGGCCCAAATCACGAGGGCTGCCCCGGCCAGCGACAATGCGGCCCAATGCGCGGGCGATATCGGGCAGCTGCCGCAGCGCTGCACGCACACTGTCGCGCAGTAATGGCGCATCATGGAACCATTGCACCAACGCAAGCCGCGCCTCAATCTGGCCTTTGTCCATCAGTGGCGCAGACAGGTCGGCCGCCAATTGCCGAGCACCAGCGCCCGTAATCGTCCGGTCAATTTCTGCGAGCAGCGACCCTGTCCGTCCGCCGTTATTAGCTGACCGGGTGATTTCCAAGCTGTCGCGGGTCGCCTGATCAATCAGCAGATATTGCTGCACCTCACGCTGGATCGGTGTTTTCAGGAACGGCATTTTGCCTTGGCCTGCATGATCCAGATATGTCAGCAGGCCGCCAGCAGCGGCGAGTTCAGCGCGTGATAAACCACCAAAATTGTCGCTGCCGAAATGGCTAGCCAAGGCGGCTTTCCCGCCTACGCTGTCAAAACCTTCTCTTGGGCGTTCGATGCTGCCAAATGGAGCGCCGGAAAATCCTTCGGGGAACACAACCTCGCTGGCCCCAAGTCTTGCAAGTTCTGCCTCTAGCGACGCTGCGCTGACACAACTTACCTCGAAATATCCCGTCGAAATATCCGCCGCCGCAAGCCCGATTTCGCCGCCCGCCTCGGCCAAGGCCACCAGCATATTCGACGCCCAGCTATCGAGCAGGCTGTCCTCTGTCAGTGTCCCTGCGGTGACAAAGCGGATGATGTCACGAGCAACCAGCGCCTTATACCCGCCGCGTGCCTTTGCCTGTTCCGGCGTTTCGATCTGTTCAGCGATAGCGACCCTGTGTCCGGCCTTGATAAGCCGCGCCAAATAACCCTCGGCTGCGTGCACTGGCACGCCGCACATAGGGATCGGCGATCCCCCATGTTCCCCGCGAGAGGTCAGTGCGATATCGAGCGTTTGCGACGCGATCTTGGCATCGTCAAAAAACAGCTCGAAAAAATCTCCCATCCGGTAGAATAGCAAACAGCCGTCAGCTTTTGCTTTCAGCTTTAAATACTGCGCCATCATTGGCGTTGGTGTTTCAAGACCGGGCAGAGCAGCATTCTTTTTGGGGCGGGATTCCATAATGCTTGATACCCGCTTGCCCGGCCAAGGCAACACCAGCACATCGAACTTTTGTGGAATAGTTTGCCTCAGCCCTAAGCATGTGGGCTTGCGCGCTTGCACCCCTTGCCGCTAGGGCGGGCTGGTAAGAAATGTAACCAAGGCAGCCGATTATTATGAGCGATAGCGACGTCCAGTTTACTGCCCAAGAGGCTTTGCTTTTTCACTCGCAGGGACGTCCTGGCAAAATCGAGATTATTGCGACTAAGCCGATGGCGACGCAGCGTGATTTAAGCCTTGCATACTCCCCGGGCGTTGCTGTTCCGGTTCAGGCGATCGCAGATGATCCAGCGACTGCTTATGATTATACGGCCAAGGGCAATCTGGTTGCGGTGATTTCAAACGGCACCGCGATTCTTGGCATGGGCAATCTGGGTGCGCTTGCATCAAAGCCAGTGATGGAGGGCAAGGCAGTCTTGTTCAAACGGTTCGCTGATGTTGATTCCATCGATATCGAGGTGAACACAGAAGATGCGCAGCGTTTCATTGATGCTGTGGAATTGCTGGAGCCCACATTCGGCGGAATCAATCTGGAAGACATTGCAGCCCCCGATTGTTTCGTGATCGAACAGACGCTGCGTGAACGCATGAATATACCTGTATTCCATGATGATCAGCACGGTACGGCGATTATTACTGCCGCTGGCCTGATCAACGCCTGTATGTTGACCGGGCGCGAGTTAAAAGACATCAAAATCGTTTGCAACGGCGCGGGCGCTGCCGCGATTGCCTGCACCGAGCTGGTTAAGGCGATGGGTGTCAAACACAGCAACGTCATCATGTGTGACCGCAAAGGCGTGATCTATCAGGGCCGCACCGAGGGCATGGATCAGTGGAAATCGGCGCATGCTGTGCCAACTGAAAAGCGGACTTTGGCTGAGGCCATTGTCGGCGCGGATGTGTTTCTTGGGCTGTCTGCTGCGAATATGATGACTAAGGATATGGTCCGTTCGATGGCCGATCAGCCAATCATCTTTGCCATGGCAAACCCCGATCCTGAGATTACCCCGCCTGATGCGTTGGAGGCACGCCCCGATGCGATTGTCGCTACGGGACGTTCGGATTATCCTAATCAGGTCAACAATGTGCTTGGGTTCCCCTTCATCTTCCGCGGTGCGCTTGATGTGCGTGCGACGACGATCAACGAAGAAATGAAGATTGCGGCGGCTAACGCAATTGCCGAATTGGCACGCGAAACCGTGCATGAAGATGTGGCGGCTGCCTATGGCGGAAACGCGCAGAGCTTTGGCCGTGATTACATTATCCCTGCACCGTTCGATCCGCGCTTGATCGAGGTTGTCTCGTCGGCGGTCGCCAAGGCGGCAATGGATAGCGGCGTAGCGCAAAAGCCGATTGCCGATATGGACGCGTACCGTGCGTCGCTGCGCGCGCGCCAGAACCCGACGACCTCTGTGATGGCGCAAGTCTATGAAGTGGCGCGGGCGAAACCGAAACGCGTCATTTTTGCCGAGGCCGAAGAAGACGTCGTGCTGCGCGCTGCCGTTCAATTTCGGCAAGATGGTTACGGCACGCCGGTGCTGGTTGGGCGCGATGCGGCGGTTCTGGAAAAGTTGCACGCGATGGGTGTGGCCAATCCTGAAAGCTATGAAATCCATAACAGCGTATCCAGCCCATTGGTGCCTGCGATGGTGGACCGGCTTTATACGCGGTTGCAACGGCGCGGTTATCTGCGCCGCGATGTGCAGCGCATGGTCAACCGCGATCGTAATATCTTTGGCGCGTTGATGCTTGCTATGGATCAGGGTGATGCGATGATCACCGGTATCACCCGCACATTTGCTCAGACGATGCGCGAATTGCGCCGCGTGCTCGATTCCAAAAAGGCTGAGATCCCTTTTGGCGTGCATGTCTTGGTGGGTAAAACGCATACTGTGTTTATGGCCGACACCACGGTGAACGAACGTCCAAGTTCCGAGGAACTCGCCTATATCGCTGAAAAAACCGCGCAAGTGGCGCGGCGCATGGGGCATACGCCGCGCGTTGCGTTTTTGTCGTATTCAACCTTTGGCAATCCGGCGGGCAATTGGCTGGGCAACATCCGCGAGGCCGTAACGATATTGGATCAGCGCAAAGTCGCGTTCGAATATGAAGGCGAAATGGCGCCCGATGTTGCGCTCAATCCCGCGTTGATGGCGAAATATCCGTTCTGCCGTTTGACTGGCCCTGCGAATGTTCTGATCATGCCCGGCCTGCAATCAGCCAATCTGTCGGCGAAACTGCTGCGCGAACTTGGCGGTGATCAGGTAATCGGCCCGATGCTGGTTGGCATGGAAAAACCGGTGCAGATTGCAACGATGTCGTCGAGTGCGTCCGATATTGTGGCGCTGGCTGTGCTGGCGTCGACCGGGGTTGCGACCTAAATAAAGGGGCTTAATGCCCCTTTAATTCATCCCCTGTCAGCCTCACAACGTGCAGCACATTAGTTGATCCTGGCGTGCCAAATGGAACGCCAGCCATCATAATCAAGCGCGCACCGGCACTGCCGAGTGAATAACGCAAAGCCATGCGTTTGCCCTTGGCGACCATTTCTTCAAAGCTGCCGATATCTTTGGTCGTCACCGCAAATGCGCCCCATAACAGGCCAAGTCGCCGCGCGGTATCCTTTGATGCCGTCAGCACCAGCAAAGGCACCGATGGTCGTTCACGCGAAATCCGGCGCGCTGTGGAACCAGACGATGTGAAACAGATAATCGCGCTGGTCTCCACCGTGTCAGCAATCCGCCCACTGGCCTCGGCCAAGGCATCGGCGGTAGTGTTGTCGGCGGGGGTTTCGGTAAAATGGATGCGTTTGTAGAAATCGGGATCGTTTTCGACCTGCTGCGCGATCCGGTCCATGATCGACACTGCCTCAATCGGCCAAGCGCCTGCTGCGGTTTCCGCAGATAGCATGACGGCATCGGCTCCATCATAAATCGCAGTTGCAACGTCGGATACTTCGGCGCGGGTGGGCGATGGAGAG
>JAAFIB010000080.1 GCA_013297725.1 Sphingomonadales bacterium
GTGCATCCAGAACCTGTGCAAATAACTTACGCGCAAGCGCCTTACCTGCTGGAGAATAATCCGCCCCGATTGCTTTAAGGTCAGCCGCCAGTTCGCCCCCCTTTGCCTGCACCCAATAGGCAAGCCGGTGGTTGATACGGTCCGCCATTTCAGCAGCAGCCGCTTTTGTGAATGTAAGGCACAGCAGATTTTCTGGATGAACGCCGCGTTCCAGCAATAGCCGGATTACCCGCGCACTCAGCACCTGTGTCTTGCCCGATCCAGCAGACGCACTTAGCCAGACATCCCGGTCAGGCGCTACCGCAGCAACTTGCGCTCCGGTAAGAGACGGAAGCGGTTTTTGCTGCTCGTTACTCATCGGCTTTTTCCTGCCGACCATACCATTCGTTCAGCCGCATCAGTTGATTATAATCATCATAGGGCGCGTGTTCGGGGTGAAGCTTTGCTGTGAATGGCTTGTCGCCGGTGATCCAACCCTCAATCGCCTCACGCGCAAACTTCAATGCCTCTGGGATGAATTCAGCCAACATGCCGTTCTTTTCGGTCGCGGGTTTATTGATATAGCCCAGCCCCTTTTGCTTGTTCTTGCCTAGGCTCCAATATTCAAAGCCTACAGCTTTGCCGCTTACGTCTTTGATTTTGCCTGCCTCTGCCATTGCCCCGATCAAACCGAGCTGAATTTTGAAACCAGCCTTCACCGCTTTCGCGGTTGGAGGCTTTCCACTTTTATAGTCAACAATCACCAAGCCGCCGTTCGCATCGCGATCAATGCGGTCCGCGCGCCCGTTTAGCTCCACCCCGGCTACCGCCAATACACCTTTGCTCTCAGTCGAGATGATGTTCCGCCCGGCATCCCGCATTGCCAAAGTTTCGCGTGCAATCCAGGCCAAAGCCTCTGTAACGCGCGGCTGCCATAACACGCGGATGGCCGGATGAAAGGCGGGGTTGGCGAGCAATCCCTCGGCACGGCTCAGCAGCTTTTCAGGGATATAGCCGTCGTGCTTCGCCCATTCTTCTAAGATGTCGTGAACAACAATACCGCGCCATGCGGCATCCGGTTCTCCGCCAATCTCCGGCAACGATTTCAGTCGCAGAATTTTGGCCGCGTAAAACGCGTAGGGATCAGCCTTTAGCGTTTCAATCTGCGTCACGGATATCTTTACACGGCGCTGTTCTTTAGATGGCATCGGCGCTGGACGTACGGCGGGTGGTCGTTTTTCACCTTTGTCGATCAGACGCGCCAATTCGATTGCAGCGATCTCTTCGCGCAGTTGAGTGCCAACCAAGGCCTGCGTTCGCAACAGAAAGCGCGAGGCGACTGTCGGCCCGCTACGATCCCTGATGGCACGGCTCAACACAACGTCTTTAGTCCCGAGCAAGCTCATCAAATCATGTGCAGAAAGCCCGATGTTCCGCTCAAGCCCCGGCAGGTTGAGCTTTCGGCGTAGCTGCGGCGAAAGCCATGGGTCAGGCTGAGGCATCTGCGGCCATGTGCCTTCGTTTAGTCCAGCACAAATAACGAAATCGGCTTGTTGCAATCGTGCTTCAAGCAAGCCGTATATCGCAACGCGGGGGTGGCTGCCAAATACTGGTCGGCTAACTTCGCTATCCAGCAATTGTGTAAGTAACGCCGGAAGACTCCCGCGTTCAATAGCGCCCAGTGCAGCAAGATCAGTCGCGCGATATGTTTCAAGCAACTGCGCCAATTGCCGCCCAGAATGCCCTTGCCAGATTTTGCCATCGGTAAGCGCAGTCGCCGCTGTGACCAGCATATCAAGCAAGCCGGGTAAATCGGCTTTTCCGCTTTGGTCAAAACCGCCAAAAATTTCGGAAGTGCTTTGCCACCACTCAAGCGCTTCGGGCTTAGCATCCTGCGCCAGATCACTGGCCAATATTGCGTCGTTAACTCCCTTTAAGCCCAGCCCTAATCGAGGGCCACGCAAGGCAATATCGAGCACACGCACCTTTTCCAGCCACTCCAGCCGGCCATCACCCGATCGCGTCAGTGGATGTTTCAAAACGGCCAGCAAAGGCACAGGCGCAATACTATCTGCCGCCATTTCAGCAAGCGCCAGCAGTAAAGTGGCGGGCGGTAGCTGGATTAAAGGCTGCCCAGCGCTATCATCCACGCGGATATCCCAGCGGCGCAGTTGCGCAGAAACGCGGATTGCCAACTCCCGGTCTGGCGTCACTAACGCGACCCGCTTTTCTGGCGTTTCCAACGCTTCGCGGATCAATATAGAAATCGCCAGTGCTTCTTCGGCACTGTCATTGGCGGTCATAACCCGGGCTTGCTTTAACCGTTTGTCAGCTGGCGGCAGATCGGCCCAGTCGAGCACCTGATCGGCGCGCGCAAATATCCTGTCGGCCACATCAAGCGCACGATTGCGCTTGTATCCAGGGAATATATCTAATTCATCGCGGCTAACGCCCATGCGATCCAGCAAAAGTTTCAGGTGAAAATGCGGATGGGTTTCTTCTGATACATCTGCTGCATCGTCGCGCTTTATGGGGCCAAGCGCATCCCAATCATCGTCCGGCATCGCTAGATCGAGGTGGGGCCAGACAACCATGCCCTGCGGCAAACGCGACACCGCCTTTAACAAGCGAGCAATTGCTGGAGCGGCGGTCGTAATACCTGCCGCGATGATCGGCACATCTTGCGGCAGCGCAGTCGCAAAACGGTCGAGCAACATGTTGCGTCGGGCAGGTGCGCTGACCAAATTGCGCGCTGCTATTTCTGTGTAAAAGGCCGCAGATATCGTCAAAAAATCATCATAGGCGGCTTGCCAATGCATTTGCAGATCGGGTGTCAGATCAAGGGCACGAACTTCGGCTAGGCCCACTTCTTCAATCTCTAAAACGTCGAGTGCGGACGCCAGATTTTTGGCAAGCTTCAACGCTTCAACAGGCGATGTGTTCGGTCGTTGTTTCTGGATCAGCCGGGTCAAAAGAATGCGGCGGTCTATGTTCGCTATCGCTGGCAATATAGGATCGCGAGTCACGCCACCGATGGGATCAAACAGCGACCCCAATGTTTCATCTAACGCCAAATCACCAACCGCTACCATCCTTGGCAACAGCAACCCCTTTTTGGCCTGACGCACAAAGCTTTCCGTTAGCGACTTGATCGCCCGATTATTCGGCATCAGGATCAGGGTATCGGGAAGAGCGTCACCGCCAGATTTTAGCAGGTGCGCAGCCAGCGCATCTGTTAGACTGGTTCCTAACGGAACAGTGAACAATTGTGAACGGTGCGCGTCAGCCATGCTGACGCAGCGCTTCCTCTGTCGGGGCAATTGCCTCTGGTGATCCGATATCAAACCAGTCGCCCTGATGCTCCAGTGCAAATAAGCGCCCCTTTGCAATAGCGCGATCCCATAGGATATTTGTCGAAAATGGTCCGTCAGGTGCGTCGTTCAAGAAAGCACGGGATAGCAACTGGATTCCGGTATGCACAAAAGGAGCGCTGAGTGCCGCACCGCGCCGAACCGGCCGGCTATGATCATCTATGGAAAAATCGCCAGAGCCTCTGTGGCTAAATGCTCGTTCTCTCGGAACAAGCAAAAGCAAGCCGTCCATAGACCCGCTGTCCCAAGCCTGCGCCATCCGCGTAAGTGCATCGACTTTACCATCAGTCCAAATCGCATCGCTGTTGATGCAATAAAACGGCTCGCCGTCGATCATAGGCAAAGCCTGAACCAGCCCGCCGCCGGTTTCCAATAATTGGCTGCGCTCGTCAGAGATTTTGGTGCTGAGATCATCAACATGATCGGCCACATACGCCTCTACTTGTTCAGGCAAATAGTGAACATTGACCACTGCGTTGGTCACGCCAGCCAAGCGCAATTTATCAAGGGCATATTCGATCAGCGGTTTGCCCGCGACTTTAACCAGTGGCTTTGGCGTATGATCGGTCAGCGGCCGCATCCGCGTGCCAAGGCCCGCCGCCATGACCATAGCGGTTTTCACTTTCATACTGCGCGGTCCAATGGCGAACGCGTGCGAAGCTCAACCGGAATTGTTGCATCAAACCACATTTTCAGCGGTGCAAGGCCGGGATGTGCTAAGTCGCGTTCCAGCAAACCCCACATTCTGGGTAAGAAATCCAAATAGCGTTCCTTGCCGTCACGCTTCCACAACCGCGTAAAAATGCCGATGATCTTTGTGTTCCGCTGCGCACCAAGCAATGCATAATGCAGCGACAGGTCATAATCCGGCTTTGCACTTGCAGCATAATGTTGAAGCATCGCAGCTTCTAGTTCAGGCGAAACATCGCGGCGCGCATCTTGCAAGATTGAAACAAGATCATAGGCCGGATGCCCAATCAGCGCATCTTGATAATCAATCAGTCCCTGCCCTTTATCGTCGAGCAACATGATGTTTTCCGCATGATAATCGCGCAGCACAGTCACGGCTGGAGCGTTCGTCACAGGAGCTAATGCCGCAGCCCACATCGCGTCATATTCGCCCGCGTCAACGTTCAGACCCATCGCTGGTAAATACCACTCGGCCAGCAATCCAGTCTCGCGCAGATAGACGCCCTCGTCATACGGAGCGATGTCCGCAACCGGTGCTTTTTCCAAACGCACCAAAGTGTCAATCGCGGTGCGATAAATCTCGAACTCATCGGCTGGATACGCATCCAAATGCTCACGCATGCGGCGATCGCCGAAATCTTCAAGCAGGATCAGCCCCTGCCCTGCATCCGCCGCATAGATTTCCGGCGCACGGAAATCATTTTGCCGCAAATAGTTCGTCACATCCAAAAACGGTTGCGGATCCTCATGTGGCGGCGGCGCATGCATCAAAATAGCGCGCTGCCCTTCCACTTTTTTTAGGCGGAAATACCGGCGAAATGATGCGTCGCCGGGAACAGCATCCAGTGCCGCATCGTCCCAACCAGACTGCGCCAGAAATGGGATAATCGTGTCGGAAATATTCATATCGGCAGGCATTCAGCTATTCTCTTCTATCGTCAACTTACGGCTATTTTCGTCTATCACAGCGATAGTAATCCGGAAACGCGCATGGGCAAAGGCGTTGCCGCCCTGTTCGGGCCATTCGATCAGGCAGATGCTATTCGCCTCACCGCTGTCCAGCATCCCTAATTCCTCAAGCTCATCTGGTGAATTTAGTCGGTATAGGTCGGCGTGGATTACCGGCAGCCGCGTATCGGGCGGCGCATAATTGTTCATGATGTTAAATGTCGGGCTTGGAGCATCGCCCAGATAGCCTAGCCCTTCGAGCACGCCTTTGCAGAATAGCGTCTTTCCGGCACCAAGCCCCCCTGAAAGCGTCACTATCTCGCCGCCGTTCAGCGTGGTAGCAAAGGCTCGGCCAGCCTCCAACATGGCTGAGGGGCTGTCGATGATCACGCTGATTTTCCGACGCGCGGCAACTTGATGATAACGGTGGTCCCTTCGCCCAAACGTGATTCCAACGACAACTTACCGCCATGTGACTCCACCAATTGCCGCGCCAGTGGCAAGCCAAGTCCTTGTGCCGTAGCCTCGCCCGATTGCGAACGGCCAAATCCGTCCAATGCCGCTGCCTGTTGCCGCGCATCCATGCCGGGACCATCGTCAGACACCACGATCGTAACATTCTGGCGGTCGCCGCTTGCATGCAGCAATATGCTTCCGCCCGAGCTACCATATTGGATTGCGTTATCCGTCAGTTGGGCCAAAGCTTGCAAAAGCCGCTTTTCATCGCCCGCCAGTTCTCCGGCACTATCCTGAATATCGCTGACCAACTTCATCGAATGCGCTTCAGCTTCTGCCGCAAGGGACTGCGACACAGTCTCCAGCATCGTCTTCACGTCTACAGGTTTGCGTATAATTGGCAGCGCGCCTGCCTCGCTCTGGCTGAAATCAAGCACAGTGTTTATCTGCTGTGACAATCGATCCGCCGACTTAGATATTGCGTCAACATATTCCTGCGCCTGCT
Source organism: Sphingomonadales bacterium (assembly GCA_013297725.1). Taxonomy (GTDB): domain Bacteria; phylum Pseudomonadota; class Alphaproteobacteria; order Sphingomonadales; family Sphingomonadaceae; genus Sphingorhabdus_B. The sequence continues at coordinate 5,950 of JAAFIB010000080.1, forward strand.
CGGTCAATTCACCGGCGATGCCTTGTTTCAACAATTCGGCAAACCCGGAAATCGAGGTCAAAGGCGTACGGAACTCATAGCTCATATTGGCAAGGAAACGTCCCTTGATCGCATCCGCCTCGGCCAAAGCACCAGCACGTTCTCGCAGAGCATGTTCGACCTGCACACTGTCCGTCACATCAATCATCGCAATCAAGGCATTGCCATCTGGCAAAGGCACCGTTGAAAGCTGGAATACTCGCCCATCGGCAAAGTGCATCTGGCTGCGTCGTTGTTCACGGCTGCTGATTGTCATCTGCAGCAGTTCGCGCAGAACCGAAACGTGAGACGCCTTTTTCAGATGCTTTGACAGCAAAGACAACAGCTCGTCAAAACGTGGATGTTTGGCCAATACATCTTCATCCACCGCCCAGATTTCGCCAAAGCGGCGGTTCCAAATCGACAGTTTCCCGTCAGCACCGAATACAGCGATGGCCTCAAACAAGTTATCAAATGTTGCGGTACGGACGCGCAGCAATGTGTCACGCGCGCTGGCAAGCTGTGCCTGCTCAGTGCGGTCCTCAAAGATCAGCAATAATCCGCCATCAGGGCTCGGCTGTGCCAACAGACGCAGGTGAGTGCCATCGGGCAACAGCCAGTTTTCTTCAACTGGAGCAGCGCTAAGAAACCAATTCTCCCGTTCGGTGCGCCATAACGGAAAGTCCCTGACTTCTGGCATTTTTCCGTTGTCGCGCATCCTATCGAACACGCGCGCAAATTCTGGCTTTGACGCGAGCCATTCGTCGCGGAACGAAAAAGTGCGCTGAAACGGTAAATTAGCAAAACTCATCGTTTTGTCCGCGTCAAATTGCGCCACACCCGCAGACATTTTGTCCAACAAGTCGCGTTGCGCATCGGCGAAGCGGCGGAAATCCCCTCGTGCATCCATCAATTCCTGCACGTCAATGGCTAGCCCGGCGATACCTGTATCGCCCAATGGAATGTCGAACACCCGCATCTGGCGGCGTTCCCCTGCCATCGTGGACGATACCAGCCGCTCCATCGGTTGCCCAGCCGTGCGCGCTCTCTCGGCATGGCTCATCGCGGTTTCGCCGTTGACCGGCTCAACCAGTTCCAATTCGCTATCGACAACATGATCGCCTGATTGACCACCGACTGCATCAACATAGGCTTTGTTGACAAAACTAAGGCGCAAATCGGGGCCGCGATGCCACATCGGGATCGGTGCGGATTCTATCAAACCAGCAAGGGCGGCAAATGCGTTGCGGGCATTTGTTGCCTCGCCCTCCAATCGTTCGGATTCGCGAACGGTATCGGTCAGGTCAAAAAACCACAGCAATGCCGCCCCATTGGGATAGACCTGAGAATCCGCTATATTGCCGCGGACCAGCAGCCGGCGTTCAGACCCGCGCAGCGCCAGTTTCTGCATAAAGGCTTTGCCGCTGCGCTGAGTCTCGCGAACATTGGCCTCTAACGCTTTCCAGTCATCATCCAGAATGCCACTGTCACCATGACCAACAAGGTCTGACAATTGCCCCAGCTGACGTTCAAAGCCCATCATCCGCGCCAGCCGGTCCGATGCCTCAAGCTTGCCATCGCCGCGGACGATAACAGGAATAGCGGGCGCTGTTTCCAGTAAGCGGCCAAGCCGCCCCGTTTGCTTCAACGTCCGCTGCGCCTGTTGGCGCATCGACAGGCCGAGCCAAATGGCCACAGACGCAGCAACCAGCCACGCTGCCATCAGCAAACCCATCAGGGCAATGTTCAGGTTTTCGCCCTGCACTTTATGCCGTTTCCTGCCAAAAAAATTCTCTGTGGTGCGGTGCATCGAAAGCCCGCATTTCGCAATAAAAAATGGCCCGAAGTTTCCCCCGGGCCATTGATAATGCAAATGCGCTGTGGATTAGTAGCGATAATGATCCGGCTTGAACGGTCCAGTCTCTGAAACACCGATATAGCTCGACTGTTTTGGAGTCAGTTTTGACAGCTGCACACCCAGCTTTTCAAGGTGCAACGCTGCAACCTTTTCATCGAGATGCTTGGGCAGAACGTACACGTCGTTCTTATATTGCTCGTTGCGCTGCCACAGTTCGATCTGTGCCAGAGTCTGGTTTGTGAAGCTTGCCGACATAACGAAGCTTGGGTGGCCAGTGGCACAGCCCAGATTGACCAAACGACCCTTTGCAAGGATCAGTATCTGCTTACCATCGGGAAATTCAACCAGATCAGTGCCCGGCTTGATTTCGCTCCATTTGTAATTGTCGAGTGCAGAAATCTGGATTTCGCTGTCAAAGTGACCGATGTTGCAAACGATGCTCATCGGCTTCATTGCCTTCATGTGCTCGGCGGTGATCACATCTTCGTTGCCGGTGGCGGTGACGAAAATATCGCAACGCTTTACAGCTTCTTCCATGGTGACGACTTCAAAGCCTTCCATCGCGGCCTGCAATGCGCAGATCGGATCGACTTCTGTCACCATCACACGAGCGCCGCCCTGACGCAGCGAAGCAGCAGAGCCTTTGCCGACATCACCAAAACCGGCAACGCAGGCAACTTTACCGGCAAGCATAACGTCAGTTGCGCGGCGGATGGCGTCGACCAACGATTCTTTACAACCATAAAGATTGTCGAACTTCGACTTGGTGACGCTGTCATTCACGTTGATCGCAGGGAAAGGCAATTTGCCTTCTTTTGCGATTTGATACAGGCGGTGAACGCCCGTGGTGGTTTCTTCGGAAACGCCCTTAATGGCTTTGACGCTGGCGGTCAGATAACCGGGCTTTGCTTTAAGGTAAGCGTTCAGCGCGCGGACAAATTCGATTTCTTCTGCGTTTGATGGCTCAAACAGAGTTTCGCCTGCTTCAACGCGCGCACCCCAAAGTGCGAACATTGTTGCGTCGCCGCCATCGTCGAGGATCAGGTTGGTCGTGATTTCGCCAGAACCATCAGTGTCCCAATCGAATATGCGGCCGACATAATCCCAATACTCAGCAAGGGTCTCACCCTTGATTGCGAACACAGGCACGCCCGTTGCAGCAATCGCCGCAGCCGCATGATCTTGTGTGGAATAGATGTTGCAAGTCGCCCAGCGCACTTCGGCACCCAAAGCGGTCAAAGTTTCAATCAGCACAGCGGTTTGGATCGTCATGTGCAACGAACCGGTGATACGCGCGCCCTTCAAAGGTTGCGAAGCGCCGTATTCTGCGCGCAAAGCCATAAGGCCGGGCATTTCGGTTTCAGCGATTTTGATTTCGGCGCGGCCAAAATCGGCCAATGCTAGATCGGCAATTACATAGTCAGCAGACACGGGGAAACTCCGGTTAGGATTAAACTGAGGTAGCCCCTAACCGGAATCTCCGTTCAACGCAATCGCAATATAAAGAAATCTTTATATGCTATCTTGATGCAATGTTCACCGGGCAGTTACCCCCGGCGAGCGCAACTTCATCGACATTCTCTTTTGCAATCGCCAGCAATGATCCGGCATTATGTCCGCTGCGGGATAGATCTTTTGCCACAGCCTTCAGCTGGCCGCAGCCTAGTCGATCATGTCCCCCACCATAGCTGTTGGCGATACCGATGATGAACTTGTCCATCGCTGCATCGGCACCCTTGGCTCCGTTGATCCGTACAAAATGAGAGCGCACAGCCGCATTTTGCGATCCAATCACTGGATTATTGTTTTTCACAAAACGATTATAGTCCGCCAAAAAATCATCCGCCCCATTCCTGCAGCGCAATGCCGACACCATCATCATCATGTTCAGATTGGCCACTTTGGCAGCGTCTTGTTCGGCGTTGGTCCAGCATGCCTGCGCCTGCGCGGATATCATTGTCGCCGCAAGCGCACACAGCGCCGCCGCCTTCCCTGTTCGTATCATGTCAACAACCCCTTGTTGCATCTGTCTTTGGAGGCTGATGAATGCGGCGTGTGTGTTTACTGCTTTTTAAAGATCAAAGGTGAAGTGAAATTAACCACATCACGCGCTGATTTGGCGGGAATTTTTCTTTACCGTCACTTGAAATTCACATGCATCGGCTTGACATGACACGCGCAGTGCCGAATTGGAGGCGCAACTCTACCCC
>JAAFIB010000081.1 GCA_013297725.1 Sphingomonadales bacterium
ATAGGCAAGGCCGATGCGCAATGCGCCGGCAACGCTTTCGCGTTCGGCCAATTGGCGCAGGAATTCAGGGCTGCCTTCATGGGGTTTCCAGCTGCGGGCATAGACGCGTTCATAATCGGCCCAGCTGTCAGCTTGGTATTCACGTTCGATGCGGATCGTGACGACGCCCGATTTACCTTTGCGCTTTACGGTGTTTTTTAACCGGCTGGGGCGGCTTTCCCAATAGGCGTCAAAGCTGCGGCCTTTGACTTCGAGGATGTGGTTCTCGTCGCATTGCTCGCTAAACACAGTCCAGCCTGCTTGCCGAAACGCGTTGGTGATAAGGGTTGCGCTGTGGTCTTCATCGGGCAGCGGAGCGAAAGTCAGCCGCCGCGCACGTTTTTGCGCAGTAAGCGCTGCTTCACGCAACAATGCGAGCTTTGCAACCTCATCTGCTGCTTTGTGAAATACCGGCCGCCAGTGGAAATTATACCAGTTGGCAAGGGCCGCATAATGGCCGCTGCTTTGTTCCATCAGCGGCAGCCACAACGCAGCGCCATTATCCTGCGCGCCAACCAGCAGCGGTGCTTTGTCGCGCAACGCCATACGGTGCAGTGTCTCAAGCCATTCCAACCGGTCAAACAGCGATAACTGCCGCTCGCGATCTAGCGCGCCAGCTGCTGCTGCTTGCGCAGTCAGGAAATTATCGTGATATTCACCTTTCACCGGCACATTCGCCCCTGATTAACGCAATAACTCAACCAAATGGCCCAATGACAAACGCTTTTCCAGCCTTTCCACTCGACCATCTGCCTCTACGCGGTGCGCCAGATAGCCCGGCGCTGCGCATCAAGGACCGTGTATATAGTTATCAGTCGTTAAACATCCGTATCGGTCGGCTGGCAAAATTTTTGGTCGATAAAGGTTTTACAACTGGTGACAGGGTGGCGACGTGGCTGCCGAAGACGGAACTGGCCTGCTTGATGCCGCTGGCGGCGGTGCGGGCGGGGCTAGTGCATGTGCCCGTCAATCCGGTGCTGAAACCAGCGCAGGTGCGGCATATTATGCAGGACAGCGGCGCGAAGGGGTTAGTGACGAGCGCGGCGCGGGCAGGGCAGCTTAAAACATATCTCAACTCTGAAAACTCACGTCACCCTGAACTTGTTTCAGGGTCCATCTCTCCGCCTGAAGCGGAGCATGAGACTAATAAATGGACCCTGAAACAAGTTCAGGGTGACGGTTTAAGCTATGTAGCATTGGACGAAAGCGAACTCCTAGCTCACCTCGACAACGACACCGCCGAGTCCCACCCGCCGCTGCCCGCCGATACAGACACCAACACTCTGGCCGCGATCCTGTACACTAGCGGTTCGACCGGTCGCCCCAAAGGCGTCATGCTTAGCCATGCCAACCTGTCGCTGGGCGCGGTGAGTGTGGCCCAATATCTTAGGTTAGCTGCAGACGATGTGACGCTCGCGGTGCTGCCGCTCAGCTTTGATTATGGTCAAAACCAGTTGCTGTCGACGTGGCAAGCGGGCGGTTGTGTTGTGCCGCTCGATTACCTGACACCGCGTGATGTGATTAAAGCCTGTGCCAAACATGCCATCACTACACTCGCCGCCGTTCCGCCTTTATGGGTGCAGCTGGCCGAACAGGAATGGCCCGCCGAGGCGACGGCGACTATGCGCCGGTTGACCAACAGCGGCGGCGCCTTGACGCCAAGTCTTGTGAAAATGCTGCGCAACATTTTTGGCGATAGCACACGCATTTTTGCGATGTACGGCCTAACCGAGGCGTTCCGTTCGACCTATCTCGATCCGGCGCTGATCGATGCTAATCCGACCAGCATGGGAATGGCCATTCCGTTCGCCGAAATCATGGTGGTGGCAAAGGATGGCAGCGAAGCGGTGCCAAACGAACACGGCGAGCTGGTTCATGCAGGGCCGTTAGTCGCGGCTGGATATTGGCAGGATGCTGAACGCACTGCCGCCCGCTTTAAGCCCGCGCCCGATTGGTCGCAGTACGGTGGCATGGCGGTATGGTCAGGTGACACGATCTGGCGTGATGAAAATGGCTTGCTCTATTTCGTCGGCCGCGACGATGCGATGATCAAAACCAGCGGCAACCGCGTTTCCCCCACCGAAGTCGAAGAAGCTGCCATCGAAAGCGGCTTAGTCGCCGAGGCGTGTGCTTTGGGCCGCAAGGACGAACGGCTAGGCGAGGCAATTGTGCTGTTCGTGCGGGGTGCAGGCGTGGCGGATGAAGCGGGGCTGGCTGCACACATGAAAGCGACTTTGCCCAATTTCATGCAGCCTGCGGAGTATATGTGGCTGGAGGAGTTTCCTAAGAACGCCAATGGGAAGTTGGATCGGGACGGGTTGAAGGATAAAGTGCCGCATGACTGATGTGAAAGCCAAGCCAACCGGCCCTATCCCTCCCTATTTTTCTGCGTTGAATGGCGAGCTGGCCATTGGCGGGAAGACGGCGTCCGCGCTGGTCGCAGAGGCCGGTGATACGCCATTGTTTGTCTATTCGACAGATGCCCTGACCCAGCGGATCGCGGAACTGCGCGCCGCGTTCCCCGAGCAATTGTCGCTGCATTATGCGATGAAGGGCAATCCTTATCCGCCTTTGTTGGAATGGATGCGCGATCGGGTGGATGGCTTTGATGTCGCCTCTGGCGGTGAGTTGAAGCTGGCAATGGCGGCAGGAGTGTCGCCTGAAAAGATCAGCTTTGCTGGACCCGGAAAGCGCGATCGCGAGTTGGAGTTTGCGATTTTGCATGGGGTCACTCTCAACTGCGAATCCGAGGGCGAAGCATCGCGGGCTTTCGCCATTGGGGATCGGTTGGGGGTAACGCCAAAGCTAGCCATTCGGGTTAATCCAAGCTTTGACTTGAAAGGGTCTGGCATGAAAATGGGCGGCGGGGCAAAGCAATTTGGCGTGGATGCCGAGCGCGTGCCTGACTTGATCCGCGCGATCATTGATGCCGGGGCCGAATGGCGCGGCTTTCATATTTATGCCGGGTCACAAGCCTTGGATGCCGACGCGATCATCGCGATGCAGGCGCAGACTTTGGCCATGGCAGCTGAGCTGGCTGAGGCTGCGGGTGTGTCCCCGCCGCATGTGAACTTGGGCGGCGGTTTTGGCATTCCCTATTTCCCGGGCGACAAGGCAGTTGATTTGAATGCGGTCGGTGGTGCGTTGGGACAGGCACTTTCGGCGCTGCCGGATATCCTGAAAGATACGCATTTCTGCATTGAACTGGGCCGCTATCTGGTGGGTGAGGCTGGAGTTTATCTCTGCCGGATCATCGACCGCAAAGTCAGCCACGGCGAAACATTCCTTGTGACCGATGGTGGGTTACATCACCAATTGGCGGCATCGGGTAATTTCGGCACCGTCATCCGCCGCAACTATCCGGTGGCGATCGCTAACCGTTTTGAGGCGGAACCTGTAGAGGTGCAGAATGTGGTGGGATGCCTTTGCACACCACTGGATTTGCTATCAAACCAGCCGCTGTTACCGCGTGCAGAGGTAGGCGATCTGGTCGCGATATTCTGTGCAGGTGCCTATGGAGCCAGCGCAAGCCCCGCGAATTTTCTGGGGCAAGGCCCGGCGCTAGAGATGCTATTCTGAAAACTTATAGGCTGCATCACGATTTGCGCAATCGATAGCAATAATTCGTTTACCCCTGTTTGTTTATGTAAAATTTCCGGGCTTGAGAGGGGCCGGCAAATTAAAAAATAAACCTAATAGGGTCGCAAAATGTTTAAATCTTTCGGTTTCAGTGGTCGATCGACCGCTGCGCCGTCTCGCGAGCAGCGAGCAGCCACACTGTTGCAGGTGAGGTGCTCCATCGCGGACGGCTCATATTTTACAATAAGAGTACGTAATCTTTCCAGCCATGGGCTTGGCGGCCTGTGCTTACAAAAAATAAATGTCAGCGAAGGACGAGGGGTAGCAGTCGCGTTCCGCAATGTCTCGCCAATCAGCGCACAAGTGATGTGGTTCAATGGTAACGAAATCGGCATCCATTTTGACCAGCCGATTGATATGGAACGCATTGCAGAGGCTCGGGCGTGGACTGGGCCGGGTTTTGCCGTCGATAAAAATCACGAGGTCGCAGACCGTTGTTACAGGCCCGGTTTCGCCAAATAGTTTTTTGACTTCACCCAGGGGGGAGGGCTGATCTCGAGAGGGGTCAGCCGACCTTCGCCGCCTCGCCCAAAATCAACGGCTCGCTTTTGTTTAAATCTACAGTCGATTTGTGGATATTGGGTGCAGCATTGCCGCGGTGTTTGAACTTGCCATCAACTTGTCCGCCGGGCGCGATGGTCAGGTTTTGATAAATGACATCGCCTGTTATCCGCGCGCTGGCCTCGATGATGAGGTCGGTTGCCTCGATGGAACCTTCGACTTTGCCGGAGAGGCGCGCAGTTTCTGCAACGACTTTACCCATGATGACGCTGCCTTCGCCCTGAACAAGCGAACCGCAGACAACGTCGCCCTGCACTTTGCCGTCGATATGCAGGTCGACCTTTGCGGTCAGATTACCGACAATCTCGACATCCGATGCGATCATCGAAAAGGTATGGCCAGAACTACGCACTTTATTTTGCGCCGGTTGTCCGACCGGCTGTCCGATTTCCGGCGACGGCTTGGATTTCGAGAACATCGGGATTTGCCTCCAGAAACTTCAATGGGTTGATGGCTTGGCCATTCATACGTACTTCAAAATGTAAATGCGAACCGGTGGAGCGGCCTGTGCTGCCCATCCGTCCGATCTGTAGCCCACGTCTGACGCCTTGGCCAAGAGTTATATCAATGCCAGATAAGTGCGCATAACGCGTTACCAAACCGTTAGCATGCGTGATTTCGATGCAGTTACCATAACCGCCTTGCCAACCTGCGAAAGTGACAACGCCATCTGCTGCTGCCAAAATTTCTGTGCCAATCGGGCCTTTGAAATCCAGCCCGCTGTGCATTGCACCGGCGCCAGTAAAAGGATCGCTGCGATAGCCAAAGCCGCTCGACATCAGCATGACCGATGCGGGCATGCTCGTTGGTATGCCCGCAAGCGCGCGTTCCATAACTTCCATTTGTTCAAGGGCAGCAAACATTTTCGTAAAGCGCGGATCGCGGACCGGTTTTTCTTTTTTGCCAAAGAAAGGAATGAACGGACCACCCATTGCGCTTTGCGCCTCTGTGGTAAGTGATTTTGGATCAAGGCCAAATTCACGGATTGCCGCTGCGGCTTTTTGCGAACGCGATAATGCGATGCGGGTCAAATGTTCAGCTAGAGCCACTTGGCGGGCCTCAACTGCGGCAAGGCGGGCGGCCTCTGGAAGCGCTGCGCCGATCTTTTTTGCTGTTGCTGCCGCTGAGCCTGCCTCGGTTGCCGGTGGCACATCACCACCGAATTGCTTGACGGCTTCTTCGACCATTTTCTGGCGGGTTTCGAGTTCGCCTGCGACTTTATCAACGGAATCGCGATATTTGGAGATACGTTCTTGGTCGGTTTCAACGCGTTCCTGTTCAGCGTTCAGAGCCATACGCTCTGCCGAAACAGTCACTTGATTGATCATCATGCCGAACGTGATCACTAGCCAGACGCCAACAACGGACGCGGCTACCACTGCAACGCGGCGTTGCAAAACTGCGGAAATCTTTACAAACCGGACCTGTCCGTTGGCGCGCATAAAAAATTCGCGATCAACAAACCATCCGGCCAGCCGGTTTTTGTAACCGGTCCATTTGGCCAATAGCGACACGACCCTACCACCCCGTTATTATTATGGTGTCCGGCGCATAACAGGTTGATCGCGCTCTGACGAATCCTACAGCCCTGACTTGTGACGAATCGAGCGAGTCTCGCGGCGAAGCGATTGCACTTGTAAAATCGTCTATGTCCAGCGGTGAACAATCGTTTCGCGCATGTCGATGAAGCGCATAGAAAACTATTATTTCATAGATGCTTACATTGATTCGTTAGTGCGGATGTCCCTTGCCCGAGTTTTTTGATCTGCGATGTGTCTTTAGTTTCCGCATCCGCTTGCCTAAAGAACGGAGATGACCCCTTATTTTACTGCCTTAATGCATGAAATGACCAGCCGCGCGCGCGGTGCTGCGCGCGTGTTGGCAGCGGCCCCTGATGCCACAAAATCAGATGCTTTGCGCAAAGCTGCGGCGGAAATCCGTACGGCTGAGGACGCAATTCTGGCGGCGAATGCGCTCGATATGGCCGAAGGGCGCGCCAAGGGATTGTCGCCTGCGATGCTAGACCGGCTGCTGCTCGATGCCACGCGGTTGGCAGGTGTGGCCGATGCGGTGGAGGCGGTTGCCGCGCTGAAAGACCCTGTTGGCGATATCATTGACGAAACGCATCGTCCCAACGGCCTGATGATGCAGCGCGTGCGTGTGCCCGTAGGTGTGATTGCGATTATCTATGAAAGCCGCCCGAATGTAACCGTTGATGCAGCGGCGCTGGCTTTACGATCTGGCAATGCGGTTATCCTGCGCGGCGGCAGCGAAGCGGCGCATAGTAATCGCGCGCTGCATACAGCCTTTATTGCCGGATTGGATAAAGCCGGTATTCCCGCCGATGCAGTGCAATTTGTGCCAGTGCAGGACCGCGAATTTGTCGGGGCACTGCTTCGCGCGCAGGGGCAGATCGATATGGTCATCCCGCGCGGCGGCCGGTCGCTGGTTGAGCGCGTGCAGACCGAAGCCCGCGTTCCGGTGCTCGCTCACCTTGATGGCATCTGCCACACCTATGTTCACTCGGCGGCTGATCCGGCAATGGCAGAGGCGGTTGTGGTCAATGCCAAGATGCGGCGCACCGGGATTTGCGGGTCGTTGGAAACGTTGTTGATTGATCAGGATTATCCGCAGCCTGCGCAGCTGATTGGCAAGTTGATTGATGCAGGCTGCGAAGTCCGCGCCGATGATATGCTGATGGAATTGGATGCACGCACAGTATCGGCAGAGGAAGCCGATTGGGGCACAGAATATCTCGACAGCATCATTTCCGCCAAAATGGTGTCGGGCGTTGACGAAGCGGTAACGCATATTGCGCGTTACGGCTCGCAACATACCGAGGCGATCATCACAACGAATCAGGCCGCCGCTGACCAGTTTCTTGCCACCTGCGACAGCGCGATTGTGATGCACAACAGCTCAACCCAATTTGCCGATGGCGGCGAATTCGGGCTGGGCGCAGAGATCGGTATCGCCACCGGACGCCTGCATGCGCGCGGCCCTGTCGCGCTGGAGGGGCTGACGACCTATAAATGGATTGTGCGCGGCAACGGACAAATACGGCCTTGAGAACTACAGGTCTTTTGGGCGGATCGTTTAATCCCGCACATGGCGGGCATCGGGATATCAGCCTGTTTACAATAGAGGCGCTGGGGCTGGATGAGCTTTGGTGGCTGGTGTCGCCCGGCAACCCGTTAAAGCCCAAAGCCGATATGGCGCCTTTGCCCGCGCGGCTGGCCTCTGCACAAAAAATGACGCGGCGTAGTGCGATTCGCGCGACTGCGATTGAGCAGGATCTGGGCACGCGTTACACCGTCGATACACTGCAACGGCTGGTGCGACGTTACCCTAAACGCCAGTTCATCTGGATCATGGGCGCAGACAATGTGACAAATTTCACACGTTGGCGGCGCTGGCGGGACATTGCCCGGATGATGCCGATTGCAGTTATCGCGCGGCCCGGCTATGACGATGATGCTATTGCGGGCCCCGCGATGGCCTGGCTCAGGCGGTTTGTCCGGCGTCCGGACCAGCGATTGCATTGGACAATGTGGAGCACGCCCGCGCTTGTATTCTTGCGCTTTCGTCCCGATCCACGTTCGGCAACGGTCATTCGTAAAGCCGATCCTTTTTGGTATAAACGCTATCAAGGGCGCACTGTCAGAGACGGCGTCACGCATAAGTTATTGGTCTAAGGAGTTAAATTGGTAGAACTTGCAACTGTCCCGTCGGGCAATTCGGCGACTAAAGGACAATTCATGGATGCTGGTGCGCTGCATGGGCTGATTATGCAATCGCTTGACGATGATCAGGCACAGGACGTTGTCTCCATCCCGCTAGAAGGCAAAAGCAGCATCGCCGATCATATGGTCGTCGCGAGTGGCCGTTCGAGTCGGCAGGTTGCGGCAATTGCACAAAAGCTTGCCGAGCGGATTAAACAGGCCGGTCGTAAAGCGCGGATCGAAGGATTGCCCAGCGCTGATTGGGTGCTGATCGATGCCGAAGACGTCATCGTGCATATTTTCCGTCCCGAAGTGCGCAGCTTTTACAATCTGGAACGCATGTGGTCGTTTGGCGACGGACTAGAGGAAATGAACGGCTAATTGCTAGCACAGTCTCGGGGAGGATCGCCGATGCGGCTGCATATTATTGCGCGCGGTAAAATCGGTCGGTCGCCTGAGGCAGAACTGGTTGACCGCTATATAAAACGGATTAGCTGGCCGACGAAAATTACAGAATTGCCAGACCGCGGCGGGGTGTTGCCTGCGGCGGAACGCAATAGCCGAACCATCATTTTTGATGAAAAGGGTGAGCAGTTAAGCTCGGCCCAGATTGCCGCGTTGCTTGGCCGTTGGCGCGATGATGGCGTTTCCGAAACACGGTTTTGTCTTGGCGCTGCTGATGGCTTTGACGATGCGGATCGCGATACAGCGGACATGCTGATCGCCTTTGGCAAAGCGACATGGCCGCATATGATGGCGCGGGCGATGCTTGCTGAACAACTGTATCGCGCAACATCTATACTTGCCAATCACCCCTATCATCGCGAAGGGTAAAGTCATGCATCGTGCGGCCCGACTTTCCTTAATGATATTGGCAGCGGCCGGGTTGACCGCGACTTTGTCGGCGCAATCGACCGATGTTGATGCATTGCGCAATGCAAAGGCGCGCGCCGCCGATGCCGAAAGGCGCAGCGAGTTGTTGCGGCAGGAAGCATCGAATGCAGAAGGCGCAGCGGATCGGCTGCTGGCACAGCGCGCTGCTCTTGCTGCCGAAATTGACGCCGCCAATGCGCAGATCGCAGCGGCACGGGCGCGGATCGCAATCATAGCCTCTGAGCAAAAACGACAGGCCGCAGCACTTGGCGAGGCCAGCGAGCCGTTGATGCGGCTGAACGCGTTGCTGCAAAAAATGACGCAGCAGCCGGTTGCGGTCATGCTGACACAGCCCGGCGACCGCCGCGATTACATCCATCTGCGCGCCAACATGGCCGCGATCCAACCTGCGATCCAGCGGCGCACAGAGGCGCTACGCCGCCAGATTGCGGCACAGCGCGAATTGCGCGCGCAAGAACTGGTGGCGATCCGCTCACTTGATACCGCGCGTAAGGATCTGGGCAAACGGCGCACTGCGCTTGCCTCGCTGGAAAATCAAAACCGTGACAAAGCAACGATGTTGGGTGCGGATGCCGCATTGGAATATGAACGCGCCATCGGGCAGGGCGAACGTGCGCGTGAGCTGGTCGAACAAATCGATGCTAATCGCGATATGTCGCAGAATGCAGCCGCGCTTGCCGAACTGGATGTGCCTGCACCTAAAGGCCAAGGCGCGGTGCGTGATAGTGCCGCCTATATTTTGCCAGCAAAGGGCCGGATCGTTTCAGGCTTTGGCGAGCTAAACCCCACCGGCTATCGGGAACGCGGCATCCGCTTGGCGGTTGCCCCGGCGGCGCGTATTGTTGCCCCTGCTGGCGGCAAAGTGACCTTTGCAGGGCGCTATCGCAGCTTTGGCAACATTATGATTATCGATCATGGCGGCGGTTGGACCACGTTGGTAACGAACATAGAAGAGCTGGGCGTGGCAGCGGGCGCGAGTGTAGCGCAAGGCGCGCTGATCGGGCGGGCAGGGGCAGAAACGCCTGAAATCATGATCGAACTGCGCCGCTATGGCCGGACCATTGATCTACTCGCGCTGATTGCATGAGGCCAGAAATCAATTTCTTTAAATGTCATGTCATTTTTATTGGAAATATATGTCGCG
>JAAFIB010000082.1 GCA_013297725.1 Sphingomonadales bacterium
CAAAATCGCGCTAAATGCCGAAATGGCGGCGGGAAATTTGCAAATAGAGGCGCGCAACGTTTTGCTGGCCAGCATGACAGACGAGGTCGCCGAGCTGGTTTTGGACGACAACCGGATGCAGACGCTGGCGCTGTCTATCGCGGAAAGCGGCGGTGTAGGCGACCTTCCGGCCTATGTGCGCTTGATGGAAACATTCGAAAGCCAAAACAGACTCGACCGCGCAGTCGAAGGACTAGAGACGAATGAAGTATACTTGCGCCGCGAAAGCGAAGCCAAAGGCCTGACCCGGCCCGAACTGGCAATTTTGCTATCGACCGCGAAATTGGCGGCGCAAGATGCGGCAGAGGAAGGCCCGCTGGCCGCCGACCCCGCACTTGACAGCGAACTGTTCGGTGCATTTCCAAAACCGATGGTAAAGGCGCACGGAAAAGCAATTTTAACGCACCGTTTGCGGCCGCAAATCATTGCGACAAAGCTGGCCAACCGGATGATAAACCGCATGGGTATGCTTCATCCGTTTGAACTGGCCGAGGAAGAAGGCTGTTCAATGGCTGTCGTAGCAGAGGCGTTCGCCATTGCTGAACGTCTGTTTGGTCTGCCCGCTTTATGGGCCGAAATCGACGCTGCGAAAATCCCGGAAGCTGCGCGGATCATGCTGTATAATCAGGTTGCGGTTGAAACCCGCGCGCATATGGCGGACATGATCCGCAATGGCCGCGAAGGCCGCAGTGTCGGCGATGCCGTTGCCGGATATGCCCCTGTGATCGAAACCCTGTCATTGGCGGCAAAGGAGCTGCTCTCACCCGATGCTGTGGCGCAAACTATGGCCTATGGTGATAAGCTTGCCAATGGCGGTGCGCCGGCAAAGCTGGCCGCAAAACTTGTTCGCATGGCACAGCTTGACGGCGCTATTGGCCTTGCAACGCTTTCTGCGGAACGCAGCGTTGATGCCAAGGAACTGACGAAGGCTTTTGTCGCAGTTGGCGATGCGCTTGGTCTTGGTTGGGCGCAAAATGCCGCGATGCAAATGGATCCGCATGACCCGTGGGAGCGTTTACTGGTCGCTGGCCTCGCCCGTGATTTCCAAGCGATGCGGCTAGATTTCCTGCGCAAACAAAAAGGCGCACCGGGTGATGCGGTGGCAAAATGGATTGCCGCCAACCATGATCGGGTAAGCGCATTTAGAGCGACTGTAGATCGTGCCCGGCGGGGCGGCTTGCCTACCCCTGCAATGCTGGCGCAGATTGCGGGACAGGCACGGACGTTGCTGGGGCGGTAAAGATCAACCGCGCCCCAGCGGTACCAATCCAAACAGCTTGCGCTTGCCGATGGCCTTTTCGCGGCCGCCGCTGCCCGATTTCATGACGTTGCGGCGGAACAGATAAACGCCGATGCGCACAATCAGCAGGGCAAACATCCCCTGCCCGATAATCGCAACCCCGTGGTGCCACAATGTGGGATCCTGCGCCGCACGCGCAATCATCGCAAAGGGCGATGAGAACGGGAAAATGGCGGCGAAGGTTTCAACCGGCTGATTGATCTTTGCCACAGTGTACATGCCAAGAAAGAAGTTGATCAGCTGCAACATTGTGACCGGCATTGACAAAGTCTGCACTTCACGCACCGTTGCCGCCTGCGCGCCAATGCCGATGAACAACGACCCCAGCACCAGATAGGCCATCGCAAAATAGACGATGCACAATATGGCAAACATCGGCCAACCAACCGCTGGTGTCGGGAAGGATGGCATCGCAGACCCGGCCAGCGTCACGAGACCAAATCCGACACTGCCCCAGACAATGATGCCCAAAAATGCCATCGCCAACATCGCGAATAGCTTGCCGATAAACACCGCATCCATCGGGACAGCCGCAGCCAGGATTTCGATAATCTTGTTCGCTTTTTCCTCAACCATGTTCGACATCACCATACCGGCAAGCAGCATGGTCAGCATAAAGACAAGCACCTGCGCGCCCTGAGCCGTTACCAATTGTTTCTGTTTATTGCTGCCCGCACTTTGCACGACAAGCTGTGTTTCAACCGGCATCAGCTTCATCGCATCACCGTTGCGGGCAAAAGTGACCAGCAAAGCGATCTCGGCTTTCCAACTCTCAACTGGCCCCGCTGTGCCGATCAATTTCGGCTTTTGCAAATCGCCCTCTAATACTGCGATCAGGCCGTTTTGCGTGTTTTTCAACAGGGTTTCGGGATCATCCTTACTCGGCCCGAGTAGCTTGAGTTCGGGAAAGCGCCCCTCTCCCATTTCCTTGGCAAGTGCAACGCGCGCGGCCACCAGCGCACGGCCATCGTCTGCTGACATGGTAATACCCACGACGGGACTTGCGATGTCACGCGCAACTTCGCCGCCCAATGCGCCAGCAGCGCCGCCGACAAGCAAAGGGAATAACGGCCCAAGCAGGAAAAAGAAGAACGCTTTGGAAAAAATGATCGCGGTGAAATCGCGGCGACCGATCACATAAGCTGATTTTATCATTTCAATCATGCGAGGTCTCCAGCTGTAGGTTGGTCCATCAATGCAGCAGCATCCTCGCCCGCAATGGCAACAAAGGCATCGTGCAGGCCGGGGCGTTCAATCGACAGCGAACGCACGCCCGCTTTGCCCTCAACCAATGCTTTCAACAACGGTTCGACCCCTGTTTCAGGCAAAGTGAAATGCCACCAATTACCCTCTGCTTTGCAGTCCGATGGGATCGCGCTCCGCCATGGGCCATCCATCGTTTCGGTTTCCAAATGCACTTGTGGGCGCAGCCGGTCGCGCGCCGTCGATACCAGCCCGTCAAAACTGACACGCCCCTTGGCGATAATCGCGATGCGTTCGCACAAACGTTCGGCATGGGCGATGACATGGGTCGAGAAAATCACCGTCACACCCTTAGCCGCTTGCGCGCGGATCATCCGCTCCAGCTTCCCTTGATTGATCGCATCAAGGCCAGAGAATGGCTCATCGAGCACAATCAATTTTGGTTCATGAACGATGGTACCCATCAACTGCACCGTTTGCGCCATACCTTTGGACAGCTGCCGGATTTGTCGGTCGGCGGCCTCGCCAAGCCCTGCTTCCTCCAGCAAGACCCGGCCCCGCGCGACGCCCTCTTTTAAGGGAAGCCCGCGCAGCGCACCCATAAAGGCGATGGTATCGACCGCGCGCATGGATTGGTACAGCCCGCGTTCTTCGGGCAGATAGCCAACCAGCTTCGATTGGCTGAGTGGCCGGTCAGACCCCAGCAGCGTCCGCACACCATCATCGGGGTCGATAATACCAAGCAGCATCCGCAACGTCGTGGTCTTGCCCGCTCCATTGGGGCCAAGCACACCATAGATGCTGCCCGCAGGCACGTTGAGATCAATCCCGTCCACTGCACGGAAGCCATCGAAAATCTTGACTAGCCCGCGCGCCTCGATTGCATGCATGTGGTAATTCATCCTGCTGGTTGTTAACGACGACATAGGGACAGCATGTGAAGAGTGACAACATAAATTTGGTTAACGCCCTAAAGGATAAGGCAAAGGCAGAGGGCTTTGCCGTGTGCGCAGTTGCGCCTGCGGCTTTGGCGCCCGCTACAGGCGAACGACTAAAGGCGTGGGTGGCCGATGGCTGTCATGGCGATATGCTGTGGATGGAGGGACGGCTGGACCAGCGCGCTGATCCTGCGACATTATGGCCAGAGGTGCGTTCTGTCATCATGCTGGGGATGAGCTATGCGCCGGTCAGCGACCCGATGGCCTTGGCCGCACATCCAGACCGCGCGCGGATTTCGATCTATGCGCAGGGCCGCGATTATCATGATATCGTCAAAGGCGCGCTGAAACGGCTTGCGGGCTGGCTGGTGCATCAGGCTGGCGGCAATGTGAAAGTCTTTGTCGATACAGCACCGGTAATGGAAAAAGCATTGGCCGAGGCCTCGGGCCTTGGCTGGCAAGGCAAGCACACCAACATCGTCAGCCGCGAACATGGCAGCTGGCTATTTCTAGGCGCGATTTATACGACGCTTGATCTGGCCCCCGATGCGGCTGGTGCGGACCGTTGCGGCAGTTGCAATGCCTGCCAGGTTGCTTGCCCGACCGATGCTTTCCCCGCGCCCTACAGACTGGATGCGCGGCGGTGCATTTCGTATCTGACCATTGAACACAAAGGCCATATCCCGGTCGAGTTGCGGCGCGGGATCGGCAATCACATTTATGGCTGCGATGACTGTCTGGCCGCATGTCCGTGGAATAAATTTGCCGAGGCTGCCGCCGCCAACAAAGCGTTCCTGCCAAAGGCAGAGCTGGTTGCGCCGCGCATTAGCGACTTGCTGACGCTTGATGATACTGCGTTCCGCACGCTGTTTTCGGGGTCGCCGATTAAGCGCACCGGGCGTGACCGCTTTGTCCGCAATGTAGCGATTGCAGCTGGGAACAGCAGCGATACTGCGCTGATTGCGCCTCTACAGGCGTTATTGGGCGATGAAAGCGAGTTGGTCCGCGAGGCGGCGGCTTGGGCTTTGGACGAACTGAATAGCTGATCCCAAACCATCGTCACCCCCGCGAAGGCGGGGGGCCAACACCGGCTCTCTAAATTTCAGCAACGGGTGTTGGATTCCCGCCTTCGCGGGAATGACGAAGGGTTTATATCACTCGTTAGACTTACCGCCGCGACAGAGCATTAACACACGCGGCTCGATCGACCTCTGCCCCGTCGCTGCGGCGCGCGTCGATGTGCGTCACCACTTCCACGCCGTTCTTTCCATCGGGATAGAGATAAGCGTCAAGAATACAGGGCTTGCCCGAAAATTGCAGCTTGCGGCCATACACCTCGACCACATCAATGCGCGGTTCGCCAAACATGCGTTTCAGTTCTGCAACGTTCTTGCCCATCACATCGCCAAGTCCGCGATTGCTAGCCGTAGCTGGCCGCGCAGGTAGGTCCGTTGCCGGACGGTCAACGGGAATAGGGGTTTTTTTCGGTTTCTTTGCACTAACGTCCGTTGCCCCAGAGGCCAGCAAACCAAGCGCCAATCCGGCCGTTATCAGCATCCGCATAATCATATCTTCCCTGTTTTATCATGCGCTATATGAACAGCAGCTGCTGTTGCCAAGACCGGTACGAAAAACTGCACGATGGGGATCAGCATCGCGGCAACGCCGCCCAACCCCAAAACAAAGCGCCGGATCGCACCGATTTCTGCACGCATCGGGCCATGGCGCGCGACCAGCATATCCTCCAAATCACGCCCCAGCAGATAGCCATTCACTGCCAAAAACGCGAGCGGCGTGCCGACGCCAGTGACCAGCAAGATCAGATACACTGGAGTCATCGCCAGATTATAGCCAATCGCCCGACCAATCGAACGTAATCCCATTTTCGCGGCTTTAGAAAAATTCGGCTTTTGTCCTTGCGCTGCATAGAATGGATAATGCCGATCCTCGACTGCATCGATGATATCATCGGCAAAGACCCAAGTGAAAGCGACAGCGAGGCTGCGGAAAAGCAACCAGCCCGACACCACGAGAACCGCAAGCGCCAGCGCCGCACCCAAAGTGCCGTCATCATTCGGAAGATAATATTGAAACAGGGCATCTGTGCCATACCACAACACGATGCCCAGCACGGCAAACGCTGCCAAAGTCAGCGCGATGACTTTGGCGAGCACCGCGATCACGCGCGTGTCGGACAGGCTGGTAAAGGCAAGCGATAGGGCGCGTAACATCAAGGTGTATTAGCTGCATAAGACTCGTGAGGCAAGATGCTTGCCCTTTGCTGCTCACATCTTTAGGGCGCGGCAAAATCTTTATGGGAAATACCGCACATGACTGCCACTAAATTTGCCGTTGTCGCTATCGGAAATGCGATCGTCGATGTGATCGCCGATGCCGACGACGCCTTTATTGAAACGCAGTCGTTGAACAAAGGCGGCATGACCCTGATCGATGCTGATCGGGCACAATCCTTGTATGATGCGATGGCGCCGGGCCGCGAGATCAGCGGCGGTAGCGCGGCAAACACCTTGGCGGGTCTTGCAAATCTGCGCCATGGCACTGCGTTTATCGGCCAAGTTGCGGACGACCAATTAGGCGAAGTGTTCGCGCATGACGTTCGCGCTGGTGGTATCGACTTTACCGTGGCTGCACGCGAAGGCGAGCCACCGACCGGACGCTGCTTGATTTTGGTGACACCCGATGGTCAGCGGACAATGAACACGTTTCTGGGTGCGGCACAATATCTGCCCGAAAGTGCGGTCGATAAAGACAAGATTGGCGCAGCGGAATGGCTCTATCTTGAAGGCTATTTGTGGAACGCGCCTGAATCACGTGCTGCGATGACCGGCGCGATCGCAGCAGCAAAGGCTGCTGGACGCAAAGTTGCACTGACCCTGTCCGATGCTTTTGTCGTTCACGGCCATCGCGATGAATTTTTTGAACTGATTGATGCAGGTTCCATCGACCTTCTGTTCGCCAATGACACCGAAGTGCGCGCGATGATGGAGACGGAAGATACCGAGGCAGCCGTGACTGCGCTCGCCGCACGCATACCTACGCTGGTTTGCACCCATGGTGCAGCAGGAGCCGAAGCGCATCATAACGAAGAGCATGCGCGCGTTCCGGCAGAGCCCGTCGCAGCAGTAGTCGATACCACGGGCGCAGGAGATTTGTTCGCAGCAGGCGTATTCGCAGGGCTTGCCGAAGGCCGCAGCCTAGCCGATTGCCTGACGATGGGTGCAGTGTGCGCGGCGGAAGTAATCTCGCATTACGGTGCGCGGCCCGAGAAGGATTTGCGGGCGCTGGTGAAGGCGCGGTTGGGCTGAGCTAAGCTCAGCCCCGAAGCACCGCCCCCAACTTGCCCGCAGCGGCAACAACCCGATCCGAAATCGCTTTCAGCTCTTCATCGCCATAGCTTTTCTCGGACGGCTGCAAAGTCACCTCAATGGCAAGGCTCACTTGACCTTCAGGTACGCCTTGCCCGGCAAACCGGTCAAACAAGCGCGCGGCAACGATGTTTTCTTTATCGCAGCCTTTGATTGCGCGAACCAGATCGCCAGCGGGCTTATCCGCTGAATACAGGAATGCGAAATCGCGGGTCACGGCTTGCAACGAAGGCGGCGTAAACGGCGCGCGCATGAAGCCCGCTGCTTTCTTAGCCGGAATCGCATCGAGATAAATCTCCGCAGCGATTACTGTGCCATCCAGATCAAATGCCTTTGCCGTTGCTGGATGCAAAGTGCCGAATGCCGCGAGAACATTTTTGGGGCCCATGCGGAATGTTGCGGATTGGCCGGGGTGATAATGATCGCCTGCTTCTGCCATCACCATCAGGCTCTCGGTGGCCACACCCGCCGCCGCTAGCAGCGCCACAACCTCTGCTTTGGCATCATAAGCATCGAACTTCGCCGCTTTACCAGACGCCCAGCCGCGCGCAGTTTTATCCCCCGCTAGCACCAGGCCCAGTGTCAATCTCTCGCTATCTGCCAGATACCGCCGCCCGATTTCAAACAACCGTACCGAAGAAGCACCGCGATCCATATTGCGCTGCGCCGCCGACAACAAACCGGGCAGCAATGATGGCCGCATAACCTTCATGTCTTCTGAAATCGGGTTCGCTAGGCTCCACGCCCCACCGCCAAAGGCATCAGCCTCTTTCTGCGGCAGGAACGACCAGTTGATCGCCTCGTTCAATCCGCGCGCAGCCGCTGTGCGGCGCATCTTGCGTTCCAGCGATTGCAGCGGCGTTGCGGTGGGCAATGCCACCCCATCGGCACGTGGCAACGGCGTAGAGGCAACCTGATCGAGCCCGACCATGCGCACAACTTCTTCGACAAGGTCAGCAGGGCCATCAATGTCACGCCGCCATGTCGGCACTGTCACATTCCAGCTGGCATCCACGCCAAAGCCAAGCCGCGACAAAATCGCTTTCTGTGTTTCATCATCAACCGAGACACCGCCCAAAGTGACAGTCAGCATCGGGACGAAATGTATGACGCGTGGTTCCAGCGGAGGCTGGCCAGCCTTGACAATTTCACTCGCCACACCGCCGCAGATTTCAAGGATCAACGCAGTGACCAGTTCGATCCCATAGCCCATAAAGCCGGGGTCTACGCCGCGTTCAAAGCGGCTGCGGGCATCAGAGGTCAGCATCAAAGCCTGCCCAGTTTTCGCAATGCGTTCGGGCGAGAAATACGCGATTTCCACCAGAACATCAGTCGTCGCATCCGAACAACCCGAATGCGCGCCGCCCATAATTCCGGCGATGTCATGAACGCCGCTGTCATCGGCGATGACTGTCATCTCATCAGTCAGCGAATAGACTTTATCGTTCAGCGCCATAACCTGCTCGCCGGGATGTGCGCGGCGGGCGATCACTGCCCCGGTCAGCTTTGCAAAGTCATAAGCATGGCTTGGGCGGCCATGGTCAAGCATGACATAGTTGGTAATATCAACAAGCGCCGAGATCGGACGTTGCCCGACAGATTTCAGACGCGCCTGCATCCAATCGGGTGACGCACCATTACTCACGCCTTTAATCACGCGGCCGTAAAAGGCAGGACAGCCATCAGGATCATCTGTGCGGATTTCAACTGGACATGGATAGCTGCCCGCAACCGCAGGCACTTTCAGCGGCTTCAATGTGCCAATGCCCCATGCGGCAAGATCTCGCGCAATGCCATAAACGCCCATGCAGTCCTGACGGTTGGGCGTGATCGCAACCTCGATCACCGGGTCGTCAAGCTGCGCCCAATCGGCATAGCTGGCGCCCTTGGGGGCATCATCGGGCAGCTCGGCAATGCCGTCATGATCGTCACCCAACCCCAGTTCGGCAAGCGAGCACATCATGCCGTTCGATTGTTCTCCGCGAATGGCGGTGACTTTCAATTCCATGCCATTGCTCGGCACCGTTGCCCCTGCAGGGCCAAAGATGCCGGTCATCCCCTCGCGCGCATTGGGTGCGCCGCAGACGACCTGCACCGGCCCGTCGCCTGCATCGACGATCAGCACCTGCAGCTTTTCTGCCTGCGGATGCTTTACTGCTTTAACCACTTTGGCGATGCGGAAGGCGCGTAAAGCATCGGCAGGATTTTCCACGCCTTCGACTTCCAATCCGATCCGGTTCAGCGAATCGAGAATGCCATCAAGGGCGACATCAGTATCGAGATGGCTTTTCAGCCAGCTAAGCGAAAACTTCATGCGCCGACTCCCCCGCTGAGCGTCGGCACGTCAAGCGCGTTGAAGCCATAATGACCAAGCCAGCGGTTATCGCCGTCGAAGAATGCGCGCAGATCGTCCATCCCGTATTTCAACATCGCAAGCCGGTCGACGCCCGTGCCAAAGGCAAAGCCTTGCCACACATCAGGATCAAGCCCGCACGCTTCGATGACTTTGCGGTGGACCATGCCGCTGCCGAGCACCTCCATCCAGCCTTCTGCGCCGCCAATGACGCGTTTGCCCTTGACCATAGAATAGCCGACATCGACCTCGACCGACGGTTCGGTGAAGGGAAAATAGCTGGGCCGTAAGCGCAGCACGACATCGTCGCGTTCAAAAAATGCCTTAAGGAACGTCTCCAGCGTCCATTTCAAATGGCCCAGATGAATTCCCTTGTCGATCACCAGCCCCTCGATCTGGTGGAACATCGGCGTATGCGTCGCGTCGCTATCGCTGCGATAGACACGGCCCGGCGCGATGATGCGGATGGGCGGTTCCTGAGACGTCATTGTCCTGATTTGCACCGGCGATGTGTGCGTGCGGAGAAGCATATCGCGACCCTCGGCATCTTTGTTCGGGAAATAAAACGTATCGTGCATCGCCCGCGCAGGGTGCGTTTCGGGGATGTTGAGCGCGCTGAAATTATGCCAATCGTCCTCAATCTCTGGCCCCTCAGCAACGGCAAAACCCA
>JAAFIB010000083.1 GCA_013297725.1 Sphingomonadales bacterium
TCAGTTCGTCTTTGTTCAGCGATGCTGCTGCTTCCGGATCGACACGTTCCAAAAGCCGGGGAAGAACCTGTTCCTTGATCTTGTGAACCGAAGACTCAAAGCCCTCTGAACCGCTATCGACCATGGATGAATTGGATGACCGTTCGGCAAGACGCTGCATAGCATCATTTGGCCGCGGCGCAGGTGCACCGCTTGGCAGGTCAGCCGTTTCAATCGGAGGAAACTGCTCTCCACCTGTCAACGGCGGTGGCGCCGATTGTTGCGAAGAAGGCGCAGATTGCTGGCCCGATGCGGGCGGAGATCCGCCTGTCATTGGGCGTGCGACACCAAAAGCCGGACGGCTCCCGGTAAGACCAGGTTTCTTGCCAAATGCGCTCACAGGCCTGTCGCTCCGTTATAAATAATCTTCATCTCCGCAGCGTGGTAACGAGAAATGGTGAATAAAAGGGTAATGCATTGCGAAGCTTTCTAAGTTACCTGCGCTGACAGTACCTCGGGGACAGCGGACATATGTCTGTCCCGCGAATAAATAAGACGGAAAACTTTTGGATATGCGCAGCAGTAACGGCTTTTTGATTGCGGCGGCAGGCTTTGCTTTGCTGTCATGCGGTGACGCGGTGATCAAATCTATGGCCGGCGCATGGCCTGTGCCCGCCGTTGCCGCGCTGCGCTTCACCTTGGCAGTCCCGCTGTTGGCTATATTAGTAGCCGTCAAAGATGGCCCTGCTGCATTTGCAGTTAAAAGGCCGTGGCTGCAATTTGGCAGAGGATTGATGCTGGCATGCTCGTCGCTCGCTTTTTTCTTAAGCATTTTTGCAATGCCGCTGGCCGAGGCGACCGCTATCGTATTTATCAGCCCTGTGTTTACCGCATTGGCATCAGCAGTTTTCTTGAATGAGCCATTGCATAAACGGGTATGGTTGGCGTCGGTGGTTGCGTTGATCGGTGTGGCGTTTGTGTTGCGCCCAAATGTAGCTGCAATGGGCGCTGTGGCGTTTCTTCCCCTTGTCGCTGCGCTGTTTTTCTCCACGATGATTATTCTCAACCGGATGGCGGGGGGCACGGGAAAGCCGATGGCTCTGCAATGGGCGATGGTGGCGGTTGCTGCTCCCGTCGTTTTGGTGGGTGCGGTGATCGGGCATTTCTCTGGTGAGCCGTCTTTGGCGATCGCATGGCCGAACAATAGCGTCATCCTGCGCTGTGCCATTGTCGCTGTATCGGCCAGCGCGGCGCATTGGCTGATCTTTCAGGGGACGATGCGGGCAACGGCGGCGGATGCGGCGCAGGCGGTGTATATCCAGCTGCCTGTCGCATTGGCCATAGACGCGCTGGTATTTCGGCATTTCCCCGATATCATGGCGCTGATCGGCGCAGCTTTGATTATCGCCGCCGGCATGTCGATGTGGCTGCATCAGCGCCGGGTATAAAGGGAGAGCGAAATGCGCAAACTGGCCTTGTTCGCAATCGGGATTTGGATCACTGCGGCCCCCGCATTTGCTTTGTCAGATGCGCCGCCTATGCCCGAATGGATGACAGGCGCGTGGAGCCATCATGATGAACAAGGCTGGGCAGACGAGTATTGGAGTCCGTTGCGTGCTGACATTATGCTTGGGTCCGCCCGGTCCGGTAAAGCCGAAAAGCTGAATTTTTGGGAACAGATGCGCATTCAGAAAGAGAATGATGGCGGGGTCGTCCTGTGGGCTGTGTCTGCCGATCAAAAGCCGGTGCGCTTTGAGGCTACGCTGTCCGCCGAGAACGAAATCATGTTTGAAAACGCCGACCATGATTATCCGCAACGCATCCATTATTGGCGAGAGGGCGATCAGTTGAAAGCCGAGATTTCGTTGCTTGATGGCAGCAAAGCGGTGCAGTTTAGTTTTTCACGAACGGACCACTGATTTCGTTTGAAGCCGTTTGTTAACCATACTGCCCTATGGTTTCCCGATGATTGCTCTAAATCTTGACCGACGTTTGCCCGCTATCTTCGGCGCACTAACGGCTTCGCCTTTGTTATGTCTCGGCATTTTGCTTGGCATCATCATGCCGGTGGTGTCGGGGTTGGTTTATCCAACCTATATGCACATGATGCCCAATCCGGTGACGGAATGGACGCGCCTTCAGGAACTTCCTTTTGTCCTGGGTGAGGTTTTCGTCATTGGCTGGGCCATGACCCGCGGAATGGAATTGCGAACCTATTGGAACCGAATTCCGCGCGATTGCCGTATCGCTCTTGGCATCTTTATGGTTGGACTTTGGGGCAGCACATTGTTTGTGTCAAAAGTTCCCGCAACGTCACTGATGATTTCGCTTAGTTGCGTTCTTCATCTCTTATTTGCTGTTTCAATTTTTCATCTGACTGAAGGTTCCAGCAAAAAAGTTACAGATCAATTGGCCGTCGGATTAGGCTGCGGCTTAGCGGCGCTTGCGGCGTTTACGGCTTGGCGCTTTCTCCTTCCGCCGCCAGCTCATCTGGTGCCAGGTGGAGAGATCGAATGGTTCGCATCGTTGCCGGGCTTTATTAACGTGCGTCATTTCGGGTCATGGACTGGCGCAATCGCCGCAATCTTTACAGCGATGATGCTACAACGCCGAGATGAAAAGGCGTTTAATTGGCAAGACATTTTTTTCCTGTTGTCGATAGCAATGACGATTTGGTCGGGTACGCGCGCAGCAATTCTGGCCATAGCGATTGCAACTGCAATCCAAGTTGTCAGCACCCGGCATTTACCTAGCCTGCGCGTTGTTGGCCGTCTGTCGATGCTGACCGGTATCGCTGCCTGTATCGCATTTCTGCTCATTCCTTATGGCGATAACAGTTTTTACCTATTCTCTATGGGCGATAGTTTCGGGACAGCTGATCAGATTAGCAGTGGTCGCGCGGAAATGTGGGCGATCACCTATAATAAATGGCTAGAGGCGCCGTGGTTTGGCTGGGGCTCTGGCTCTACATTTTGGGAAGCGCATTTTGTCGGCTGGAGGCACACACAACCACATAACTTTGTGGTTCAGTTCCTTATCAGTTGGGGGATAGTGGGCGCAGCGGGCGCTTTCTGGCTTCTGGCCCGCGCTGTTGTCGCTGCGCAGCGGATTGCCCTTGCGCAGCCCCAAACATTGCCGTTGCTGACGGGGCTTTATGCGCTTTTGCTGATGGCCTGCCTAGAAGGCATGCTGCATTATCCGCGTTTCATTATGTTGATAATGCTGTGCCTGGCCGTAATCCTGTCGGAAAACGGCTGGAGTGCGAAACTGCCTAAGGCGGCCGAGCCTGTGCGCGATTAGGCTGGCCGATCGGTTGGTTGAAAAACGGCCCAGTAATCGTCGCATTCACCCACGGATGGTGTACGGCCCATGTACTGGCACACCGTCCTGGAAACCCTTACAAATTCCCGCTCTTCCCTGCGCCACCTATTTTCGGGAATACGTTTGATTTCACGCTCCGAGAATTGGCGCGGTTTTATCCCAAATGTTGCAGATTTATTCCGTTTGGTTTTACGCTTTTCGACGGTCGCAACCTCAAACGCGCACTTGGCCTGCGCAACAGGCTTGTCTGCAAATTTGTCAAAAGGCCCATCTTTGGCTGGGTCTTTGTCGTCTTTGACCAGCGGAACATTCACACAATCAAGATTGCGGATCGCATAATCATGGAATGAATATCCCGACGATGATATTTTGATCCAGTGACCTTCCAGCGCAAACTGGATGTCAGGTATTTCGGGTAGCGTAATGGCAGGAGGGGCTGCAGGCTCTGCTGTTGTGACGAGCAAAGCGAGCAGCAACGACATCAGCCCTGAATAGCCTCGGCCAAAATCGTCAGGCCTTTTTCATTCACCTCGGCAAAGCCGCCAGCAACGGTCAGCGTTTCGGGCGTCGCGCCTGCACTTGCATAAATGCTGATCGCGCCATCGCGCAATGTGGACATCATCGGGCTGTGCCCTTCAAGCACACCGAAGTCACCCTCCGCACCGGGGACGACGACCATATGGACGTCTTCGCTGCGGATCAGGCGTTCAGGGGTTACGAGTTCGAAATGGAGGGGCATTCTTCAATCCTTGGGTTCGAGTGCGGGACTTCTAGCTGGCAAACCTATCTCTCTCCTAAAGCCAGCAACCAGCAATTTGGGGAATTCGTTCAAATTTTCACCAGTGAGCTGCTTGCTCCCTGCATTCTTCTGAAGAGTGACCAAAAGCCGTTCGTAAGCTGCAAGCTCCTTGTCAGTTCCAAATATACCAACTTTAGGACGGGCTGCAGCGAATTTTGAGACGATGTCTGGCCCATTCGCATTCTCGGTACTGAGAGATAAAATGGCCTCCAAAGCCGCTTCAAACATCTCAATCCGGTACTTCGTCCTAAGTTCGAATTTTCGGAAGTCTCTCTCCTTGTGAGCGTTATACAGCCAACCTCCGACAGCCAGAATTGCACTTAGCAATATCGAGCCAGCTTGGAGGGTGGCTGCGTTCATACTCGCATTCCCGTTAAGCCGCTTCCGCAGCCAGCTTCTTGCCCTTTTCGACGGCTTCGTCGATGCCGCCGACCATGTAGAAGGCTGCTTCGGGCAGATGGTCATATTCGCCATCAACCACCGCCTTAAACGATTTCACGGTGTCTTCGATCTGGACGAACTTGCCGGAAATGCCGGTGAAGACTTCCGCCACATGGAATGGCTGCGACAAGAACTTTTGGATCTTGCGTGCGCGGCTGACGACCAGCTTATCGTCTTCGGAAAGCTCGTCCATGCCAAGGATGGCGATGATGTCTTGCAGCGATTTGTATTTCTGCAAGGTTTCCTGAACGCGGCGTGCGGTGTTGTAATGCTCGTCACCCACAACAGCGACCGAAAGCACGCGGCTGGTCGAATCGAGCGGGTCAACCGCTGGATAAATACCAAGTTCCGAAATCGCGCGGTTAAGAACCGTGGTTGCATCCAAGTGGGCAAACGATGCCGCTGGGGCAGGGTCGGTCAAGTCATCGGCTGGAACGTAAATGGCTTGCACCGATGTAATCGAACCCTTATTAGTCGATGTAATGCGCTCTTGCAGCTGGCCCATGTCGGTGGCGAGTGTTGGCTGATAGCCCACAGCCGATGGAATACGGCCCAACAATGCGGACACTTCGGACCCTGCCTGCGTAAAGCGGAAGATGTTGTCGACGAAGAACAGAACGTCCTGGCCCTCAACATCGCGGAAATATTCAGCGATGGTCAGACCCGACAGAGCCACACGCGCACGCGCACCTGGAGGCTCGTTCATCTGGCCGAATACCAACGCAACCTTTGAACCTTCCGGAGTCGGGTTGCCGTCTTTGTCCTTGGCGATAACGCCAGCGTCGAGGAATTCGTGGTAAAGGTCGTTGCCTTCACGGGTCCGCTCACCCACGCCTGCGAACACCGATGTGCCGCCATGGCCCTTTGCGATGTTGTTGATCAGTTCCTGAATCAAAACCGTCTTGCCAACGCCCGCACCGCCGAACAGACCGATCTTGCCGCCCTTCGCATAGGGTGCGAGCAAGTCGATCACCTTAATGCCGGTGACAAGGATTTCGGTTTCGGTTGACTGGTCAACGAACAAAGGCGCCTCTGCATGGATTGGCGCGCGCAGATCAGTCATGACCGGGCCTTGCTCGTCGATGGGTTCGCCAACGACGTTCAGAATGCGTCCGAGCGTAGCAGGGCCAACGGGAACCGAGATTTGCGCGCCGGTTGAACGCACTGGCTGTCCACGCGTTAGGCCGTCGGTCGAATCCATCGCGATGGTGCGAACGGTGTTTTCACCCAAATGCTGCGCCACTTCAAGAACAAGGCGGTTGCCGTTATTCTCTGTTTCAAGCGCGGAGAGAATGGCAGGCAGCTCGCCGGTGAAGCTCACGTCGACAACAGCGCCGATGACCTGCGAAATGCGGCCGGTTGCACCAGCAACGTTCAGCTTAATCGCGCCAGTGCCTTTAGGAGCAGCAGCTTTTTTCGCCGGAGCCTTTGGTGCGGCCTTGGCTGCAGGAGCCTTTGCAGCTGCGGCGGGCTTTGCGGCTGCTTTCGGTGCAGCAGTTTTCTTTGGGGCGGTTGCCATGTCAGTCTTCCTTGCCTTCTTGATGTCTTAAAGCGCTTCGGCGCCGGAAATAATTTCAACGAGTTCGGTGGTAATCGCGGCCTGACGCGTGCGGTTGTACAGCACTGTCAGGCGGTTGATCATGTCGCCTGCGTTGCGCGTGGCGTTGTCCATTGCGGTCATTTTGGACCCTTGTTCCGATGCTGCATTCTCGCGGTTCGCGCGGAGCAGCTGGACAGCGACGTTGCGCGGCAACAGGTCGGCGAGGATTTCTTCCTCATCGGGTTCATATTCGACCGAGGCGGATGCACCGGCAGGAGCATTGTCGTTCGACAAAGCAACCGGCATCAACTGCAATTCGGTGGGTTCTTGTGTCAGCACCGAGACGAATTTGTTGAAGAACAAATGCGCCACGTCAAACTCACCGGCTTCGAACCGTGCGGTCAGGTCAGCGCCCCATTCTTGCACCTGTGCAAAAGTCAGTCTGCCCAGATCGCCGGGTTCAACTTCGCGGACGATGTCGCTGCGATATGTGCGCGCCAGCTGATCTTTGCCCTTTTTACCGATGGTGTAGAATTTCACTGTCTTACCAGCGGCCTTCAATTCCTCGGCACGTTTGCGGGCCAGACGGACGATGTTGGTGTTGAATGCCCCTGCAAGGCCTTTGTCGCTTGTCGCAACAACAAACAGGTGGACGTCATCCTTACCAGTGCCCGCAAGCAGCTTTGGCGATTGCGGGCCGACGGTGACTTTGGAGGCGATCGAGGACACCACCGATTCCAGCCGCTCGGCATAGGGACGCGACGCTTCAGCCGCTTCTTGCGCACGCTTCAGCTTGGCGGCGGCCACCATCTTCATCGCCTTTGTGATCTTCTGAGTCGATTTGACCGAGTTGATGCGTATTTTGAGGGCTTTTAAGCTGGCCATCTATTTTTCCGTTGGCAATTTGAGATAGGGTAGTGTTTCTGTCATTGCTATTTCTGCCGTGAATGTTTTGCACGTAAATGTGCTGATTTTTTCACTGCAGTGTGAGGTCTCCTCGGCAGTATCAACTGCGGTTACCTCAATTAGCAACATGGCCGTACTGAGATAACCAGTAATATTTCGTGTAGCTTTTTTTACACTGACTTGAACGAATGGCTTATTTACTGAAATTGCAAGTTCTGAAGCCCGGCGAACAGCTATCTTGTCAGTAAGCCAATGATAATGGTTGCTTCCAGTAACTGATTTCACTTCCCAGCGGTTTTTGCCGATACTTTTTACTTTGTACCCCGATCCGGTGATGCCGAGAGGCTTGTACGGAACTCGTACTTTTGGGTCAATTTGAACAAAAACATCCTCTGCCTGCAGGGGAACTGCAGCCAGCAGTGCCAAGCCTCCAATAAGGCCGATCACTGAGGTTTGCCCAAATTCGCTCACGCAAAATTCTTCGTGAACTTGTCGAGTGCGGCTACCAGCGCTTTTTTGCTGTCGTCGCTAAAGTCGCGGCTGTCGCGGATGCCTTTCAGGACATCAGCATGGTTCGCGCGCAGATCGGCCAGCATGCTGTCTTCGTAACGGGTTACGTCAGTGACAGGAATGCCATCCAGATAGCCGTTGGTGCCAGCAAAGATCGATGCGGTCTGTTCTTCAAACGGCAGCGGGCTGTATTGCTTTTGCTTCAACAGCTCAGTCAAACGCGCACCGCGATTGAGGAGTTTCTGCGTTGAGGCATCAAGGTCGGAACCGAACTGCGCAAACGCCGCCATTTCGCGGTATTGGGCCAGCTCCAGCTTGATCGAGCCCGAAACCTTTTTCATCGCTTTGGTCTGCGCCGCAGAGCCAACCCGCGACACCGACAGACCCACGTTAATCGCAGGACGGATGCCCTGATAGAACAGGTCGGTTTCAAGGAAAATCTGACCATCGGTGATCGAAATCACGTTGGTTGGAATATAGGCCGACACGTCGCCCGCCTGTGTTTCAATAATCGGCAACGCGGTCAGCGAACCGCCGCCGTTCTTGTCGCTCATCTTTGCTGCACGTTCCAGCAAACGGCTGTGCAGATAGAAAACGTCACCGGGATAAGCTTCGCGGCCCGGAGGACGACGCAGCAACAACGACATCTGGCGATACGCCACAGCTTGTTTGGACAAATCATCATACACGATCACGGCGTGCATGCCATTGTCGCGGAAATATTCGCCCATTGTCACGCCGGTATAGGGTGCAAGATACTGCAGCGGTGCAGGCTCGGACGCGGTAGCGGCGATGACGATGGAGTATTCCATTGCGCCTTGTTCTTCCAACGCGCGGACGATCTGGGCAACGGTCGAACGCTTTTGGCCGACAGCGACATAGATGCAATAGAGTTTCTTTGACTCATCCTTGCCCTTGTTCGCTTCCTTCTGGTTGATGAAGGTGTCGATGGCGACAGCGGTCTTGCCCGTCTGGCGATCTCCGATGATCAATTCGCGCTGACCGCGACCAACAGGGACCAGCGCGTCGAGCGCTTTCAGGCCGGTTTGCACAGGCTCGTTCACCGACGTGCGCGGGATGATGCCCGGCGCTTTTACTTCAACGCGTCCGCGCTGTGTGGTTTTCAACGGACCTTTGCCGTCGATAGGATTGCCAAGGCCGTCAACAACGCGGCCAAGCAGTTCTTTGCCGACGGGAACGTCAACGATCGTGCCGGTGCGCTTTACAACGTCGCCTTCTTTAATCTCGGCGTCAGAGCCAAAGATAACCGCACCGACATTGTCGGCCTCAAGGTTCAGCGCCATGCCTTTAATACCATTGGCAAATTCGATCATCTCACCTGCCTGAACATTGTCGAGGCCGTGGATGCGGGCGATACCGTCACCCACTGACAACACAGTGCCGACTTCCGAAACTTTTGCTTCGGTGCCGAAATTGGCGATCTGGTCCTTAATGACCTTTGAAATTTCTGCGGCGCGGATATCCATGATGTTTACGCTTAGCCTTTCATCGCTGTCGCGAGGGAGTTGAGACGGGTTTTGATCGAGTTATCGATCAGGGTGCTTCCAATCCGGACGGTCAGGCCGCCGAGGATCGTTGGATCAATTTTGCTGTTGATGGCAACATCGCGACCGACGCGTGCTTTCAGCTTTGCCGCAATCGCTTTGGTCTGTGCGGCGGTTAGCGCATGGGCCGAGGTGACTTCGGCTGTCATCTCGCCGCGATCAGCAGCAGCCAATGCAGCGAACGCTTTGGCAACAGCGGCGGTTTCGGCCAAGCGGCGATTATCGGCCAGCACGCCCAATGTTTTCGTGGTCAGCGCATCCAGCTTCATCGCCTTGGCGATTCCGGCCACTGCCTTTTTGGCATCATTACGTGATACCGAGGCGTTGGTGGTCAGCGATGCGAAATCCGCCGAATCGGTCAGCGCCTTTTGCACTTTGCCAAGGCTCGCCTCGACAGCGGCAACCGCTTTCGATTCGCGCGCAAGTTCAAACAAGGCGGTGGCATAGCGTCCGGCAAGGCTGGCCTGCACATTAGCTTGATTGCCGCTGGAATTATCCACGCGTTTTGGTCCTTAAAAACAGACTGGAATTTGTGTGTGACCGATATGTGTAAAACGCAAGGTTTCCACAAAGTCGCGCGCCGCCTAGCAGGGCTTTTGTTGCGATGCAAGATGG
>JAAFIB010000084.1 GCA_013297725.1 Sphingomonadales bacterium
CTATGGTGTCAGCGATGCGCCTGGATCGGTGCTGATGCTGCCATCAATGCCAATCTGGGCATTTGGTTCTACGATTATCGGCGGGCTTTGGCTGGCAATCGTTAAAGGCAAAGGCCGGCTTTTCGGGGTGCTGCCGGTGTTAGCAGGGATGGTCGCAATGGTCACAGTCTCGCGGCCCGATCTGTTAGTCACCGGTGATGGCCGCCATGTGGCGATTGTGGATGATAATGGTGAACTGGTTCTGCTGCGTCCTGGGGCAGGGGATTATGCGGTGTCAATGCTAAGCGAGAATGCTGCGATTAAGACCGAGCCCAAGGCCATTGATGAATGGGATGGTGCACAATGTAGCGCCGATATCTGCTCTTTTGTAATCAAAAGCAAAGGTCGCAGTTGGTCGATAATGGCAACGCGATCAGGCTATCTGGTGCCCGCAATGGAATTTGCCGCGGCATGCAAACGTGCAGATATCGTGATTAGCGAGCGGTACCTGCCGTGGAGTTGCAAGCCCCGCTGGTTCAAAGCGGATCGGGATTTTCTGGAGCAGAACGGCGGGCTAGCGGTGTATTTTGATACAGCGTTTGTTGATAGCGTAGCCCGCACCACTGCACATTATCCTTGGTCAACGCTCGGCAAAAAAGAAAGGACACCGAAGCGCCCTTTCGTTGAACCTGACACCAAGACTAACGGCATTACTGCAACGCCGCCGCCCAAGGCTTAATGATAGCGGCGTAGCAGCCCGGCCAAGCGGCCCTGAACCTCAACCTCATGCGCATCATAATATTGCGGATCATAGCTGCTATTGGCTGGATCAAGGCGAACCTTTTGTCCTTCATGCCGCAGATATTTCAACGTGGCTTCTTCACCGCGTACTAGAGCAACGATGATCTCGCCATCGCGGGCCGTTTGCGTTTTGCGGATCAGTGCATAATCGCCGTCGAGAATGCCTGCCTCCATCATCGAATCGCCAGACACTTCAAGAGCATAATGTTCACCTGCACCAAGCAAAGCCATTGGCACCGATAGCGAAGTTTGCCCTTCAAGTGCTTCAATCGGAACACCTGCCGCGATTTTTCCGTGCAACGGAATTTCGATAACATCATTCGCAGCAACAGGGATGTTGCGTTGCGGCGGCGTTGCAGGGCGGTGATCGGCAAGCACAGCGACCTTGTTATTGACCGCTTCGGTCTTTGATAGCGAACGGGCACTGCCGCCATCGGGCATCTTTACGACTTCCAATGCGCGTGCACGGTTTGCAAGACGTCGTAGAAAGCCGCGTTCTTCCAAAGCACCGATCAAGCGATGAACGCCCGATTTGCTTTTCAGGTTCAATGCCTCTTTCATTTCCTCAAAAGAAGGAGAAATTCCAGTGGCTTCTAGACGCTCATGAATAAAAAGGAGGAGCGAATGCTGTTTGGCGGTCAACATATTTTGTTCCCATGTTACTGAACAGATGCGGAACAGTTAGGAAACAAATAGGGGTGTTGTCAAGTGTTGGTGCGCAGAAAGTTCTCAGCCGGGCAGAACATAATAAGGAACTTCATCGCCCCTTGTAAGTGCGCCGTTATTAATATCACGTATTATCAATGCATTGGATATTGAAAGCGCTGCCAGCATCGCACTGTCATTGGCTCCTACAGGCGCGACAACACCACCATCTAACCGTGCCCTAAGATGATCTGTCCGCGGCCCATTATCAGGCAAATCTGCGCCTAATATGGCGGTGAGTCGCTTTGGCAATAGTTCGCTTGCCCCGCCCAAATGTCTGATCAATGGCAGTAATAACAGCATTGCGGTAACAAAAGCGGACACGGGATTACCCGGCAAACCGAGCACCACTGCCTGACCAATTGTTCCTGCAATAACCGGCTTTCCCGGGCGCATTGCAATCTTCCAGAAATCGATCTCGCCGCCAGCGGCCTGTAATGCAGGAACAATCAAGTCATGATCGCCCACCGACGCACCGCCCGTGGTCACGATGATATCCTGATCAGACAGCCTCGCGAATTGGGCCTTTAAGGTATCGAGGTCGTCCGTGACAGCGGGCACTACCGTCACATCAACCGGCATAGACCGCAACATCGCCGCCAGCATCACATCGTTGGACGATGGAATCTGGTCATCAGCGCATGGCTGACCGGGCGCAACAAGTTCGTCCCCCGTCGAGACGATAGCGACCTTTAATCGCCGCCGCACAGCCAGAACGCCATGCCCCGCCATTGCCGCCAGCGCGATATGCCGCGCGTGTAGTTCGGCTCCTTTTGTAATGAGGGTCATGCCTTGCCGGAAATCTGCACCTTGGCGCCGGACATGTTGTCCAATTTTCGCTGGCGCATCGCCGGTCAGCGATATGACATCACCGTCGCGCTGCACATCTTCCTGAATGATAATGCTATCAGCTCCATCTGGAACAACAGCGCCTGTAAAAATGCGCAGAGCTTCGCCTTTGCCGATGGTACCGACAAATTGGCTGCCCGCCGCACTTTCGCCGATCACACGCCAAGGACCAGTCCCATCGGCAAAGCGCACAGCATAGCCATCCATAGCCGATAGGTCGCGCGCGGGCTGAGTTCTTAACGCAAGGATATCCTCTGCAGCCCAGCGTCCGGTGGCGTCTAGTAACGATACTGTTTCAACCGCAACCGGAGCCTTTAGCGCAAAAATCCGCGCTTGTGCCTCCTCGATACGGATCATACCGCGTGCCAATCGCCAGACTTGCCTCCGGTTTTGGAAAGCAGCCTGATGCCTGAAATCTCCATGTTCTTGTCGAGCGCCTTTGCCATGTCATAGATGGTCAGCAAGGCAACGGACGCAGCAGTCAGCGCCTCCATCTCTACGCCGGTTTGACCGGTCAGTCGGGCAAGTGCCGTTACGCGCACACCATCATCCTCAAACGCAAAATCAACGGCTACTTTTGACAACGCCAGCGGGTGACATAGCGGTATCAGCTCGCTTGTCTTCTTCGCCGCCATAATGCCGGCAATACGGGCCGTGGCAAGCACATCGCCCTTTTTGATCAAACCGTCTTTAATGGCGGTCAGCGCCTCTTTGGACATAGTAATACGTCCGTCGGCCACTGCCTCACGAACGGTCGCATCTTTCGCAGAAATATCGACCATCGCTGCATTGCCAGCGTCATCAAGGTGCGTGAGTTTGGTCATTGCCCAGTCAACAACATCCGCGTCGCTGCCTCAACATCATCTTGCCGCATCAAGCTTTCTCCGACCAAAAATGTCTGCACACCGCAAGCCGCCATGCGCACACAATCGGTGTGAGTGGAGATGCCGCTTTCACAAACCAGCAAAACATCGGATGGTACCATCTTCACCAGCCGCTCGGTCGTGGCCAGATCAACGTCAAATGTTTTCAAATTGCGGTTGTTCACACCGATCAGGCGCGAGTTTAGCTGCGATAGCGCGCGTTCCATCTCGGCCTCGTCATGGACCTCTACCAGAACGTCCAGGCCGTGCTCCAATGCTGCACCCTCTATTTCAACCATCGCCGCCTCCTCAAGCGCCGCAACGATAATCAAAATCGCATCCGCCCCCATCGCGCGTGCCTCTGCGCATTGCCACGGATCAACCATGAAATCCTTGCGGATGACAGGCAGAGTGCAGGCCGCGCGGGCCGCGATAAGATAGTCCTCATGTCCCTGAAAATACGGCGCATCGGTTAAGACGGACAAACATGCCGCACCGCCAGCCCGATAAGCCGCTGCATGCGAAGCGGGATTGAAATCGGCGCGGATTAAGCCTTTGGACGGACTAGCCTTCTTAATCTCAGCGATCAGTGCAAAGCCAGTCGCAGCCTTGGCGCGCAACGCAGCCTCAAATCCGCGCACAGACGACGGAGAAGGCCAATGCGCCAATCCCTGTTGCTTGCGCTCAGCAACTTCAGCACGCTTTGTTGCGCAGATTTCGGCGAGTTTATTTTCCATGGGACTGGAGTAGCTAGCAGCTTAGAATATGTCGAGTTTCAAAGTCAGCTAAATCTGGAGCAAAAGTAACTGCAACTCACACCCCTGACGCGTAATTATATATGAAATTTTGACTTGGCGGAATTTTCTGTGCGTTCGGCAAGGATCAGAATGTTCATTTGCCGTTTTCGGTTAGAGTCATAATCATTGCGCAGCGGCGTTCGGCGGGTAAGCCAGCCTCGGCTTCTTCTGCAAGGATTTGGCTTAATTCATCCGAAAGCTGCTTTTGCGGGATCACCTCGAAACCCAATCGAGCGTAAAAGGCATCGTTCCATGCCACGTTGCTAAAGGTTGTCAGAGTCAATGCGTGATAGCCCTGAGCCAAGGCGTAGTGCGTTGCCGCAGTGATCAGTTTTGAACCCAATCCTTGCCGCTGATGATCTGCATGGACGGACATTTCCCAGATATGAAAGCAGCCGCCAATTACTTCGCCGTTCAGAAACGCGACCGGTGTATCATCTGGACCAACAGCGACCCAGGCTGCATTATTGGCAATGAAGCCGAGATGCGTTTCTACGGTTTGGACTTCACCATCCGCTATCCACGCCAAATCAGGATCGCTGCGGAACAATTCGCCTGCTGACCGTTCTATAGGTGGTAAGAGATCAGCATCCCCAGACCGTGCCGTGCGTATAGTATATACCAATTCGCTCAATAGTTTATCCAGCAATCCAGTAAAGCCTTAGCCAGCCCTTTGTCGATCGCCTCGGCGGCTTCTTCGACACCATCGGGCATGGTGTCGACTACACCTGCCACTAGCAACGCCTCAGCCGCATTGAACAATACAGCGTCGCGGTAAGCGCCGCGCTCGCCCATCAACAGTTTTTGTAACGCCGCTGCATTATAGTCTGCATCACCGCCCCGGATCGCCTCGACAGGATAGACCGGCAACCCTGCGTCAGCCGCAGTGGTGCGCTGCATGCGGATGCCTTCGGGTTCAACAACCGCCACTTCATTGCCGCCAGCAAGCGACAGCTCATCAAGCCCTTCATCGCCCGAAATAATCCGCGAATGTTCCGTGCCCAAATGGTGCAAAGCCTCTGCATAGACCGGTACATAGGCTGGGCGCGCAATACCTATCAGCTGACGTGTGACGCGTGCGGGATTAGCCAGTGGCCCCATCAGGTTAAATATCGTGCGCTGACCGATCCGCTGGCGGATGGGTTGAATCCGCTTCATCGCTGGATGATGATTGGCGGCGAATAGAAAGCAGATTCCAAGGTCTTTCAGCGTCGCCTCTGCATTCGCGCCTGCACGCTCCATATTCAGGCCGAGCGCCTCGAGTGTATCAGCTGCGCCAGCCTTTGATGAAGCTGCGCGGTTGCCATGTTTTGCGACAGGAACCTCACAGGCGGCAACGACAATCGAGACGGCAGTAGAGACATTCAAGGTATGATGCCCGTCTCCGCCAGTGCCGCAGACATCAATAGCGCCTTTTGGTGCGTCAATGGGGATCAGCCGCGCCCGCATCGCCTCGGCAGCAGCGGCGATTTCGACCATCGTTTCACCGCGTAAAGAGAGCGCGATAAGGAAAGCTTCGATCGCTTCATCCGATGCGCGCGCGTCCAGGATATCGGCAAAGGCCTGCGCCGCCTCATCATGGTCGAACAAATGCTGCGGATCGGGAAGGGGGCCAAATGCGTTCATGTCCGCTCCTTAACGGTCATTCCCGCTATCCGCATAAAGTTTGCCAGCATGGCATGGCCATGTTCTGTCGCGATGCTCTCTGGATGAAATTGCACGCTGTGGATGGGCAGTTCCCTATGGCGAAAAGCCATAACATGGCCGTCGTCTGACGTTGCATTGACGATCAAGTCTGATGGTATGTCCTCGACAATTAACGAGTGATAGCGCGTTGCCGTGAAGGGCGAGGGCAGCCCCGCGAACAGCCCGCTGCCATCATGGCTGACCGGCGAAGTCTTCCCATGCATCAACCCGCCGCGCACCACTTTGCCGCCGAAATGCTGACCGATGGTTTGGTGGCCAAGACATACGCCGAGCAATGGCTTCTTCGCCTCTGCGCAGGCGGCGACCAGATCAAGGCTGATGCCCGCCTCATTGGGTGTGCAGGGGCCGGGGGAAATCAAGAATGCTTGTGCGCCGCTAGAGAGAGCTTGCCCCACCGATATTGCATCGTTGCGCACAACCTCAACCTCTGCGCCCAGCTCCAATAGATAGTGGACCAGGTTCCAAGTGAAGCTGTCGTAATTGTCGATGACTAAAATCATTGCTGTTATCCTAGTAGCTTTCTGCTGTTCCACCAGTTGGCACGATAGCCATTCTCTGCAAGGATTTGCCGGAACATTTCAACGCCATTGCCGGAAAATCCTCTTTTGGGGATAATTATACCGGTCGAATTGCGGCTGAACTGGATCACGAAAAATTCCGATTGTTCGAGATGCAAATGAAGCAGTTCTAAAGGAGTAACGACCCGGCTTGAGCCTGATTCGATTACAAAGCTGTCGTCGCTCTTCAAAAGGCGGAATGGCTCGGGTTGCGGTTCGTTCATCGACGGAGCAAAGCACCAGATCCGGAAAAGTCGCCACAGCAAAAGGCCGGTCAAAAAGATCGGAATTAGCAGCAACAGCATTGGATCGAGATTTCGAAAAGTGAGCCTCTCAAGGCTGTAACCCTGCAATATCAGTGTTGTCGCAAAGCCAATGACGCCAAATACCATCATAGTGATGGCGTCGATTAGAACGCCCGACTTCCATGTAATTCTGTAGGCGAGCGACCTCGCCATCCTGTAGCTTTCGTGACTGTCTGGGAGATAGTCTACCAACAGTGTTTCCGTCATGGTTTCACGCCATTTGTTTGCGCAGCCCTAGTGACGAGGATCAGCGGCCCCAGCGGATATTGGCCATCCATGCGACCAGCCGCCGGGTTCCAAAGTGCGGAGACTTCGCCGTCGAGATAAAGGGCATTAGGCGTTCCCGCCAGATCGCGCATCATCCGTGCCATTCGGCCAAAGGACACTGGCTGATCAGAAATCACGAAATGCGCGCGACCCTGTGCGTCAACACCAACCCCATTGCGGATTTTTAATGAGGTGCCGTTGGAATCAAACTTGGCATGGATCGCGCCATCAATTACCAACATCGGGCCGGATTGTGTGCCAAAATCAGGGCGTTTTGCTGTCATTGCCGCAAAGGCATCCGCGCTGAGCACCTGCCATTTGCCAGCGCTGCCAAAGAACACACCATTGGGCTTGTTATAAAAATTGCCTTCGCCATCCTTGCTGTTCAGCGAATAGAGCTTTCGGCCAGCCTCTACATAATAGCCAATGGGGCGGCTGCGGGTATCATACATCCCGCCATTCATGCCAAAGGCGACAGTCTCAATTTTGGTTTCCGATGCCAGTGCAGGGAAACCGCGATACAGTACGCCGTTCTTTCCAGTAACGTGCATTTCTATGCGGTGCGTTGCAGGATCAGCGATGCATTGGGTGAAGATGGTTTCTTCAAAGGTAATGCTGGCGCAATCATTGGGGTTTTTAAGGCCAGCCTTAGATTGATTATCCGCAACGGTCTGACCTCCCATAATAGGCAATGTCAGGAATAACAGGACCAAAAGGACAACAGCTTTCATAGCCGATTACAGCGTTGTGCCGGGGCGCCCGGCAACGATCAGGTTCGCGCGGATTGCATCAATTGCTGAGGCAGGAACGATGTCCTTGGGGAAAATTTGAAAGGTTTGATCTGAGTGATAAACAGCCATCACGGCGCTGTTCTCTGCCCATTTAAAGACCAGATCATATGGGACTTTGGTATTGTACAGTTCACTTTCCAGCAAAATTGCGTTGTCGGTTATCTCGAAATTTTGTGGCAAATGAAGCAGCCTCTGTTGCGCAAACAGTTTTCGTGTGCGTCGGGGAAGCATCAGGTAAGCGACTAAGTAGCAAACAAATAGCACCACAAACGCGCCAGCAAATGCAATCGCTGCAATGCGAAATATCTCGGCCGCGTCGAGCAATTGCTGTTCAAAATACATTACGATCATTCCGACAATGAAATACAGGCCGGTCAGCCAGCCTAACGAGCGCGCAGATTTTGCGCTCCGCAGGCTCGACCAAAAATACAGCTTATTGGCATTCAAATATTGCTGTTGCGTCAGGGTGAAGGAAAACTTCTCGCTCACTGTCCAAACCCTGCTTCGCCGGCCACGCGCACTGCCTCTCGCGCAGCAGCAATTAAAGCGCCGGCCTTGGCTTCGCATTCGCGTTGCTCATAATCTGGATCGCTGTCGGCGACTATGCCAGCACCGGCTTGCACATGCAGCATGCCGTCTTTGACGATGCCGGTGCGCAGGACGATGCAGCTGTCCATATTTCCATCGGGCGAGAAATAGCCGACACCGCCTGCATAGGCTCCGCGCGTTTCGGGTTCCAGTTCAGCGATGATTTCGCATGCGCGGACCTTGGGCGCGCCTGATACCGTGCCAGCGGGGAAGCCTGCGAACAATGCATCGAGCGCGTCTTTGCCTTTTGCCAGCTTTCCGACCACATTCGATACGATGTGCATCACATGGCTGTACAACTCGACCATATAGCTGTCAGTCACGGTCACACTGCCGCCCGTTGTTACGCGGCCAACATCGTTGCGGCCAAGGTCGAGCAGCATTAGGTGCTCGGCGCGTTCCTTAGGATCGGCGAGCAATGACGCCCGGTTCTCGGCATCCTCCAGCGCAGTTTTGCCGCGCGGGCGCGTTCCTGCGATGGGGCGAATGGTGACTTCGCCATCACGCAGCCGGACAAGGATTTCGGGGCTTGATCCGATCAGGGCAAAGCCCGGCATATCCAGAAAATAGAGGAACGGCGAAGGGTTTATACGCCGCAACGCGCGGTAAAGATCAACGGGCGGCAAAGTAAATGGCAACGAAAAACGCTGTGCCAACACGACCTGAAAGATGTCGCCAGCAGCAATATACTCTTTGGCCTTTAGCACCATCTGACGATAGCGACCGGGGGCAAGTGCTGGAACGGGTTCAGGCAATGACGCGAGTTCAGCCTGCGCACGCGCCACTGGAACGGGCAACGAAAGCTTCGCCGCCACCGCATCAATCCGGTCATAGCCAGCCGCAATTTGGCGATCAGCGTCGCCAGCATCGGGCCATAATGGTGCTGCAATATAAAGACGGTCGGCGAGCCTATCAAAAACCAGCATGATGGTTGGCCGCACAAACATCATGTCGGGTACATCAATCGGGTTTGC
Organism: Sphingomonadales bacterium; assembly: GCA_013297725.1. Taxonomy (GTDB): domain Bacteria; phylum Pseudomonadota; class Alphaproteobacteria; order Sphingomonadales; family Sphingomonadaceae; genus Sphingorhabdus_B. The sequence continues at coordinate 9,184 of JAAFIB010000084.1, forward strand.
CGCAGGGCGCGGCAGTTTTTCCACCAGACCAATGGTTTCATAGCCGAAATGTCCGACCAGACAGGCAAAGGCTGGCGGCAAGCCCGCTGGCATATCGATACGGCAGCCATCGACCAGTCGGCGCAACGATAGCATCGCATCCTCACCAGTGCTGGCAAAGGCACTACGATCCGTCTGCCACTGCGTGTTGATTTCGGCTGCGTTTCCATCCGCGCGAAAGATCAGGTCGGGGGCAAGGCCGATCAGGCTGTAACGGCCGCGAACGGCACTGCCTTCAACCGATTCAAGGATGAAATCGCCGCGTCCTGCTTCAAACAATTTCAGCGCCGCCGACACGGGCGTTTCGGTATCGGCGATCAGATCGCGCCAAACAAGCGCCGCTTTGCCCGCGTTCAGCTGGCTGCGCGCAACCGCATCATTCGGGGCAGTCTGTTCATCCATTGCGGCCTGTCTATTGCTGGCCTTTACCAGTCAGACTGTCGCGCAA
>JAAFIB010000085.1 GCA_013297725.1 Sphingomonadales bacterium
ATCGGACAAGATATCGTCCGCCGCCTCGGCATCGATCAACGTCTTGATCGCCGCCTTCACCGCTTCTGCCGATGCGCCGTCGCCATCGGCTGAACCCACGCCGCTGGAGAAGAAGTATTTGAGGTCAAACAGCCCGCGGTTGCAGTGGAGATATTTGTTGCTGGTCACGCGGCTGACGGTGGATTCGTGCATATCAATGGCTTCGGCGACTTGCCGCAAGGTCAGCGGTTTCAACCGCGAGACGCCTTCGCGGAAGAAAGCTTCTTGCTGTTTCACCAGCTCGGTTGCGACTTTCATGATGGTTCGCTGACGCTGATCCATTGCCTTGATCAACCAATTGGCATCGGCCAGACATTCGTTCAACCAGCTGTTCGCCGCCTTATCATCCTTGCCGCCCATCTCGGCATAATAGGTGCGGTTGACTAGCAAACGGGGCAGGTTGGCGCTGTTCAGTTCAATGCCCCAGCCTTTACCCTGCGCAGAAACATAGAGATCAGGGGTTACGGCGACCGCCGCATCATCAGAGTCAAATTTGAGTCCGGGCTTTGGATCATAGCCGCGCAGCTCGATCAGCATGTCATGCAAGTCTTCATCATCGACGCGGCAAAGGCGTTTCAGGTGATCGAACGATCCGCGCGCAACAAGGTCCAGATTGTCGATCAGCCGAGCCATGCAGGGATCGTAACGGTCGGCCTCTTTGGCTTGCAGCGCAATGCATTCGGCCAGATCGCGGGCACCAACGCCGGTGGGATCAAAGCTCTGCAATACCGCCAGCGCCGCCTCCAACTCCGGTATTGGCACACCCAGCCGGTAAGCCAGCCCCATTAGATCGGCACCAAGCCAGCCCGATGGTTCAACCTGTTCGATTAACTGTTCCAGCAACAGCAATTGATGCCCAGACGCGCTGGCCCCGGCCTGCTGCATCAAATGTTCGCGTAACGATATGTCCGGGGCGGCAAAGGCATCGAAATCGGGGCCGTCGCCAAAATCCGATCCACTGGTCGAAATGCTGTTCAGCCCCAGCATTCCGTCCGCGCCGCCGCTGCCCAATTGCCCTTCGTCGCGTTCAAAATTATCGGTGGAAAAATCAGTGTCCATCGCTTCACCGCCGGTGCCGAAATCGCCATCGTTCATCAACTGGTCGCTGCCCATTTCTTCGGGCTTTGGCGCTGTCAGCAATTCAGATGTATCGGGCTCCGCCGCTTCGGTGGATGCTATTTCGAGCAGCGGATTACGCTCCAGTTCTTCGGCAACAAAGGCATCGATTTCCATCGACGACAAAGCAAGCAGCTTGATCGCCTGCTGCAACTGCGGCGTCATCACCAGTGACTGTGACTGGCGGAGGTCTAGGCGGGGGGCTAGGGCCATTTAACCCCTCTCAGTCCCGTTCGTGTCGAGCGAAGTCGAGACACCGTGCAGCAATGATGGGCGTCTCGACTACGCTCGACACGAACGGACAAAAGGACATTTGCCCACCCTCACATCGTGAAACCTTCACCCAGATACAGCCGCCGCACATTAGCATCGGCGACCAATTCTTCGGGTGAGCCGGCAAACAGCACTTGGCCATCATAAATGATGCACGCGCGATCAACGATATCGAGCGTTTCGCGAACATTATGGTCGGTAATCAACACACCAATGCCGCGCGTTTTCAGGTCTTTCACCAGATCGCGAATGTCAGAAATCGAGATCGGATCGATCCCCGCAAATGGTTCATCCAGCAGCATGATCGACGGGTTCGCGGCCAATGCGCGCGCAATCTCGCACCGGCGACGTTCGCCGCCAGACAAAGCCATAGCAGGCGAAGCGCGCAGCTTCATCAGCCCGAACTCATCGAGTAATTGGTCCAGCCGCGCCGCACGAACGGCTTTGTCCGGCTCCGCCATTTCCAGAACAGCACTGATATTCTGTTCAACAGTCATGCCGCGAAAGATCGATGTTTCCTGCGGCAGATAGCCCACACCCAAAATCGCGCGGCGGTACATCGGCAGGCGGGTGATATCATCACCGTTCAGCATGATCCGCCCGGCGTCAGGCTTCACCAGCCCCATGATCGAATAGAAACAGGTCGTCTTACCAGCGCCATTGGGGCCGAGCAGTCCAACAACTTCGCCAGGTGCAACCGACAGCGATACGTCCAGCAGCACCGCGCGCTTATCATAGCTTTTGGCGATGGAAATAACCGCTAGGCCGGATGTCAGGCCCGCCTCGGTTACTGCACTTGCCGCCTGTTCATGCCGTAAATGGCCGTCACTGGCGCTTTCCATCAATGTCATAGCCGCAATCCAAAGTGAAAAAGCGATGGGTTCGCTTAATTTCCGTATACGTATCTATACGCCCGATTTCGCTAAGGAAAGCTTGCTTTAATGCAATTGGCAGGATTTGTGCATGAAAGCTCTGAAACGGACCTAATTCTTGCGCTCTTAGTTCTTCCTTTGGGGAACCGTGAAAGTGCCAGTAACCCGTCCGCCGCTGTTCTCCACACCGGGCGCTGCAGGCGCGCCGCCACCGTTGATTGTCGAACGACCGGAATTCAGGTCAATCACAATCCGCCCGCCATTCAACCGGTTCGCACCTTGGGTTAGCTGCACATTACCCAGCAACGTAATCAGATCGCTGTCGAGATCGTAAATCGCCGCATTGCTGGTGGCGCGCAGATCGTCCTTAGTGATCGTCACGCCGCCAATGGCATCAAGCCGGTGGACATCAATACCGCCGCCGCTGGTATAGGCAGCGGTCAGGCGCGACGCTGACATAGTCAGGCCAGCCTGCGTTGCAGTAACGCCGCCGGTCAGGATGACGCGGTCGGCGCGGTCTTGCAGCTCGATTGAGCCTGCGCTGAAATTCACCGGCGCATTGCTGTTATGTCCGCGGATCACCTGAGCCGGAGCGGATACGCCGATAACTGCTGCAGTCGCCAGAAAGCTGGCCACCATGATCCCAAAGAAGCTTTTAATTTTTGTCATAGGTTTCACCTAATCGCACCTTGGTTGATTTGCAAACGTGCCCCGCCTTCGAGCCGGACAATGCGTGCCTCAGCATCAGCGGTCATCCGCGCGGCATTGAATGTGCCGACACGCGTCGAACCGCTAACAGCGCCATAGCTTTGCATAGTTTTCGATTTCAGCAGGAACTCGACATTATTTGCGACTAACGTGAAACCATCGCCACTTGCAAAAGACAGCGGGCCTTCGACGCGGATTTTTTCGGTCTTCATATCATATGTGCCTTTGCCCGCTGACAGCGTTGCCGGACCATTGTCCATCACAAGCCGCCCCGTCAAATCGGTCATCCGCAACAGTGGATCGGCGGTGCTTTTCTGCACCGCACTTCCGGCGCTCAGCGAAAAGGCGCGTCCCTTTGTGTCTTCACCGCGATAGAGTGCATTGCCTACCCGCATCCGCTCGGTCGCCAAATTGACCTCGTCCTTGGCAAGAACAAAACTCATTTCCTGCGTGTTTGAAAATGGACTGAACGCCAGTACAGCCAGCAGCGCACCGATAATACTAGGCAACGCAACACGCAGGACGCGAACTAATCGGTCGTGCCGTCCGCCAGGAAGGGCAAATTTTTGCCGCGCTGTGCGCTGAATATCGGCTTGTACGGACATGCTCTGCCTATGCGTTCCCCGCGATTAACCCGCGATGACGGTTAACTATGCGCAAAAATATCAGCCTCTGGCCAACCAATAAGGTCAAGCCGCGCTCTATACGGCAGGAAATCGAAACAGGCTTGCGCGATTTCCCTGCGACCCTCGCGCTCCAGACGCAGTTCAAACTCGTCTTTCAACCGGTGAAGAAACCGCACGTCGCTGGCCGCATAGTCCTTTTGCGCCTCGCTCAAAACCGGACCGCCCCAGTCACTAGATTGCTGTTGTTTGGAAATGTCGATGCCCAGCATTTCTTTGACAAGCTCTTTCAAGCCGTGCCGATCGGTATAGGTGCGGACAAGGCGCGAGGCGATCTTTGTGCAGAACACAGGTTCCGCAACAACTTTCAGATAATACTCAATCGCCGCCAGATCGAACCGGCCAAAATGGAATAGCTTTAGTCGGCTTTTGTCCGCCAAAATCCGGCGCAAATTGGGCGCCACATAATCGCTGTCTGCAGCAAAACGCACCAGATGCTCATCGCCGTTACCGTCGGAAATTTGGACGAGGCACAATCGGTCACGCGGCGTAAGCAAGCCCATTGTTTCGGTATCAACGGCAAGCGCGCTCGTGCCATCAAGGATGCCATCGGGCAAGTCGCCCTCATGAAGAAAAACACTCATGACAGGTCGGTTTTTGAATAGATGTTGATCATAGACAATCCCCTGCCCTAAGCCATGTATGAAGGCAAGTTTATGGTATGCAAAATTTATTAGGGTCTTGCCTGTGGATAATGTATAGGCCGAGTCTGCAAAGCATATAGCAATGCACGGGAAATGCGGGATTTTCGCCCGAATCTGCATGGAACGATGACGATGGGCGAGAAGAAAGCAAAAGTTTAGACATGAGTTTCAGTGATAAGCGTCGTGGCCGCGGCCGTGACAAACGTGATCGTTTTGGCGACGACAGTTTTGAATCCCCCTCGTTCCCCGGCGAAATTCGCGGCGGCGGTAACAGTGGCGGCGGTGGCCGATCCGGCGGATACGACGGCGGACGCTCCGGCGGAGGCGGCTTTGGCGGAGGCGGCGGTGGCGGTTTCCGCAGCGGCGGCGGTGGCGGCGGATTTGGCGGCGCACCGCGCGCTCCATCCATGCCCGCACAAGTCGTAGGATCCGGCAAAGGCATCGTGAAATTCTTCAACAATCAAAAAGGCTTTGGCTTTATCCAATGTGATGAGCAGCCTGATGATGTTTTCGTACACATTAGTGCAGTCGAACAGGCCGGACTGACAGGTCTTGCCGAAGGTCAGCCTCTGGAATTCACACTGGTGGATCGCGGCGGTAAAGTTTCGGCTTCCGACCTGATCATCGAAGGCGACCCAATCCCTGTTCCAGCGCGTGAACCGCGCCCTGAACGTGGCGGATTTGATCGTGATGGCGGCGGTGATCGTGGCGGTTTCCGCGGCGGCGACCGCGGTGGTGATCGTGGCGGCTTCCGTGACAGTGCGCCCCGCGCGCCTCAACGCGAACTCACTGGCGAACGCGCCAACGGCACTGTTAAGTTCTTCAACGACATGAAGGGCTTCGGTTTTATTCAGCGCGATGACGGCGGCGAAGACGTGTTTGTACACATCTCCTCGCTCGAACGCTCGGGCCTTGGCCCACTTGCGCAGAATGACCGCTTGGCATTCGACATCGAAAGCGACCGTCGCGGTAAATTTTCCGCCGCCAATCTGAGCAAGATTGACGATTAATCCGGTTACGCACTCATACGAAAAAGGGCTCCACTTTCGGAGCCCTTTTTTGTTTAGGGGCGTGCCTGCTTAGCGCGTCGGCACTGGCACATCGCCGGTATAGTCATAAAAACCGCGTTTGGTTTTACGGCCCAACCAGCCAGCCTCTACATATTTGACGAGCAAGGGCGCTGGACGAAACTTTGGATCGCCGGTGCTGGTGAACAGCACATTGGTGATTTCCAAGCACGTATCCAGCCCGATGAAATCCGCCAGCGTCAACGGCCCCATTGGATGGTTCAGGCCAAGCTGACATGCCGCATCAATATCAGCAATCGTCGCAACCCCTTCGCCCAGCGCAAAGCACGCCTCGTTCAACATCGGCATCAACACGCGGTTGACGATGAAGCCGGGTGCATCATTTGCAAACACCAGCCTTTTACCAAGCGCTGCGCCATATTGTTCAATTTTCGCAACGGTTTCCTGTGATGTCGCAAGCCCGCGGATAACCTCGATCAGCCCCATGACAGGCACAGGGTTGAAGAAATGGACGCCAATAAACCGCGCCGGATCTGGCGATGCCTGCGCCAATCGCGTGATCGGTATCGATGACGTATTGGATGCCAGCACCGCTTCTGCACCAAGCACTTTTCCGACGTTTTCAAAGATTTTGCGCTTGATCTCTTCGCGCTCGGTCGCAGCTTCAATGATAAGATCCGCCGCTGCCATGGGTGCATAATCAGCAACGGGCTGAATCCGGCCTAGCAGCGCATCGGCGTCATCTCGCGAAATTTTCGCCTTCTCAACCTGACGGTCCAGCTGCTTTGCGATGCCCGACTTGCCCGCCTCTGCGCGCGTCAGATCGATGTCGGACAAAAGAACGTGATAGCCCGCAGCTGCGCTGACTTGCGCAATCCCTGCGCCCATTTGTCCCGCTCCGATGACTGCAACTGTACGCATTTTAGGCTCCTTTGGGCGGCTACAAACAGATGTTACAGCGCCCCTAGCGCAGCGGCCCCAATCGCGATAGACTGTTTCCTATGAGCGTTCGAACCTTCACAGCCTTTGTGCTATTTGCCCTTTGCTCCAGCGCGATGGCAAACCCGAAACCCAATTTGGGTGTGCAGAAATTCTTCGGCGATTGGGCGGTTGCCTGTGACAACCGTTTGGAGTGCGAAGCGGTTTCCATGCAGCCAGAGGACTTGGCTTTTGAAGGTATTTCCCTCTCGCTTGTCCGCACGTCATTACAGGACGAGATTGGCATTACGCTGGGCGGGTTTGACACAAAAAGTGATCGCTACCAGATACTGATCGATGGCCGCAAAGCGGTGACTGGTCAGATCAATACTGCTGCACCCGTCTCTATAATTATCAACGACAAGGATGCACCGCGCCTCGCGCGAACTCTTGCCAAAGGCAGCATGCTGGAACTGCGCGACGGCAAAGGCGAGGTCCTGGGAAAAATTTCGCTCAAAGGATCAAGCGCTGCCTTTGGCTATATCGACAAAGTTCAGAACCGCGCGACGACAAAGACAGCGCTCGTCAATCCCGGCGCAAAGCGATTGCGGGTGAAATCATGGCCGACGCCTGTCATCGCTGCAAAGCGGATTGTCCCTACCGATACTACCCCGGATGCCACAACGTTAGTCGGCCTGATTGAAAGCTCGTCGTGTAAAGATGAACGGACCAATGTGACTGAAGATACCGCCTATAGCCTAGGTAATATTGACGGAAAAGCGCGCGCATTGGTGATGATTAGCTGCGGCACTGGCGCTTATAACTTCGCTTCCGCCGCTTATATCGGGACCGAGGATACGAAAGGCAAATGGCAGTTTGCCCCTGCGCAATTTGATTATGGCGATGCGGTCCGCACGATGGATGGCAGTGTTCAGCTGTTGATCAACGCCGATTGGAATCAGGCGACCCAAACAATGAGTAGCTACGCCAAAGGGCGCGGGCTTGGTGATTGCGGCAATGCCGAAAGCTATGTGTGGGATGGCGCGCAGTTTCGCCTGATTTCAGCTTTAGCTATGCAGCAATGTCGTGGTGCACTCGACTGGCTGACCATATGGCAAGCCGACGTAAAGCTGGTCGATTAAAGGATAAGGGATTGATGGCATGACAGTGGAACTTGTCGGGAAGGTCAGATCTACACTGCAATCCACCGATCACCCCTATATGCAGGGGGCATGGCGCCCGACCTTTAACGAATGGAACGCCCTGTTCGCCAATGGTGACGCAGAAGTCATTGGTACGATCCCAAGCGATATCGACGGTGTGTATATCCGCACAGGTGAAGTGCCCGTGCACGAACCCATCGGTCGTTATCATCCCTTTGATGGCGACGGCCAAATCCATTCCATCAGCTTTAAAAACGGTCGCGCCAGCTATCGCAGCAGGTTCGTCCGCACCAAGGGCTTTCAGGCCGAGCAGGAGGCGGGCAAAGCGCTTTGGGCCGGCCTGATGGAGCCGCCGCATAAATCAACACGCCCAGGCTGGGGCGCGCAAGAATGGTTAAAGGACTCGTCCTCAACCGACGTCTTGATCCACGCGGGCAAAATCCTTTCCACCTTCTACCAATGCGGCGAAGGGTATCGGCTTGATCCCTTTACGCTCGAACAATTTGGTACCGAGGGCTGGGTTCCGCTGGATGGTATTTCGGCACATCCAAAGGTTGATCCGGAAACCGGCGAGCTGATGTTCTTTAATTACTCAAAGCATGCGCCCTATATGCACTATGGCGTTGTTGGCGCAGACAACAGGCTGAAGCATTATATCCCCGTGCCGCTGGCCGGACCGCGCCTGCCGCATGACATGGCGTTCACAAAGAATTACGCCATCGTCAATGACATGCCGCTGTATTGGCTGCCCGAGCTGCTTGAACGAAACCTGCATGTCGTGCAGTTTCATCCGGACGAAAAGACGCGCTTCGGCATCATCCCGCGCATGGGGCAGCCAGAGGATATCCGCTGGTTCGAGGCGGAGCCAACCTATACGCTGCACTGGCTGAACGCATGGGAAGAAGGCGACGAGATTGTCCTCGATGGCTATTATCAAGAAGAGCCAATGCCCAAATCGCACCCCGATGCCCCCGATGGGTTGGAGCGGATGATGGCCTATCTTTCACAAGGTCTGATGAAGCCCAAGCTGCACCGCTGGCGCTTTAATCTAAAGACCGGCGCAACCATCGAGGAACGGCTTGATGACCGCATCCTCGAATTTGGCATGATCAATCAGAAATATGCCGGACGCAAATATCGCTATGCCTATTCAGCTGTGCCAGAGCCATATTGGTTCCTGTTCACCGGATTGGTGAAGCATGACCTGGAAACCGGCAAAAGCGAGGAGATCAGCTTTGGCCCGGGCCGCTATGGCAGTGAGAGCCCATTTGCACCGCGCATCAATGCCAAGGATGAAGATGACGGCTATCTCGTCTCCTTCATCGCCGATGTCGAAAATGACCGATCAGAATGCGTGCTAATCGACGCCAAGAATTTTAGCGCAGGCCCAGTGTGCCGGATTATCCTGCCCGAACGCTTTTGTTCGGGCACGCACTCGGTCTGGGCCAATGGTGATGACATAGGCATGGGGCCAAATGTGGTTCTAGCCGGCTGAGCGCGTTTAAGTGCAATCACTAGACTTTGGGGAAGATCATGGTTGAGTTGGCATAGAGTGAATCGCGCAACCGCCGCTTATTCACGAAAGCTGAGCAAGGATCGCATCCATAGTTTACGCACTAGAAACAAAAAACCCCGCACGAGGCGGGGCTGTTGTTGGTTGGTTGCGGGAGTAGGATTTGAACCTACGACCTTCAGGTTATGAGCCTGACGAGCTACCGGGCTGCTCCATCCCGCGCCACCAACAAAACGACATCTCTGTCGCCCGGAAGCCTTTTTTGTTTCCCGTTTTGCTTTCGCAAAACAGCGGCGGGCTGCTCCATCCCGCGCTACCAACTCGCGATCCATCTCAGGAACGCCAGAAACTAAAAAAGGCGGACATCCGTCGAATGAACGACAGCGGTC
>JAAFIB010000086.1 GCA_013297725.1 Sphingomonadales bacterium
GATGCGTGTGGTCCACCAACGGCCGATGCTGGCGAGTATCCAGAAACGTAGTGCTTGGCTGGCGATAAACACGCACAGCAAAATGGCGCTGGGGTTCGCGCTGGGTTGTGCGAGCAAAGCAATCGCCAGTAACCAGCCGCCGTGGAGGACTATAAAAAGCGGATAGTGTTTTTGTCCGAATTCTCGACCACCCTCTGCCAGCAAGCGCCGGGTGTTAGCGTTGGCATAAACGAGTTCCGCCAAGCGTTGGACGATCACGTAACCGAAAACAGCGAGCGCCCAAATCGGCCAGTCCATCATGGCATAGCCCTTGTTGCCGCCATGACCGAGCCGCAAAACCGGTGCCCACTTTTGCTTGTCATGGCTGGATAAGCCCCAACGCGCCCGTAAAGCCCGGCCCCAATGCCGTCAGCAACGTCGGCCCCTTAAGCGGCTCTGCCTCTAGCAACGCTTTCAACACAAACAGCACCGTCGGCGAGCTCATATTGCCATGATCGCGCAGCACTTGCCGCGTTACCGAAAGCTCATCCCCGAAATACTGTGCCAGCGCATCAACGACGCGGCCGCCACCGGGATGGCATGCAGGTTCAGCAAGGTCCGCCTTTGCCAAACCCTGCGCCGCCAAAAAGCCATCAGCAAAGGGGGCAAAGTCGCGGGTGACAAAAGCCGGAATATCGCGCGCCAGCACCAGATCAAAGCCAGTGTCGCCCACATCCCAGCCCATCATGTCGACGCTATCGGGCCAAACATGCTGCGCAAAGGCGGACAGGCTAGCGCCTTGTCCTTTGCCAATGACCGCCGCTGCACAGCCATCGGCAAAAAGGGCGGTCGCAACCAGATCCTTTTTCTCCATCTGCACATGGTCATAGGCCATGCTGCACAGTTCAAGGCACACCAGCAGAACATCGCGGTCTGGGGCAGCGCAGTGCAAGTCCGAAGCGATAGACAGCCCAATCACGCCGCCCGCACAGCCATAGCCGAATACCGGCACAGTTCGCACATCTGCGGAGAAACCCATCGCGTGCAACATTTGGCTGGGCAGGCTGGGCGTCATCGTGCCGGTCGTCGAAACAAACACAATCTGGCCAATGTCCGCTGCGGTTTTGCCAGCGATCACCAGCGCATTGTCCACCGCCTGCTGAAACAATTCCGCCGATACCTGCGCGTAAATCCGCGACCGATCGGCCCAACCGCGTGGCCCCAGATAATAATCGGTCGGCATCGCCAGATAGCGTTGCGCAATCCCGCTGTTGCGCAAAATCTGTTCCATCCTAAGCGGTAGCGCTTTGCCGCGCGCACGTTCCAGCACCGCCATAACGTCGTCTTGCGAGATTTTGTTGGGCGGCAGCGCAGTGCCGATTGACAGCAATTGGGGAGAAGTGTGTTGCATAGAATGCGTCCAGTTAGGACGCCCTTTCAGGTTACGCTAGCCTTAATCACCGACCAAACTGTAATATTGGGTTCGCACTTGTGCATTACGGGCAATCCGGCATAGCTAAACAATCGCTGGAGAGACCCTGATGCCGTACCAAATCGACCGCCGCTTGCTTTTGAAAACTGCTACGTTAGGGCTTGGCGGGCTTGCGCTGCCGGGCGGCGCATTGGCCGCGATGCAAGCGGCACTAACACCCGGGTTCAGCCATAATGTCGCCAGCGGAGAACCCTCGCAACGCTCGGTACTGTTATGGACGCGCTATGTCTCTGATAAATCCGAAAGCAAGTTGCGCGCCGAAATTTGGGAGGAAGGAACCCCCGCCAAGATCGTGTCCGGCGGCGAAGTTAGTGCCTCCCCTGCCCGCGATCATATCGCCAAAATTGTCGTCAAAGGCTTGAAGCCGGGCAAGCGTTACAACTATCATTTTATCGCACCCGATGGAACCAAGTCCCCCGTTGGCCGGACCAAGACACTCCCAGAAGGCGACGTCGCCAAATACCGTATGGCGGTATTCTCCTGCTCCAACATGCCCTTTGGTTATTTCAACGCTTATGCCCATGCCAATGCCGCTGACGATTTCGACCTTGTCCTGCATCTGGGCGATTATTTGTATGAATATCAGCGCGGCAATTATCCGTCGGCCAAGGATGTCGTTGCTGAACGGTTGATCGAGCCCGCTGGCGAAATCGTTGCGCTAGCCGATTACCGCCTGCGCTATGCAAGCTATCGCGCAGACCCAGACCTGCAGAAACTCCATGCGATGCAACCGATGATCGCGATGTGGGATGACCATGAATTCACCAATGATGCCTATGCCACCGGCGCACAAAACCATCAGGCGAACGAAGGCGATTGGGGTGCGCGCAAGATAGCCGCCGAACGCGCCTATCGGGAATGGATGCCCGTTAGCGACCGTATCGGTGACGCCTATTGGAGCAAATATGCCATTGGCAACCTTGCGGAAATCCAGCTGACCGAAAGCCGCGTTGTCGCGCGCTCCAAACAGCTAAGTATCGACCCGAAAGGCGACGCCGATGAAATCATGCGGCAGTTAAAAGTATTCCGCGATGGCGCATTACAAGATGCCAGCCGAACGATGCTGGGCGCGACCCAAGAACAATGGCTGGCGAAACGCTTTGCCGCAAAAGGCAAACGTTGGAATGTCTGGGCACAGCAGACAATCGTAGCCTCGCTGGTCCAGCCGCAAGGTTTGGAGAACTGGTTAGCACCAGACGTGCCATCCTTTGTAAAAGAACGCGTCATCCGCGGCGCGTTGGCGGGCAAGGCGGGCGTCCCCAGCAACTTGGATGCATGGGACGGCTATCCCGCTGCCCGTGCCAAAGCACTATCGGCGGCGCAAGCGGGCAATGCCGATTTGGTCGTGCTGACTGGTGACACGCACAATGCATGGGCCTTTGATCTATCGCATGATGGCAAAGCAGCAGGCGTCGAATTTGCCGGACAAAGCGTCACCTCGCCGGGACTAGAAAGTAGCTTTACCGGCACGGATAGTGCGACATTATCCAAGACATTAGCCTCATCAAACCCCGGGCTTGCATGGGCAGGGGCTGGCGGTCGCGGGTATATGGCGGTCGAACTGACCCCAGATAAAGCCATCAGCGAATGGCGCTTTACTGACAGCATCAAGACGCGTTCCAGCACGCTGACGGGTACCAAGCGGATGGAAACCAGGCACGGAATGCGAAAGCTGATCCGGTAGCCGCGTGACTGGCCACTATAAACTAGAGGCCAATTCGCCCGAGATCGCGGCGGGGTTTAGCGCCGATGCTGGCCCCGACCCATGGGCGGGCGGTGACTTGTTTCCCGGTACTTTCGCTCCTGTAATCATGCGCGCGGGACGCACTGGCAAATGCGTGATCCGCCCGATGCATTGGGGCTACCCACCACCGGGTGCCTCGACCGAGGCACTGGGCCCAGAGCCGCCGCGCTGGGTCGCGCAGGTGCGCAACATCGAAAGTCCGTTCTGGATCGGCAATTTGCGCCATACCGAACTACGCTGCCTGATCCCGGCGACGGCATTTGCCCTGCGCTATGGCGGGGCGGAACATTGGCACACTGTGCGCGACAGACCGCTGTTTGCAATGGCGGGCATATGGCGCGACCTGACCGATATGCCGGTGTTCGCGGTGCTTACGACGGAACCGAATTCTGCGGTATTGCCCGTAGAAGGCGGCAAAGGCCCAAGTGCGATGCCGCTTATCCTCCACGCCCGCGATCATGACCGGTGGTTACAGGCCGATTGGAAAGAGGCAGCGCAGTTGGTTGAGCCATTTCCGGCGCGGGATACAATCGCTGCTACGGACCAATAGGCTATGTGCGTAGTTGCTCTTGCCATTGATACGCACCCCAAATGGCGGATCATTATGGCGGCCAACCGCGATGAGTTTCACGCCCGCCCGTCGGCCCCGTTGGCGCGGTGGGAGGATGCCGACAGCCACATCATCGCCGGGCGCGATCTGGTGTCGGGCGGCACGTGGCTTGGCGTTTCGGAAAGCTGCCGAATCGCGGTCGTCACCAACATCCGCACCGGCGACACGCCCGATCCAGCCAAGGCATCGCGCGGCGATCTGGTCGCTGACTATCTGCGCGGGAACGGCGCACCCGCGCTGGACACGCTTAACCATTTCAACGCATTCAGCCTGATTACGATTGGCCCCGAAGGCGCGACCCTGACCGCGAACCGCCCGTCGCCTATGGCTATACCGATACAACCAGGCATCCACGGCCTTTCCAACGGCCTGCCGAATGAAGACTGGCCGCGTAAATCGCGATTGATGGCCGCATTCGGAGAGGTCATCAACACGGCTAGCAACTTGCCGAATGCAATGCTCGACCTGCTTGCCAGCGAGAGCATCGACGACAGCATATTCATCCGCAACGATGTTTACGGCACGCGGTGCAGCACGTTGGTAGGGATAGGTCGCAACGATAGAGTTGACATCATTGAGCGTCGTTTTGATCAGCACGGTCTTTGTATAGCACAAACAGCACTGTCATTTTAGCGTTACCGCCAACACAAAACGCAGCGACATTAAGCGTCATTCAGTTAATAACTTTTTATGCTCTAGTCGTTAGATACTTCTCGACTAATGCAATATTCCATTCAATATCTGCGAGCCATTGCGGCAACAATGGTAGTGGTTTTTCACTGCTTTTATTCTGTTAGCTTTATGCGCCCAGATATCGACCATTTTAGTTGGTTACGCAGCGGCGTAGACATATTTTTTGTGGTGTCCGGCTATGTAATGGTCTCATCGACGATGGGGACATCCGTCGACGCGACAACGTTTATGCTGCGCCGGATCAATCGGATCGTGCCGCTATACTGGTTTGCAACCATCATCATGGCAATCTCGGTATTACAAGGAGAGTATCTTTACAAAATCGGATCGATGCTTTTTCTGCCTGTCACGCATCCCGTCAGCGGCTTGATCGAACCCATTTTACAACCCGGATGGACGTTGAACTACGAAATGTTCTTCTATGTGCTATTTGCCCTTATGCTTACGATACGCGAGCGGTGGCAGTTGCCGGCTATGGTTGGCCTATTGACGATGTTGGTTTTTATTGGATCAATCACGGACGCAACGGGGATCTTTGGTTTTTATTCTAATTCTATTATCCTAGAATTTGCGTTTGGCATGTTCATCGCACGTTTCAGACTCGTTGCCCACTGGCTATTTCTTCCTGCGTGTTTCGCAGCTATAGCTTATTTTCACGAAGCTACGGCGCCACGAGCATTGACCATAGGCGTTCCGTCAGCGCTCATTGTCGCTGCATCTTTGTCGCTGGAACATCGGTTGCCGCGATGGCAAAGCTTACGTCTTGTCGGCGATGCCTCCTATGCGATTTACCTTTTCCATATTATGATGCTGTCAGTATTAGTACCGCTATGGCTTTCGTTGGAATTAAGTCGGCTTTGGTTTGTACCGCTAGCCACAATCATCATCCTAACTGTCGGCACTGCCATTTATATCGTTGTAGAAAAGCCATTACTATCCATGACTAAACGGATAACGCGAGGGTTGAAAACACTTGCAGATCCGGTTAGCCCGAGCCGTCCGCCACAGCTCCGTGATCGCTAGTGCCATGGCAGCCACATCAGGTTGACGAACAAAGTCCTGCTCCACCATCAGCCCAATGCCCGAAACGAGGATAATAGTGGAACGATGATTTGGTTTAAATAGTACTGAACATGCAGAGCCCAAAATCACTGTTCACCTGTAATCGGAACAGCAGCTCGTCTAAAAAATGCGTTAGGCAATATGCCGAAAGCGCGTTAGGCTTTGGCCAATTCTAGCGGGGGCAGATCGTTGAATTTCATCCGGTATTTAGGTAATACAGCTGCGCTATTGGCGCTGATATTGGCGAGCCCGCTATCGGCGCAGGCGCAAGAAGCCGCCGTTGAAACATCCAGTATTCCGCCGCTCATTCCATCAGCTGCCTTTGTTGATCCCGGCTATATCCGTCATCCCATTATCTCGCCCGACGGGCTGAATCTGGTGTTCCGCGAAAGTATAGGCAAAGAAACATATGTCGGAATCAAGCCGGTAGACAGTTCAGAGATCAAGCGGATCGGATTACCCGAAAAACATACGCTAAACTGGTATCGCTGGGCAGGTGACGATCAACTTTTGATTTCCGTTACGGGTGTTGGCCAATTGTACGGCGAAGAAATTCCCGTATCAGGTCTCTTTGCCTATAATCTGAAGACACGCACAATGCTTCGGCTGGGCACAAAGGCACAGGTCATTGAAGGCGACAACATTCTCTATGTCGATCCCGCAGGTGAATACGTGCTGATGTCGCTGCAACGGTCAATCTATGATTATCCTAGCGTATACAAAATTGGAATTGCGGACAGTGCGTATACCGAGATTGTGAAACCACAGTCAGACATCTGGGAATGGATTGCTGATGACCAAGGCGTCGTTCGCATGGGCTTGGCCTATTCGCGCTATGCCACGAAAATCTATTACCGCCGCAGCAACGATGCGGACTTTAAGCTGATCAGCAAGATCAAGGAAAATGCCAAAGATGAGGAGAAGGAAGAAAGCCTTATCGACATCACCAGAATCGTTTCCGGAAAGGACGAAGGCTATGTTCTTTCCAACAAAGAAACCGGGCGTTTTGCGTTGTATAAATTCAATTATTTAACGCGTGAAATCGGAGAGCTGATTTTCGCGCACCCCGAAAACGATGTAACCGATTTCACACTAACCGATGATGGTTCCGCGATTGAATCGTTGCAGTACACGGATTCTCGCGATCGGATCATGTGGTTTGATCCGCTGTATAAAAAACGCCAAGCATCTCTTGAGGCCGCACTGCCAGGACAAGAAGCATGGATGCAGTCACGTAGCCGCGACGGCAGCAAAATGGTGGTGTTCACGACATCGCCGACGGACCCAGGTAGCTACGCAATATATGAACCAAAAGCGCGCAAATTGGACCGGTTTGCGGCGGTTAATGAAATGCTGGATCCTGCGCTGCTAGCCAAAACGGAATATGCGCGTTATCCGGCGCGTGACGGCCTCTCAATACCGTCCTATTTGACATTACCCGTTGGTCGCGTCGCAAAGAATCTACCGCTAATCATTCTGCCACATGGCGGCCCTTATGGCGTCCGCGATACTCTAGACTACAGCACAGAAGTGCAATTCCTCGCCAACCGCGGCTATGCAGTGTTGCAACCCAATTTCCGCGGCTCCGACAGCTATGGCGAGGAATACTATAAAAAGGGTGAAGGCCAAATTGGCCGATCGATGCAGGATGATCTGGATGATGGAATGGATTGGCTAGCCAAGGACGGCATCATCGACCCTGCGCGCGTATGCGTGGTCGGCGCATCTTATGGGGGTTACGCTGCGATGTGGAGCGTCATCCGCAACCCAGAACGCTATCGGTGCGCCGCCAGCTTTGCCGGAGTGACTGATTTCAAATCCCAGCTGAAATATGACGGCAAATCTCTGAAGAGTCGTTATGCTCGGGCATGGCGAGACAAAGTACAGGGCGAAGAAGATTTCGATCTCGATACAGTTTCACCAGCCAAAAACGCCGCAAAATTGACACGCCCATTGCTAATCACTCATGGAGATGAGGACAGTAATGTTCCCTATAGCCAGTTCAAAAAGATGATGGACGCTTTGAAAAAGGCGAAAAAGAGTGTGGATAGCCATACCTATGAAGGCGAAGGTCACGGATTTGATGACAGCGCCAATCAAAAGGACTGGCTCGATCGGCTGGAAGCGTTTCTAGCAAAGCACAATCCTGCTGATACCGCCGCTAAGCCGACCGAACCCGCCCCCACGGCCCAGTGATCGCCAGCGTCATTGTCGGCGCATAAAGGTTGACGAACAATGTTGTGCCATCGGGCGAGAAGCACGCCCCTGCAAATTCGGTTTGCACACGGCTTTTGGCAAAAGCATAGGCTTTGCCGCCCGGTGTGATCCCGCGCAGATGGTTGTCGACAACATCGGTGTACTGATCCTCGCACACCATCAAATGCCCGGTCGGCATTACGGTTAGGTTGTCGCCATAATTATACACAGCGGCATCGGTGGATTCATAAAACAGGGTAATCATCCCGGGCGCATCGCTTTCGCCAGAAAAGCCCTCGTTGACTGCAGGGCGATAGCGGAAAATCTGGCCGCATTTGGCGCCCCCGCCGCTGGTGCTGGCAAAGTGGAATTCACCCTGCCCCCACCAAATGCCTTCACCGCGCGCAAACAGCGTCGCGCCTTTGGCGGCACCGCGTTTGCGCAGGTCATCATCGGGCGCCTCGGGGTTATCGAGAGGAATCCAGCGGACGCGCACATCCTGCCCGCGTTTTATCGCAGCACCGGTCCAGTTGCGGCTATCGGCAACACCATCAATCGCCAGTGCCTCTAACCGGCCGCCTTTGGCAAGCTCGCCCTTTGCAGCGGGGACGAAACGATAAAGCAAGCTATCGTCGCGATCTTCGGTCAGATAGACAATGCCCGTGCGCGGATCGACACAGGCCGCCTCGTGATTGAACCGCCCCATTGCCTTTAGCGGGGCTGGCGTAACCAAGCCCTTGTGCGCCGATGGCACTTCAAAAATATAGCCATGATCCTGACCCACGCCGTCGCCTGCGCGGGTCGTATTTTCTTCACAGGTCAGCCAGCTGC
This sequence comes from Sphingomonadales bacterium, assembly GCA_013297725.1. GTDB lineage: Bacteria > Pseudomonadota > Alphaproteobacteria > Sphingomonadales > Sphingomonadaceae > Sphingorhabdus_B. The sequence continues at coordinate 8,608 of JAAFIB010000086.1, forward strand.
CCCATGGCGTTATCCCACCGGCACAATTGCGGATCGTGCCCGACAGACTAAGATATTGGCTTTCGACGCGCTGCGATTTCATATCATAGATTAACGTTGTTGTTCCGCCCGGCAGCGGCGCGCCATCTTTGCCGCGATCATAGGTGGCGAAATTATCCGCGACTTTACCGGTGAACGGACCAAAACGGGCATCGCGCGGGGATAGTTCATGGTTGCGGACCAGCGCCACTTTGCCTTTGCCCATTGCAAACGCGCCCATACCGTCACCAGCATTTGGCACAACATGACCGTCATCCATCAGATTGCCAAAGCGCGAAATAACGCGATAGGAAAAGCCTTTGGGCAGATCGATCAGATTATTGGGATCGC
>JAAFIB010000087.1 GCA_013297725.1 Sphingomonadales bacterium
TCGTACTGGCAACACCCTTGCTGATGGAATTCAAACCAGCCAAAATCGTAGGCGGCATTTTCCTGCTGGCCGCAGGAGTAGGAGCGATCTGGTTCGCCGCCACGGATCGTTTCTCTCCGCGCTATCCGATGATCGCGGATTTGTTCTATCACCAAGACAGTGTGACCGGGAAAAGCTGGTGGGCAACAACATCGGGAACACCTCAGCTGCCAAATGGACCCGTTTCCAAAATTAGCCCTACAGGGTTCGAAACAACGCAATGGACCGCTGTTCCCGCACCGGCGATTACGACCGAAACGCCGGTCATCACCCAAGAAACCAGCGGCGGTCTCCGCCGTATTCGTGTCACCAGCGCAACCGCACCGCGCAGCATGACGATCCAGTTTTCCAGCACCGCCGCATTGACCAACACCAAAGTGAACGGCCGCGTTGTGAAAATCCCGGCAGGTGCGCCAATACGCATCGCATGGCGACCCGAAACACCAAATGCGGAACTGGTTGTCGAGTTCGCCGATATCCCGACTGGCAAAATCGACATCGCCTATCTCTATGCACTTGCGGGCCTGCCGTCTGGCGCGCCTCCGGTCACGGGTTCACCCACCGATTGGGCGCATCTTAACGGCACACGAAGCTTTTCAGGGCTTAGGCAAATTGTCTGGTAGCTGGTTCATCTGCGATACATTGTCGTCCCCGCAAAGATTTGCCCTGTTAGCACTTGGCCTCCGCGCTATGAATGACTAAGGAACTTCCATGAATAGGACTTTGATCTCCGCGCTGGCGCTTGGCGTTTCAGCAACTCTGCTTTCGGGCTGTGCAGTGCTTGGTGGCGGTCGCGGCGGCGGCGGTGCTGATACCAAATATGTCGCGCGCGATGTGAACACGCTTTATTCCGCTGCGAAAGAGCGGTTGGACGCGGGTAACTACGAAGTTGCAGCTGCGCTGTTTGACGAAGTTGAACGCCAGCATCCGTATTCGCCATGGGCGCGCCGGGCGCAGCTGATGAGCTCTTTCAGTTATTACATGGGCCAAAAATACAACGAATCGATCAATTCGGCGAAGCGGTTTCTATCGATCCATCCGGGTAACAAAGACGCGCCTTATGCCTATTACCTGGTCGCGTTGTGCTATTATGAACAGATCAGCGACGTAACCCGCGACCAAAAGATTACCGAGCAGGCCTTGGCTTCGCTGGGTGAGGTTCAGCGCCGCTATCCCAACAGCCGCTATGCAGCGGACGCGGGCCTGAAAATCGATTTGGTCAACGATCATCTCGCGGGTAAGGAAATGGAAATTGGCCGTTTTTACCAGCGTCGTTCTTTGTGGCTCGCATCGTCTTTGCGCTTCCGTGAAGTTGTGCAGAAATATGAAACCACAACGCATGCGCCAGAGGCTTTATACCGTTTGACCGAGACCTATTTGGCGATGGGACTTCCCGCAGAAGCGAAGAAATCCGCAGCTGTTCTGGGCGCCAACTATGCCGGTAGCAAATGGTACGAGCGTGCGTTCGAGCTGATGCAAAAGCACGCGCCGGCGGCGTGATAGCCCAAATATGCTGATTGGCAGTCAATGCTGACGGGATTGGCGATCCGCGATGTGGTGCTGATCGAGGCATTGGACCTTGAGTTCGAGCATGGCCTTGGCGTCCTGACCGGCGAGACCGGCGCGGGTAAATCAATCTTATTGGATGCATTGGGGCTTGCACTGGGTGCGCGAGCCGACAGTGCGTTGGTCCGTGCAGGGGCAGAACGGGCGCAAGTGACCGCAAGCTTTGATACGCCGCGCTCTGTTGCAGTAATGCTGTCGGACCATGACATTGATGTAGAGGCTGGGGAACCTTTGCTGGTGCGCCGGTCGGTCAAGCGCGATGGCGGCAGCAAAGCCTTTATCAATGATCAGCCTTGCTCCGCTGCATTGCTGAGGGATATCGGCGCGCAGTTGGTTGAGATCCACGGCCAGCATGATGATCGCGGTTTGTTGAACCCGCGCGGGCATCGCGCGCTGCTTGATATATTTGGCCGCTGCGATGTCGCAGGGGTCGGTGCGCATTTTACGGCATGGCAAGAGGCAAAGGCGCGGCTTGATATTGCGCGCGAAAGCATCGAAAATGCCGCGCGAGACCGGGATTGGTTGGAGCACGCTGTTGCCGAACTAATCGCGTTTAATCCGCAGGAAGGCGAAGAAGAGCAGCTGGCTGGCGAGCGGTCCGACATGCAAAAGGGCGAGCGGATCGCCGAAGATTTGAAAACCGTGCTTGAGGGCTTTGATGGCCCGAAAAGTGGCCTTGCACTGATCCGTTCTATCGCGCGAAAGCTGGACCGGTTGGCCGATGCGCATCCATTACTGGCCGATGCGCTAACCTCGCTTGACCGCGCAGTGATTGAGGCAAGCGAAGCGGAGGATAAGCTGAACGCAGCCGCACGCGCGATCGAGTTTGAACCAGCGCGGCTTGATGAAATCGAAGTGCGGCTGTTTGAATTGCGCGCATTGGCCCGCAAACATAATGTCGCACCCGATGCGATCTTGTCTTTGAAGGAAAACCTCACGGCGCGGTTGGAATCCATTCAGGCTGGTGGAGAGGGGCTGGCCAAGCTCGAGGCTGAGGTGAAGGCAAAGGCGGCTGCTTATCAGGAACGGGCTTTGGCGTTGTCCAAAACCCGCACTGCCGCCGCTGCAAAGCTCGATTTGGCGGTAAAGGCTGAACTGACGCCGTTGAAGCTGGATGCGGCGCAGTTTCAAACGGCTGTCGAACAGTTGCCAGAGGATCGCTGGTCAGCAAGTGGCATGGACCGCGTCGAGTTCCTGATCTCGACCAACCCCGGCGCACCGTTTGCGCCGCTAACCAAGATTGCCAGTGGCGGCGAATTGTCGCGCTTTATCTTGGCGTTAAAGGTGGCGCTCGCCGAAGAAGGCGGCGCTGCAACGATCATTTTTGATGAAATCGACCGCGGTGTTGGCGGCGCTGTGGCGTCGGCGATTGGTGAGCGTCTCTCGCGCCTTGCCAGTGGCGGTAAACAATTGCTGGCGGTGACACACAGCCCGCAAGTCGCGGCAAAGGGCGCGGCGCACTACTTCATCGCGAAATCGTCAGAGGGAACCGTAACCCGCACGGGTGTTGTCCGGCTAACCGCAGATGGGCGCCGTCAGGAAATCGCACGGATGCTGTCGGGCGCGGAAGTGACCGATGAAGCCCGCGCGCAAGCCGAGCGGTTGATGGAGGACGTGTGAAAATTTCGGGAGTAATCAAGCAATCGGCCAGCCAGATGATCGCAACCGCCATAATGCTAGTGTCGGCATTGGTGGTAATGCCACTTCTTTTATATTTATGGCTTTGGTTGCCGACATTGTGGATGCCATATAGGCTCAATCCTTCACTGGATATATACGCAACAATTTGGAGCTCTGCGGCAATTGTCGCTGCAATCTTCAATTTCCGTACCGCTCGGCGCATCAAAAAAGTAGCCAACCCTTCTGCAATGCGGATAGTAGTGGCGATATCAGTGATTTTCGTGCTGACTTGCCCTGAATGGCTGTACTAAGTCTCGAAATGACCGGCCACCCGCTTGATCGGCCAGTTTGGAGCTGCCTGAACGGGCGGCAATCGCATCTGGCGGTGGTGACTGGAGATGCTGTTCGGCTTGATCCGCGTTATGGGCCTTTTGCCGGAGCGCGCAATAAAGGCGCGGTGGCTCAGGCTGCATTGGCCGCGCTGCTGCGGGATGCCGATGACGAGATATGGGTGGTTGAACCGGAAGTTTGGCCTGCGCCGCCGGGAACATTCGTTGCTCAGGAAAAGCATCTGGTTCTGATGGTTGCAGAGACGCCCGCAGCGCCGCTTTCCAGTGACCAACCAGCATTATTGCTAGGCGAGGCCGATGTGCCAGAAATGACGGCTTTGGCGCGCGCGACTGAACCCGGTCCTTGGGAAGAATTGTCGCATCGTTATGGTGACTTTTATGGCTTTCGTCAGGGCGGTGTGCTTCAGGCGATGGCCGGCACGCGGATGTTGCCCGGCGATGATTTTGCCGAAGTGAGCGGCGTGTGCACTTGGCCAGAATTTCAGGGGCAGGGGCTTGCAGGACAGCTGATCCGGCGGGTTATGGCGGATATGGTTGCGCGCGGGCAAACCCCCTATCTGCACAGCTATGCCGCCAACACCCATGCAATCCGCCTTTACGAATCCTTGGGTTTTCGGGCGCGCCATGCCATGGTGGTGGCTGTAATCCGTAAAATTTGAGGGCGCGTGTGACTAACCTGACTGAAGCTGATGCCGCCAATGAGCTGATGCGGCTTGCCAAGCAGATTGCCTATCATAATGCGCGTTATCATGCCGAGGATGCGCCGGAGATTTCGGATGCCGATTATGATGCATTGGTGCGGCGTAATAACGAGCTGGAAGCGGCCTTTCCGCAGCTGATCCGCGCTGATAGCCCGAATGCGTCGGTGGGGGCAGCGGTGGAAAGTTCCCCGCTCTCCAAAATTACCCACGCCAAACGCATGATGAGCCTCGATAATGCGTTTAGCGACGAGGATGTCGAGGATTTCGTTGCGCGTGTGCGGCGGTTTTTGAACTTGCCCGAGGGCACACCTGTAGCGCTGACTGCAGAGGATAAGATTGACGGGCTGTCGTGTTCTTTGCGCTATGAGAACGGCGTGATGGTGCAAGCGGCAACGCGCGGGGATGGGCAGGTTGGCGAGGATGTGACCGCCAATGTGCGGACGATTGCGGATATTCCCGAAACACTGAAGGGTGATGTGCCCACAATCTTTGAAATCCGCGGCGAAATTTATATGGCAAAGGGCGACTTTGAGGCGCTGAATGCGCGGCTGCTCGCCGAAGCAGATGATCCCGAAAAAGCCCGCCAATTCGCCAATCCGCGCAATGCGGCGGCGGGGTCGTTGCGACAAAAGGATGCAAGCGTTACAGCATCGCGGCCTTTGCGGTTTTTGGCCCATGGTTGGGGCGAAGTAAGCGCGCTGCCCGCTGATACACAATCAGGCGTAGTGGCCGCCATCGCCAGCTGGGGCGTGCCCGTTTCGCCGCTGTTGACGCGGGTTGAGAATACAGCTGATGTCCTGATACATTATCGTAGCATTGAATCACAACGTGCTGATTTGCCCTATGATATCGACGGTGTGGTCTACAAAGTGGACAGGCTGGATTGGCAGGAGCGATTGGGCTTTGTCGCAAAAGCCCCGCGCTGGGCGATTGCGCATAAATTCCCGGCGGAGCAGGCGGAAACTACGCTGGAGTCCATCGATATTCAGGTTGGCCGCACCGGCAAGCTGACCCCCGTTGGGCGGCTAAAGCCAGTGACGGTGGGCGGCGTTGTTGTCTCCAATGTCACCCTCCACAATCGCGACGAAATTACCCGCCTTGGCGTGCGTCCCGGCGATCGCGTGAAAGTGCAGCGGGCAGGGGATGTGATTCCCCAGATCGTAGAAAATCTAAGCCGCGACGAACAGCGCGCGGAGTATCACTTCCCCGATCATTGCCCCGAATGCGATTCCGAAGCGGTGGCCGAAGAAGGCGAAGTTGATGTGCGTTGCACTGGCGGATTGGTCTGTCCGGCGCAACGCGTAGAACGGCTGCGGCATTTCGTATCGCGCGTGGCGCTTGATATCGAAGGGCTTGGCGAAAAGACGATTGTTGAATTTTTTGAACTGGGCTGGTTGGAAAGCCCTGCGGATATTTTTCGATTGAAAACAAAGCGTTCAGAGATTTTGCAGCGGGAGGGCTGGCAGGATAAGTCTGTGGATAACCTGTTGGCAGCGATTGAGGCGAAGCGTGCGCCCGATGCTGCGCGATTGTTGTTCGGGCTGGGAATTCGGCATGTCGGCGCGGTGACTGCCCGCGATCTGTTAAAGAATTTCACGTCGCTGCCGCGCCTTCGCGATGTTGCAACGTCGGACGATGGAGAGGCCGAATTGACACAGATCGACGGCGTTGGCCCCGTTGTAGCAAAGGCACTACGCGAGTTTTTCCACGAACCGCACAACGCCGCCGTCTGGGATGATTTGCTGGGCGAAGTAACACCTCCAGATTATATTGTTGAGGTGCGGGCGTCGTCTGTTTCCGGCAAAACCGTTGTCTTCACCGGAGCGCTGGAAACCATGAGCCGCGATGAAGCCAAGTCTCAGGCAGAGGCTTTGGGCGCGAAAGCGGCGGGATCAGTATCGGCAAAGACTGACCTTGTCGTGGCTGGGCCGGGCGCAGGGTCTAAGCTGAAAAAGGCGACTGAGCTGGGCATTGAAGTGATTGATGAGGCGGCTTGGGCAGAGATTGTAAAAGGGGCGGGTTAAGCCGCGACCTTTGACCGGCGCACAGGGATCCAGCGCGTAACCTGATCCTGCATGGCTTTTGTTTCTGGCGACGCCAGGTTTTTCGATCCTGCCCTGCCATAATGATACACCATCGCCGCACGCCTTGCACTGCCGCGATTATCGATCGATCGGTGGATCAGATAGCTATGGAAAACCAGCAAATCCCCGGGCTGCATCAGCACCGGCACAGCGCCTGCTTCATCAAGGCCCAATATCTCCAGATAGCCCTGATTGGCATTGGGCCGGGCATCGGGGACATGCGTTTCAACGGGGCGCTGATGCGATCCGGGCAGGACGTATAGGCAGCCATTTTCGACCGTTGCCTCTGAAATGGCGAGCCAAAGGCCGACTTGTGGTTGCTGATCAAAGTTGAAGTAGTAGCTGTCCTGATGCCATGGCTGGCCCCATGCTCCGGGGTTTTTCAGGATAAACATCGATTGGAACACGTCGATATCTTCACCCAATAGGTCGGCGACAACATCCCCTGCGGCATCTGAGATGGCAAAGTCATGCGCGGCACCGCTTAGATGCGTGTTGAATACTTTGGCGGCGCGGTCTTCTGGATTGACCGCGTTGGGCATGCCTTGCCCCTCGGGCTGCACCCATAAGCCTTGGGGCGTTTTATAGGCGCGTTGGCCCGCTTCGCCACTAGGCGCATTGGCGCGGATTTCGGCGATGGCCTCGTCCGACATCCGCTGGCAGATATCAGCACCGGCGAAACCGCGAATAATGAAAAAGCCGTCATCGGCCCAAGCTTTGCGTTGAGTTGCGTCAATCATGTGGCAAAAGCTATCATCACAATTGCAAAAGGCAAGCAGACATGGACCCGATCTGCCTTTCCACAGAGATACGTATTGCGGCACAGTGCGACGCTGTTTGGCGTTTGCTGACCGACTTGGCCGGCTATGCGCAGTGGAACCCTTATCTGGTAAAAGTGGAGGGCGTTGCTGAGTCTGGTGCCGCAATCACTGTTCATTCTGTCTTGCGTCCGGGCATGGAGCCTGTTTCTCAGCCCGTGGCGGTGATTTCAGTCGAGCCATATCGCATGCGATGGGAAGGCGGGCTGCCTGATCGTTCGCTGTTTAAGGGCGATCATTGGTTTGTGCTGGAAGAACAGGATGGCGGAACCCTATTTAGCCATTATGAGGATTTTTCTGGCAGCAAGGCAGAGGCTATTATCGGCCAGCACAAGGCAGTGATCCTAGACAATTTCCGGATATTCAACGCGGCGTTGAAATCTGCCGCAGAAGCCTAATGCCACCACATCACGCCAAAGGGCAGCGGCGTCCAATATCCGGTTTTGATGCCGGCCTTGGCCAAAATGCCAGATACCCAATTGTTGCATGTATGCAGGACGGAATAGTCCTTTCCGCTCGCGGCGTAGAACACATCTCTGTTGCCATAACCCGCTATCGGCACAAGCGGCTCAGTGCTGTCTTTGCGGGCGCTAGTGCGTATGATTTCAGACAGGATCTTCTGATAGGTTTCGTGTTCAACCGTGAGCTTTTTAACGCCTTTTGGAATTTGGTTTAGATGGTCGACATGTAGCAAAGCTTGACCGCTGCCAACAAAGGCACTGACCGCTATCGACGGGCTGATATCCCCCCATGTTGGCGTGTTCAGGTAAAAGTCCCTATCCCCCCAACCGAACATCAGATAGGGAAATGGCTCTGGCCCTTTCGGTAAATGTGTTGATGGAAAAACCCGGTTGAGATCAGTTAAATCCTGATTGCGGGGCAGTATGATGCTGGTGTGGATGCCATTGTCATGCAGGTAGATTTCATAACCGTTTTTGGGAGGTTCCCAATCTGAATTGACGGGAATTACGCTGCCAATGAAAGCTGCGATTGCATATAATCCCAGCGCCAACATCGGCCAGCCAACCAAAGAGCGCAATGCTGTCCACAGGCTGTTGATGCGAAACAGTTTCAAGTGTAACTAAATCCCTATGGCTGATTTCAAACATGTTTATGACACGCCGCCGCCGGGCGCAAATGCGGATTGGACGATCCCGCAGAATTGGGATGCGTACAGCGCGGATGAACATGCGATGTGGGACCATTTGTTCGCGCGACAATCCGCAATGCTGCCGGGCAGGGCAGCCGAAGCATTCCTGCGCGGCATTGATGTGTTAAAGCTGGAGAAGCCCGGCATCCCTGATTATGCCGAGCTTAACGCGCGGTTGATGGCGGCTACGGGTTGGCAAGTTGTTGCTGTGCCGGGCTTGGTTCCAGATGAGGTCTTTTTCGATCACCTTGCCAACCGCCGATTTCCGGCGGGGAACTTTATCCGCACACCGGACCAGATTGACTATCTACAAGAGCCGGATGTTTTCCACGATGTGTTCGGCCATGTGCCGATGCTCGCCGATCCGGTGTTTGCCGATTATATGGAAGCATATGGGCAGGGCGGGTTGCGGTCATTGGGTTTTAGCGCGCTGCATAAATTGGCGCGGCTCTATTGGTATACGGTGGAGTTTGGCTTGATTCAGGAACCTGCTGGCTTGCGCATTTATGGTGCCGGTATTGTCTCCAGCTATGGCGAGAGCATCTTTGCGCT
>JAAFIB010000088.1 GCA_013297725.1 Sphingomonadales bacterium
TGCACAGTGGTCATGTAGAGCTTTGCTCGCCGGTCACAGTTGCGGGTACAGCGCCAGATTTTAACCGGCTTCCCTTTTCACCCTGCTTTCACAAGGCACCTGTTACGTTTGCGGCGGTTAGGGGGAGTGGGGGAGTTGGTCAAGCCATTCCCGTCATCCCTGCGTAGCCGGGGATCGCGGTTTGGATTTTTTCACTCGCACGAAGACACGAGGAATTGGTTCTAACACTAGGCATATTAAAAACCGTTAGCACTGAGCCTGTCGAAGTGCGTCCATCAACTGTGGCGCTTTGCCAAGGGACGTGCTTCGACAGGCTCAGCACTAACGGTTTTAGTAAAACCAAAATCGCAACCTTCTTTGTGTCTTCGTTCGAGCTAATCTTCCTACCGCTCCACACCCTTAACTTTCCCCCACTGCCGCGCCGCAGTATAGCCAAGATAGCCTGTGCCAAACAACGCATAGAGCGGTTCTGGCAGCCCCGATAAATACGCGTTCATCCCCGTTGCAATGTCGGCCGCTGCTTGCGGGCGGAATGCGGCGATCAGGCCCATGGGCAGCGACCATAGGATGATGACATACATGACATACAGAAACGAAGGCCGCGCGCGGCTGGTCCATGGGTCAGGCGCTTGGGCCTCGGCAACGATTGCGGACAATTGCGTGCGCAGTGTTTCCAGGTCTTGGCCGCCTTGCAGCTTGATCAGCTCCAGCTTGGCCGCATCGCGGGCTTTAGGATCGGGGATCAGCTTGTCGATTAATGCTGCAAGCGGGCCGATCAGAGTTTCGATAATTGGCATTTTTGTCTCCATTTTTTTGAAAGGTCTCACTAAACCTGTCCTGAGCTTGTCGAAGGGGTGTCACCTGAACAGGTGCGGCGGTTAACCGATACGGTTTGCGAGCCAGCCATAGACAAAAGCTTCTTGGCTAGGCCGCGCTTCAGCGATTTTCAGGTAATGTGCGCCCTGCAGCGCCTCGGCCGCTTTCAACAGGACGGCTTCTGCGCCAGCCCCACGCTTTTTCAAGAACGCATCAAGCGCCCCAATCGTGCCGGAACCGATGGCACGATCAACCGAGACATCAGCGTAATCGGCGCCGTTGCGGTTCAACGCATTCAGCGCACGTTGCAAAAAGCCGACCGCAGTGCCGGTCCCCATGTTGACGCCGGTATCGAACATTTCCGCGGCCAGTTTCGGCGCGCGTTCGGCAATGGCGTCAAAGCGCGGGGATAGCCAATACAGCCGCTTGTAGATTGAGGCGGCGTCGCTTTGCGGCATGGCGCGCATGTTTCCCACATAGCCCTGTCGTCGCGCCACAGCCTCTGTAATCCCCCAATTGGTCGGGCCGCCGCGATCTGCTGGGTGGTTCGCATAGCCGCCTTCGCGTTCGATCAGGTCTTCGATCAGAGTATCGATGTTTGCATTATCCATAATTCGTCCTTTCAGGCCATTTGGGCCGTCATACGAATCATTATAACCAATTAGGTTATTTGTAGGACAGAGAAAAATCCACAAAGCTCAATTTACTTTCCTTCGTCACCCCTGCGAAGGCGGGGGACCAACACCAGCAGTCTAAATTTCAGCGTCAGGTGATGGATTCCCGCCTTCGCGGGAATGACGAAGTCAAGGGCTCAAATCCGGTGTGAATATCTTTAATCGCACGATTAAATTTGCGTTGCCCCCCACCACGAATGGCGTATGAAGGTGCATGAGCTGTGATTAGCTATTTAGGGCAGCGATCAAGGAGAGTGCGCGCGTGAATTTCGATTTTTCCGATGACCAACTGGCCCTGAAAGAAGAGGCGCGCAAATTCTTGTCGGCCAAGTGCCCGCCCGATAGCGTGCGAAAGCTGATGGAGGATGACAGCCCGGGCATTGACCGCGCGTTGTGGACGCAAGTGGCCGAACAAGGCTGGTTAGGCGCAGCTATACCAGAGGAGCATGGCGGGCTTGGTCTCGGTTATCTGGAATTGTGCTGCATTGCCGAGGAGCTAGGCCGCGCGGTTGCGCCAATCCCGTTTGCATCAACGGTGTATTTCTTTGCAGAAGCTTTATTGAGGGCAGGGGATGCCGAGCAGAAAGCGGCGTATCTGCCCAAGATCGTTTCCGGCGAATTGATCGGAACGATTGCGAGTTCAGAAGGCACTGGCCCAGTTTCCGCAACGAAAATTACAGCCGAAGTTTCCGGAGGCAAGCTAACCGGCGTGAAAATCCCTGTTACCGATGGCAGCATCGCTGACTATGCCATTGCGCTGGCCAACGAAGGCGGAAAGCCAACCCTGTTCATTGTTGATTTGAACGGAGCGGGCGTATCGCGTGAAACCGTTGAGACGCTTGACCGATCCCGCGATGCAGCGCGCATCGAGTTTAAGGATGCGCCGGCCACACGCCTTGGCGCAGCGGGCGATGGTCTGGCGCTGTATGAAGCGATCAATGATCGTGCCGCTGTGCTGATCGCGTTTGAACAGGTCGGCGGTTCCGACATGTGTTTGGAAATGGCGCGCGCCTATGCGCTGGAACGCTATGCCTTTGGCCGCCAAATCGGCGGGTATCAGGCGATCAAACACCGGCTGTCCGATATGTACGCCAAAAATGTGCTGGCACGCGGCAACGCTTATTACGGCGCATGGGCGCTCAATAGCGATGCACCAGAATTGCCGATTGCCGCCGCTGGTGCGCGTATTTCTGCATCGGATGCCTATTGGTTCGGATCGAAAGAAAACGTCCAAGTGCACGGCGGCATGGGCTATACTTGGGAGGTCGATTGCCACCTGCATTACCGCCGCAGCCGCCAGCTTTCCGTCGTCGCGGGCAGCCCGCGCAGCTGGAAACACCGTTTGATCACTATGTTGGAACGCAGCAACGCTGCCTAAGGAGAAATTTCCATGGACTTCAACGATACCCCGCAAGAAGCCGAATACCGCGTCAAAGTGCGCGCATGGCTAGAGGAAAATGCACCGCGCGGCATAAAGGGCGTTTCGCTTGGCGATGAAGACCCTGAACTGCTGATCGCGTGCAAAGCATGGCAGGCGAAAAAGGCGGCCGCTGGCTACGCTCAGATCCGCTGGCCCAAAGATTGGGGCGGCGGTGGCGGCTCAACAATCGAAAGCGTGATTTTCGGGCAAGAGGAATCGCGCCTGGGCGTTAATCTGGGCGGGCCGTTTGCGATCGGCCTTGGCATGTGCATCCCCACAGTGATGGCAACGGCGGACGAAGAAACCAAGGCGCGTTTCATCGGCCCTGCCGTGCGCGGTGAGGAGCTGTGGTGTCAGCTGTTCTCTGAACCTGCAGGCGGTTCCGACGTTGCCGCGATCCGGACAAAGGCTGTTAAAGACGGCGATGAATGGGTGATCAATGGCCAGAAAATCTGGACAAGCGGCGCGCATTATTCCGATTACGGCATCTTGCTCGTGCGCACTGATCCCGATGCAGTGAAGCATAAAGGGCTGACGATGTTCTGGATCGACATGAAGTCGGCGGGCATCCAGTGCAAATCGATCCACCAAATGTCGGGCGCGCGCGGCTTTAACGAGGTGTTCTTCACCGATGTGCGGGTGAAGGACAGCCAGCGTTTGGGCGCGCTGAACGATGGTTGGAAAGTATCCATCGTCACGTTGATGAATGAACGGGCCTCTGTCGGCGGAGGACGCGGTGCCCCCGGTGGCGGCGCTTTAAGCGCGCTCAAACTCGCGCAGAAAATGACCGATGAGGACGGCGCGCCATTGTCAACTGACCGCGCGTTTCGCGAGAAGCTTGCCGATTGGTATGTGCGCGGCGAGGGGCTTCGCTTTACCGGCCTTCGTTCTTTGACGGCGCTTTCACGCGGGCAAACACCGGGGCCAGAGGCTTCTGTAGCAAAGCTGATCCAAGCGGCTGGTGCGCAGGATATGGCGAATGAAATGCTGGAATTGCAGGACCAGTTCGGCATTATCACTGACCCGAAATATGCAGCCGCAGGCGGCGCGTTTCAGGATATGGTCATGGGTGCGCCCGGAATGCGGATCGCAGGCGGTACGGACGAAATCTTGCGCAACATCATCGCCGAGCGCGTATTAGGAATGCCCGGTGAAATCCGCGTTGATAAGGATTTGCCGTTCAAGGATTTGCCAACGGGGAGATAGTTTCGGTTGGCAAACTAACCCCAGCTTCGTCATCCTGAACTCGTTTCAGGATAACAGGCTGGGTGCGTTGTCCTGAAACGAGTTCAGGATGACGAGAATTTGGGGAAGAGGGAATGTGTATGTTCAAAACCGCCGTTACTGAAATGTTCGGCGTCGAAACTCCGATCCTTATGGGCGGGATGACCGGCGTTGGCTATGGCGAGCTGGTCGCGGCGGTGGCTAATGCAGGGGCGCTGGGCTTCATCACCGCGCATATGTTTGACAGCGGGCAAGCACTGTTTGACGAGATCGAAAAAACACGCGCGCTGACCGACAAGCCGTTCGGCGTGAACTTGACGTTGCTCCCCTCGATCAACCCTATTCCCTATGACGATTACCGCGAGGCGATCATCGCATCTGGGATTAAGATCGTCGAGACAGCGGGCCGCGCCCCGACTGACCATCTGCCGCGCTTTAAGGACAATGGCGTCACCGTGATCCACAAATGCACCAGTGTCCGCCATTCGGTGTCTGCGGTGAAAAAGGGCGTCGATATTATCAGCATTGATGGCTTTGAATGTGCCGGACATCCCGGCGAAGACGATGTTGGTTTGGTGGTGCTGTTGCCCGCAACCGTTGATGCTTTGCCCGGCGTTCCAATCATTGCCAGCGGCGGTATGGCCGATGGGCGTAGCCTTGTCGCAGCGCTCGCTTTGGGTGCAGCAGGTGTCAACATGGGCACGCGGTTTTGTGCAACGGTTGAGGCGAAAATTCACCAGAATGTGAAGCAAAAGATTGTGGACAGTAACGAGCTCGACACGGTTCTTGTCGGTCGCACATTGCGAAACACAGCGCGGGTTGCGCGTAATGCTGTGTCCGAAGAGGTCGCGGCCATTCAGCGTGATCCAACCAAGAGTTTCGAAGAAGTCCGAGAATTAATGGCGGGCAAACGTGGCCGCGACAATGTGCTGCGTGATGGCGATACCGATGGCGGCATCTGGACCAGCGGACAAAGCCAAGCCCTGATCCATGACATTCCGACTTGTGCAGAATTGGTGCGCAACATCATGGCGCAGGCGGAAGGCGTTAGGGCGCGGATTGCGGCTTAAAGCTATTCGCTTCGCAGCGCCTCAATCGGCGAAAGCCGTGATGCTCTGATCGCTGGATAGCCGCCAAAGACAAGGCCGATAACGGCAGAGAACGCGACGGACATTAACGCTGTGTCCCAGCCAATGGGCGCGGGGAAATCGGCGATGCTTTGAAACGCAAATGCCGCCAGCAATGCTAGCGTCAGCCCCATGGCTCCGCCGATGATGCACAACACTGCGGCCTCGACTAAGAACTGGTTGCGGATATCGCGGCGCTTTGCGCCCAATGCCATGCGCAGCCCGATTTCGCGAGTGCGTTCAGTGACACTGACCAGCATGATGTTCATGATGCCGATGCCGCCGACCAACAAAGAGATAGAGGCAATGGCGACCAGCACAGCCTGAAAAATCTGTGTCACTGTTCCGGTTGCTTCGGCGATTTCGGTGGTGGTCCTGACGGTGAAGGGATTTACGCTGCCTTTCGCCACACGATAACGCGCACGCAGCAGGCTTTTGATTTCCTTCTGCCCGGCGGTCAGCGCCTCTTCATCGTCAAAACCCACAAACATCAACTGGATATCATCTGGCCCCTGCGCCGCTGCAGTCGACAGCCGCTGCCGCAATGTGGAGATTGGCACAATGATCTGATCGTCATTGTCATTACCCAAATTGCTGCCTTTACCTTCCAAGATACCGATGACGACAAAGGGCACGCGGTTTATCCGCATCGTTTGCCCCACAGCGATGCCTTCGGGAAAAATTCTATTCGCGACCGTCTCCCCGATAACCGCAACACGTGCGGCAGAACTCACATCGCTATCGGTCAGAAATCGCCCTTCAGAGGCAGTGATGTTTGACACGATGCCGTAAGCAGGCGTTGCCCCGATGGCCAATGTCGACACGCTGCGCCCCGCCGTTGCCACTTGCACACCGTTGCGGATTTGTGGTGCGACCGCATTAACGCCGGGCACTTGCCGCTCAACCGCTTTGGCATCGCGCTCGGTCAACCGGCCGCGTTCGGCAGGGCGGGGCGGTCCGTCACCATTATCGGGTTCCGGAACGACAATGGCCATGTTGGAACCCAATGTCGCGATTTGCTGCGTCACCGAAACTTGCGCGCCATTGCCAACTGCAACCGCAAGGATAACCGAGAACACCCCGATCATCACGCCCAATGTCGTCAAGATCGAGCGCATCAAATTGGTCCGCAGCGCGGTCATCGCAATCGCAACGTTGACGCCCCAATCGGCGATGGGGTTCAAAAACCGGCTCATTGCACGGCGGCCCGCCTGCGTGATTTTACCGCCTCGTCCTCTATGACAATACCATCGCGAAACACGATCCTACGTGCGGCATATTCGGCAATGTCGGGCTCATGCGTGACCACGACCATCGTGATGCCATCATCGTTCAGCCCCTGAAAAATGCTCATGATATCAAGCGAGGTTTGCGTATCGAGCGCGCCCGTTGGCTCGTCCGCCAGCAGCATCAACGGATCGGTGACAAGCGCGCGAGCAATGGCAACGCGCTGTTGTTGCCCGCCCGAAAGCTTGGCTGGTGTATTCTCCAACCGCTCACCCAGCCCCAGCGCCTCTAGCTTCGCCTTCGCCCTTGCCCGCCGTTCGGCATAGCCAAGTCCTGCGTAGATTAACGGCACCGCAACATTATCCAGCGCACTGGTCCGCGCCAGCAAATTGAATTGCTGAAACACAAAACCAATTTTCTGATTGCGGATATCGGCCAGCTCGTCGCTGCTCAGCAATTTTGTATCAGTGCCATCGAGCAGCAGTGTTCCCGATGTTGGCACATCCAGACAGCCGATCATGTTCATGAACGTCGATTTGCCTGAACCGCTGGCGCCCATGATTGCTACAAATTCGCCGCGCGCAATCGACAGCGAGACATTGTTGACGGCATGCACAGTTTCGCCGCCGATCACATAGTCTTTGACGAGTTCGTGCGTTTTAAGAAGCGGCTGCGTCATCACTATCCGCATCAGCATCGGGCGTCAGTTTGGGTTTCAGCGATTTGGCGCGAACCAACACTTTGTCGCCTGATTTTATCCCATCAAGGATTTCGGTATATTCATCACCTTCAAGCCCAGTTTTCACGCGTTTCTTTGTGGGTTTATACGCATCCGTCGCGGCGATGTATAACACAGGGCTTGGGTCATCTTTTTTGTCGGGAACAGCAGGCGTCTTTTCCTTACCCTTATCCTTATCCTTTGGCTCTTTTTCGCGGTCTTCTGGTCGCGGACGAAACCGCAGTGCATTGGTCGGCACACGCAACACATTGGTTTTTGCCCCTGTGATGATCTCCACATTGGCAGTCATGCCCGGCAGCAATTTGCCGTCAAGATTATCAACATCGATAATCACCAGATAGCTGACAACATTCTGTGTCTCGACGGGCGCTTGCCGCACCTGCCGCACCTTTGCCTTAAAGATAGTATCGGGATGGCTATCGACTGTGAAGGTAACATCCTGAGCTTCACGGATTTGGCCGATATCGGCTTCATCAACCGACGCCTCAACCTGCATCTTTGTGGTGTCCGACGCGATTTCAAACAGGTTTGGGGTCTGGAACGATGCGGCCACTGTCGTGCCAGGCTCGACCAGCTTGTTAATGATAACGCCGCTTGCCGGCGCCACAATGACCGTGCGGCTCAATTCCAGCTTTGCGGACGCTAGCTCTGCGACACCTTGGCGGATTTGCGCGTTGCCACTTTGCGATTGGGCCTGCGCAACTTGTAAGGCATTGCGCGCAGAGTTTAGTTTGCTTTGGGCAATATCTAGCCCGGCCTTTGAAACAAAACCGCGATCAGCCAGCGCCTTTTGACGTCCAAAATCCCGCTGCTGAATTTCCAGTTCCGATGTGGCTCGGGCGACATTCGCTGCGGACTGTTGAAGATTGGCTTGAGTCAACGCAACCTGCGCCTCGGACCGCTCAACCTGCGCCCGAACGCGGGTAGGGTCGATTTCCGCAAGCACCTGACCCGCGGTCACAGGTGAGTTGAAATCAACATAGACCTTGGTGATCTGCCCAGAAACTTCGGCACCAACCTTGATCGTGTTCAGCGCGCGTATCTTGCCGCTTGCCGATACTTTGCGCAAAACATCTCCGCGGCTAACGGTTTCGCTGATATATTCATATTCGCGAGGGGTTGGGGTTAGCACTTTGTACAGAACAATTGCGAGAACCAATATGATGATCGCGGACCAAATGGGGTATTGCCCTATTCGGTTTAAGACTTTCTGCAGCATGGATCGCCCCGGTTTTTTGACGTAATTACGTCTGCTTAGAGCAACAGGTTTAACGTCGCTAGTCGAAATCTATGAACGACTTTGTAGGGGTGATTGTTGACATAAAAAGAGAATGCCGCGGGCTGATGTGGCAAATCCCCGATCATTATGAATATCGCGGTTTTCTAAACTACAAAGCGTAGCAATATCAGCTAAATCATTGAAATAATTGGTCGGGACGAGAGGATTCGAACCTCCGACCCCCACACCCCCAGTGTGATGCGCTACCAGGCTGCGCTACGTCCCGACCGTGAGGCGGTTTGCGTCCGGATTGAACCAGAAAGCGAAACCACGTCGATGACCCGGGCCTATATGGCGGGCATTTGTGAAAAGCAAGCACCCAAGCCCGTTATCC
>JAAFIB010000089.1 GCA_013297725.1 Sphingomonadales bacterium
TCAAAGACGGCGTCAAATGGGCACATCTGGATATTGCGGGCACAGTCTGGGCGGACAAAGATGGGCCGACATGGGCAAAGGGCGCAACCGGCTATGGCGTGAAGCTTCTCGACCGGTTTGTTGCGGATAACTGCGAAAGCTGATGCCAGCAAAGCCATGCAAGTCGATTTCTACCAGCTGACCCGCGACCCGGCGCACAATGTGTTGCCGTCCATCGCGAACAAGGTGCTTGAGGAAGGCCGCCGGTTGCTGATCGTCAGTAATGATGCCGCGCAGCTGGAGACTATCTCGGGCGCTTTATGGGCTTGGAAGCCGGATAGTTTCCTCGCGCATGATGTTGCCGGGCAGGGGAATGAGGCGGACCAACCGATCCTGTTATCGCAAACCACCGCTGCCGAAAATTCTGCGCGGCTGGTGGCGATGGCGGATGGAGAGTGGCGCGACGAGGCGCTGACATTTGACCGCGCCTTTTACCTGTTTCCTCCTGATTGCACCGATCAGGCGCGCGAAGCGTGGCGCGGGTTAAAGGACAAAGACGGCGTTGAACGGCGTTACTGGAAACAAGAAGGCGGAAAGTGGCGGCAAGGGCCATAATGACGCCGCTCTTGCCATAGCCAGCCGACGCGGCTAGAGGCGCGGCCAATCTTACATCCCCAAATTATGGAGTTCTATCATGGCGGTTACACGCACCTTTTCGATCATCAAGCCAGACGCGACGCGCCGCAACCTGACCGGTGCTGTGACCAAAATGTTGGAAGATGCTGGGCTACGCGTTGTCGCGTCAAAGCGTATTCACATGAGCCGCGAGCAAGCCGAAGGCTTTTACGCTGTGCACAGCGAGCGCCCGTTTTTTGGTGAGCTATGTGATTTCATGATGAGCGAGCCTGTAGTCGTCCAAGTGCTTGAAGGCGAAGATGCGGTCACACGCAATCGCGACATCATGGGCGCAACTAACCCAGCAGACGCCGCTGAAGGCACGATCCGCAAAAGCCACGCACTGTCGATCGGTGAAAACACCGTCCACGGTTCGGACAGCGAAGAGAATGCAGCGATCGAGATCGCTTACTTCTTTAAGCCAGAAGAGATTGTTGGGTAATACGCTACCTAAAAAATCACCGTCGCCCCGTGCTTGACACGGGGCTTGGCTTTTTTGTACGCTGAGTGCTAGCTAAGAAGCCTAACCCCGTGTCAAGCACGGGGTGACGAGATGGGTTAGTATTTGTTTGTTGTTTTAGGTAACAACCAAGAATTTAAAAAGGGCCGTCCGCGCAATCGGGCGGCCTTTTTTGTTATCAATCCCCAGCTATGAAAAAGCTAACCACCCAGCCTTTATCCTTACGTTCAAACCCGATCCGGTAATCCAGATCACCGCGCAGATAATCGTTGCGAATATAGCCAGTTTTGCCATCGGCGGTTTGCACCTTGGTCCACAATTCATCGGCGCTGACTTCTAGAGTCGTGACAACTTCCCAATTGATTTTGCGCAACGATGCGCTGGCTGTGGTCGGTTGCGCGCGCAGGTTGACGGCTGGGCCAAGCACTAACGCCGCGCCGCCGGGACTGGCCGCACCGGTATCTTGGCCAAAGAAATGCGGCATCGTGGGATTATCCGGCCCTTGCGAGAAACAGCCAAGCCGCACGATCTGGTCAAGCTCCGCCCAAATGGGCGAGGCTTTGCCAGTTTCCAGCTTCCAACTCTTTAGAAAAGCGTCCTTGCCCTCTTCGCCGCCAAAGCTCCAGCTGATCGTCGGCGCAATCATCGCCGTCAGCGCCTTGGCATCGCGCCGTTTGACGATGCCTTCAAAATTCTGCCGCAAGTCGAAATAGCCGTCGATAGACAGGCATTCATCCTTTGGCGGAATGGTTTTGGCGGGCGCTGCGTGCGCGCTGGTGGTGAGCGCGACGATTGCCGCGAATGCGATGCCGATTGTTTTGGCCATGATATGCCTCCCCTGTATTAACGTGATAATCCCTGAAATTGGGCGTTTGTGCAAGGGATAAGGTCAAGCTTTACATTTAAGCCCCTCCCCTTCAGGGGAGGGGTCGGGGTGGGGATTGTCAGTGTATTGCAAGTCCTCAAATCCCCACCCCGCTGCGACTAACCGCCTTCGCCAAGGCTACGGCGCTAAGTCTCGCTGCCCCTCCCCTGAAGAGGAGGGGCTAGGTTAGGAGAAACAAAATGATCGGCATGGGACAGGGCCCAGATAACGAGGGGGACTGCCCGTTCGCATTCAACTTTGACGCAGCGACCTTCAAAGTCGGCGATACCGTCAGCTATCGTATGACCGGCAGCCTAGAGGGCTTCCCCTTTGTCGGAACGTTATTGGAGGTCCACGACGACCACGTCATCATCTCTCCCGGCGAAAGCGAACCCGACGCGCGCGATCGCGGGACACGGGAGAGCAGGCCGGTTGTGGATGGGTCGGAGATTGGATGATATTGACTTATTTGGGCTGAACTTCATCGCTGGCTAACAGACGGTGGCGCCATACGCTTAGGCTGGTTCCAATGAGCGTAGCTGCTCCTGAAAGGCATGCCCAAAACACATAAAAATCGTTGTCATAGTTACCCCAACCAAGCATTTTATAGTCGTCAAACATCAAAATTAGCCAAGCTACACTTGCTATCGCAGCGACAAAAATTGCAACGATGACAGCACTAAGTCCGGTAAATTGCGAACGAGTTGAATAAAAAGCAATGCTTGCAATGAGGCTCGGAAAAAATCCAAAAACATAAGCGCCTACCAAAGTAACAGGCAGACCGATAATGACTAGAATATTGATGATTGGTACAAGCATTATCAGACATAGGCCAATCAACGGCAGTATGAGCGCCATTCGTAAACAGCGCCAAGAAAAGGCGAAAAAGTTCTGCATTGTGAGGCTGTTTTGAACGGTGGGTTGTTTCAATCTGGTTAATCGAGATCTAGTCTCAAAAATCCCCAACCAAATCCATCATCGCGGCTAACTTCCTCGGCGCAACTGCGCGCCAGCTTTTGGCTAGCCATTCACCGATATGGTCCCAGTCGGTGTCGCCTAAATCTAACCTAATGCCGACCCAGCCATCGCCGAAATAGGGCGGGCGGTAGTATCGGTCTTCATCGCTGTCGATCAGCATCGCTTGTTCTTCGATACCGCTGATTTTCACCAGCAACGCGACTTTACCGTCTCCGTGATGGTCTCTGGAGACATAAGCGAATTTTTTGCCTTTGGTGATGCCGAAACACGGCATGCCGTGGCTGGTGACTTCGTCTGCCTCGGGCAGAGCCATTGCACGGTCGCGGACTTGCGCGATCAGAAATTCAGGTGATGAAGCGCGGCTGACATAGTCGGCCAGCGTCCGGCTATACAGCTGATGTTCGGCGATCAGCACGCGGGCGGCGAGGGTTTCGGCGGTGTCGCCGGGCATAATTGCGACGGGCGTTTGGCCAAGGACCGGGCCGTCGTCGAGCTCCGCCGTTACCAGATGCACGCTGCATCCGCCGTGACTGTCCCCCGCCGCAAGCGCGCGTTCATGGGTGTGCAGGCCTTTATACAGCGGCAACAGGCTGGGGTGGATGTTCAGCATCCGGCTTTCCCATTGACCAACAAACTCGGGGCTTAGGATGCGCATATAGCCGGCAAGCGCAACATAGTCGGCTTTGGCAGCAATGATAGCATCGTGCATAATCGCGTCATGTGCCTCTCGTGTCAGGCCTTTATGTGGGTGAGCAAAGGTTGCGATGCCCTCTGCTTTGGCCAGCGTCAGGCCAGCAGCGTCCGCATTGTTGCTAGCGACCAGCACGATTTCATACGGACAATCGGGGTGTTTTGCGGCGTAAAGCAAGGCGGCCATATTCGTGCCGCTGCCGGAGATTAGGACGGCGATTTTGGCTTTCACTCGTAATGCCCTCTAGTCCCATTCACTCCCCCAATTTCGTCATCCTGAACTTGTTTCAGGATAACACGCAACGGTGGTTTGTTATCCTGAAACAAGTTCAGGATGACGAAGGGTAAGGTAGGTTGGGCTAGGACGATATTAGCCATTATGCGTGGCGCTCCAGTCGCCCATCGCGCTCCATGTCTCCACGCTGCCCGTCACCGTGCAGCCCTTATCTCCAGCCGCGATATGCCCGATGCGGAACACAGTCTCGCCTGCCGCCGTCAAATCCGCCATAGTTTCCACCACATCAGCCTCCGCGACCACAACCGCCATGCCGATGCCGCAGTTAAAGGTGCGCGCCATCTCTTCGGGCTCGATATTCCCCTGTGCTTGCAGAAACGCCATCAGCCGTGGTTGCTCCCAAGCGTCAGCATCCACATGCGCGTGCAGGCCATCGGGCAAGATGCGCGGGATGTTTTCCAACAAGCCGCCGCCAGTGATATGCGCCATCGCGTGGACTTTGCCGCTGCGCACTAATGGCAACAGTGATTTCACATAGATACGCGTCGGCGCCATCAACGCGTCGATCAGCAGGGTATTGATATCAAACAGAGCAGGGCGGTCCAGTTTCCAGCCCTTGTCTGTTGCCAGACGCCGAACCAGCGAAAAACCGTTTGAGTGGACCCCGGAAGAGGCCAGGCCAAGGATAACATCGCCGCCTGCAACCTTGTCAGCCGTCAGCACCTGATGCCGTTCGACAGCACCGACACAGAATCCGGCTAAGTCATAGTCGCCTTCGGAATACATGCCGGGCATTTCTGCTGTTTCGCCGCCAATCAGCGCGCAGCCTGCCTGCTTGCAACCCTCAGCTATGCTGGCGACCACAGCGGTTGCAACGTCGTTATCCAGTTTACCCGTGGCGTAATAATCAAGGAAGAAAAGTGGCTCAGCCCCTTGCACGATCAAATCGTTCACGCACATCGCAACCAGATCAATCCCGACGCCGTCATGCCGCCCCGATTCGATGGCGAGTTTCAGCTTGGTTCCGACACCGTCATTGGCGGCAACCAGCAATGGATCACTAAATCCCGCAGCTTTCAGATCGAAAAAGCCGCCAAAGCCGCCAAGGTCTGCATCGGCCCCAGGACGCTGCGTTGCCTTTGCAAGTGGCGCAATTGCGCGGATCAGGGCATTGCCTGTTTCAATCGAAACGCCTGCTTTGGCATAGGTATAGGGTTCGGGCTGGTTGTGCTTTGTATCCATTTTACCGCCGCTAGCGACTTCCCCCTTGGATTTCCATTCATAAGTCGCCAAAAGGACCAGCGATGAGGGTATTGCCGAAAAAGACTGTGCGCAACTGGTTGTTGGCCGCGCCGCTTCTGTTGGGAAGCGCAGCGTTGGTTCACGCCCAGATTGAAGGGCCAAAGCGCGGCATTGCGCCGATTGCCTCAACTGGCGATTTCGAAGTTATCGATATTTTGGTCAACACTACGGGTAAAAATGCCGAGGAAGCGCGGCTCGCTGGCTGGCAAGAGGCGCAGCGTAAGGCGTGGACCGAATTATCCGCGCGCACTCGTGGCGGTGCCGGTGCGAAGCTTGCCGATGGCACGCTGGATAGCATCGTCTCGGCGATAATCGTTCAGGAAGAACAAATCGGCCCGCGGCGTTATGTCGCCAAACTGGGCGTATCGTTTGACCGCGCACGCGCAGGACAGTTGCTGGGAATTAAAGGCATTGGCCGCAAATCTGCACCGATGCTGGTTATCCCGATCATGGTAACGGGCGGCGCGCCAATCGCTTTTGAACGGCAAACGGCGTGGCAGAATGCCTGGGCCAAATTCCGCACCGCAGATAGCCGTATTGATTATGTCCGCCCGAGCGGCGCTGGCGGCGAATCGCTATTGCTGAACGCTGGTCAAATGGACCGCCGGAGCCGCAATTGGTGGCGCACGATTTTTGACCAGTTTGGTGCAGCGGATGTGATCTATCCGATCGTCAGGCTGGAACGGCAATGGCCCGGCGGGCCGGTTGTCGGCAAATTCTCTGCGCGTTATGGCCCGGAAAACCGCTATATCGGCAGCTTCACATTGCGCGCAGACGACGCCAAAGGCATCCCGGCGATGATGAATGAGGGTGTGGTCAAAATTGATCAGCTGTTCCAACAGGCATTCAACTCCGGACGGTTGCGCGCCGAGGCATCATTGTTGCTTGAAGAAATCGACGAAGAAGATTTGGAAGAGTTGGAAGCAGAGGCTGAAGCCGCCAAAGCCGCCGAAGCTAAGGAAGCCGCCGAAGTTGAACCGGCCGATCCGCTGGAACGCGTGATGCAAGACTTACCCGAAGATAAGGGCAAGGATGCTGCGAAAGACAATGCGCCGCCGCCTGTGCAATCGCAATCGGTGACGATCACGGTGCAGGTGAAGACGCCCAATCCAGAGGCTGTTGACCGCGCCGAAGCCTCTATTCGCGGCATTCCCGGTGTGAAATCGGTTGTGACCACCAGCCTTGCGTTAGGCGGCACATCAGTGATGCGTGTGACGTATCAGGGCGATCCTGCTGCGCTGCAATCGGCGCTGTCGTCGCGCGGGATACGTTAGCATTTATAGAAAACCGTTTGCCCTGAGCCTGTCGAAGGGCGTCTCAAGGTACAGCGCAACAGCTGAAAGGCGTGCTTCGACAAGCTCAGCACTAACGGTTTGGAAAACATGACCTCCATGCAACAAATCGCATTACCTCTTGATAAGCTCCGCTCTGGCGGATCGGACAGCGTGATTATTACAGCATCGAATGCTGATGCTTTTGCGGCGCTGGGCAATCACTCGGCATGGCCGGGGCACTGCGCAATCTTGATCGGTCCTCCGCGTTCTGGAAAAAGCCTGATGGCGCGATATTTTGCTGGGCAGGGCGGTGAAGTTATCGACGATGCCGATACGCTGGACGACGAAGAGCTGTTTCACCGTTGGAATGCAGCGTTGGCGGCTAACCAATCCATATTGATGCTATCGACCAAAGCGCCTGCGGAATGGAATCTGCAGCTTGCCGATCTGCGGTCGAGACTAGGCACGTCGCAATTGCTTGAAATCGAAGCGCCTGATGATGAGCTGATCGGGCAGTTGTTGCTAAAACATCTGCATGATCGCGGCACCTCGATTGGCCCCGAGGCACTAAGCTATGTCGTAAAGCGCGTAGAACGAAGCCATGCGACACTTGAAGAACTGGCGCGGCACGCCAATGCGGTGGCGCTGGCAGAGGGCAGCGCGATTACCTTGCCGCTTGTGCGCAGCTTGCTGGGCTCCACTTAACAGCGTTTACAACCGATGCAGACCGGCCTAGCTTTTTCGGTGCGGGAAAAGAGGAGGGGAATATGACGCAAGCACCAAAATGGTTTTTGCCGGTGGTGATTATTGCACTGCTATGGAATGTGATGGGCTGTGCAGCCTATTTGTCCGACGCGATGCTGACATCGGCGGATATCGCGAAAATGACAGATGTGGAAAAGGCGATGATTGCCGGGCGCCCCGCTTGGTCGATTGCGGGAACAGCGGTTGGCGTATGGCTTGGCGCGTTAGGCTGTATCGCGCTTATCATCAGGAAAAGCTGGGCCTTGCCGCTGCTAATCCTGTCGCTGCTTGGTGTGATTGCGCAGGATATCTGGTTATTTGGCCTTGCGCCCAAAAACGATCTCACCAACGGAATGGTGTACGGATTACAGGGGTTGGTAATGGTGATTGCGATCGCGTTGGTCTGGTTAGCCAGCAAAGCCAAAGCGAACGGCTGGTTGACCTAAGCTGCAGCAATGTTGTGATAGCGATCAAGGCTGGTTTACTGTTCGCTATCCAACGTTCGCGTCATCTTCAACTTACCGTTGACCACAGCAAACGCCAACCGTCCCTCGACCAAATCGAGTGCGTCATGGCCGAATTGTTCAAACCGCCAACCAGTTAGCAATTCCAACCCTTCGCGTTCACCAGCAGCGAGCCGTTCCAGTTCATCGCTGCGTGTAATAAGGCGCGCCGCGACATTGATCTCGCGTGACCGGATTTTCAGCAGCAGTTTCAACAGGTCAGCGACAAGTGCACCTTCTTTTCCGCCGCCGACACCATTGCCGTTGCGTTCGGGCATCAATTCGCGGGGGAGAGGAGCTGCCTCGGTGATCACCGCGATCAAACGCGCGCCTATCTCATTGTCTTTCCACGCAGGCGATAGTCCCCGGACTTTGGGTAATTCGGCCTGATGCTTTGGCGGATGCGACGCGATATCGGCCAGCGTTTCATCCTTCATGATCCGTCCGCGCGGAATGTTTTTGCGCTGTGCCTCGCGTTCGCGCCAGGCACCCATAGCTTTTAGACGGCCCAGCACATCGGGTTTGCGTGATTGCACCTTCACCCGTTTCCACGCATTGTCAGGGTCATTGTGATAATTTGCGGCGTTGGCGAGACGCTCCATTTCGTCATCCAGCCAAAGCCCGCGACCGGTGCTCACTAGCTTCTCCAGCATTTTCGGGAATATCGTGGCCAGATGCGTCACATCGCCAATGGCATAATCGATCTGGCGTTTATCCAGTGGACGGCGCGACCAATCGGTAAAGCGCGCGCCTTTATCCAGCTGCAGCCCGATCCAAAGTTCAACCAGATTGGAATAACCGATCTGTTCACCCTGACCCAATGCCATCGCTGCGATCTGCGTATCGAACAATGGATGGGGAGTTTTGCCGGTCAGATTATAGAATATCTCTATATCCTGCCCGCCTGCGTGAAAAACTTTCAGCACATCTTCGTTATTGCAGATGAGGTCGAGCATTGGGGTGATGTCTAACCCTTCGGCCTTTGGATCAATCGCTGCCGCTTCGTTTTCGTCA
>JAAFIB010000009.1 GCA_013297725.1 Sphingomonadales bacterium
CTTGCCAGAGGATGTCAGTTTCGATGTGCCCGGCAATCCGCTCGACCGGCATCCGACATGGAAGCATGTCAAATGCCCCAATTGCCAAGAACCGGCGCGGCGCGAAACCGATACGCTGGATACTTTTGCCGATTCGAGCTGGTATTTCATCCGCTTTGCCTCGCAACCAAGCGACAAGCCGTTTGATGCCGATGAGGTAAAGGCGTGGTTGCCGGTTGGCCAATATATTGGCGGCATCGAACACGCCATTTTGCATTTGCTCTATGCGCGGTTCTGGACACGGGCGTTGCAAAAGATCGGTAAGCTCGATTTTGCTGAGCCGTTTGCGGCCTTGTTCACGCAAGGCATGGTGACGCACGAGACGTATAAATCACCTGAAGGTGCGTGGCTGTCACCCGAAGAAATCACTATAAATGCTGATATCGTGACAATGCTTGATGGTTCGCCAGTGACGCGCGGCCGCATCGAAAAGATGTCGAAATCCAAAAAGAATGTCGTCGATCCCGATCCGATGTTTGACCAATATGGTGCCGACGCGGTGCGCTGGTTCATGCTCGGCGACAGCCCCCCTGAACGCGATCTGGAATGGTCCGAAAGCGGGATTGAGGGGACGTGGCGGTTTGTGAACCGGATTTGGCGGTTGGTCGATGGTATGGCCGAGGCGGAAGGCGTGGACAAAGCCCTAGACAAATCCCTGCACCGGGCAATCGCAGGTATCGGTGCCGACATTGACGCGCTGCATTTCAACAAGGCGGTGGCAAAGGTCCATGGCCTTGTAAACGATATTGAAAAAGCCAGCTCGTCGGCATCGCGCACTGCCGCGATCCGCGCACTCCCGTTGCTCGTCGCGCCCATGCTGCCGCATTTGGCAGAGGAGGCCTGGGCTGCGCTTGGCAATGATGGCCTGATAGCAGGGCAGCCTTGGCCCACGCATGATCCGGCTTTGCTGGTCGATGATGAAGTGACCATTGCGTTGCAGGTCATGGGCAAGCTGCGTGATACGATCACGATCGCCAAAGGCACACCCAAAGACAGCCTAGAAGCGCTTGCGCTGGCGAGCGAGAAGGTGCAGCGTGTGATGGACGGCGCAATGCCGAAAAAGGTGATCGTGGTTCCCGACAGACTGGTGAATATCGTATTATGAAACTTGACGCTTCCACCACCAATACCGTTAGTGCTGAGCCTGTCGAAGCACGGTTGGCAAACCCGTCGTTGGCGCTACGCGCCGCCTTCGGCCCCGACAGGCTCAGGACTAACGGTGTTTTAGGGCTGGTTGCATTGCTATCCTTCACTCTCTCCGCATGCGGCCTGCAACCGCTCTATAGTGGCGGATCGCAGGGGGCGGTTTCAACCGTTCTTGGCGCTGTCACCGTCGACCCTATCGAGGGCAAGAATGGCTGGTTGATGCGCAATGCGCTGAACGATCGGCTGACCGCAGGCGGGGCAACAACTGCGCGCTATAGGCTGACCATCAAGCTGGATGACCAGATCGAAGGTTTCGGCATTCGCGCCGATGATACTGTGACGCGCGAACGGCGCACATTGCGCGCGCGTTATCAGCTGATTGATCTGGAAAGCGGCAAAACGGTGCTGGATGCAACGGCTGGTTCCGATGCCGGTATCGACGTTGTCAGTTCGGAATATGCAACGATTGCGGGCGAGAACACCGCGCTGGAAAACCTGACACAGGAAGTTGCCGAACAGATTGTTACGCGTATCTCGATTTACGCCCGCGAACCCAAATGAGCGGCGGGAAGCTGCGCGAAGGCGATTTCGTTGCAGCCATTACTAACAGGCCGGATATCCGCCTGTTTCTGATCTTTGGCCAAGACGAATCTGCGGCTGCGGCGATGGCAACGGCGATGGCCGCACAAATGGGGCCAGAGGCGGAGGCTGTCGATGTCGACAGTGCCAAGCTGCGCGGTGATCCGGCGTTGTTGGCGGATGAGGCGGCTTCGACATCGTTGTTCGGCGATATCCGCTATATCCGGCTGAATTTCGCGCGTGACGAAGGGCTGGATGCGGTCGAGAATTTGCTGTCGGCGGAACAAGCGGGCAATCCGGTTATCGCAACTGCGGGCAATTTGACCAAAGGTAGCAAGTTGCGGCGGCTGGTCGAGGGATCGCCGCGCGCGTTGACTTATATCTGCTACCCGCCCAGCGAAGCCGAGGCGACGGACCATGTGTTGGGGTTGGCACGGAGCGCCGGATTGAAACTGGACCGCGCTTTGGCCGCACAGATTGCGCGCTACACAGGACAAGACCGGCGGCTGGCAGCAAGCGAGGTTGAAAAGCTGGCGTTGTATCATGATGCTAGCCCTGAACGACCGGTGTTAGTTGAGGCCGCTGCATTTACCGCGCTTGCCGCCGAAACCAGCGAAGAAGATGTCAACGCGCTGATCAACCGGGTGATGGCGGGTGAAGTGCGGGCGCTGGGGCGGCAATTGGCGGAGGCGCGGGCGGTTGGCGTTGATGCGGTGCGGATTACGCGGGCGATGCAAAGGCGCGCAGCGTTGCTTGCAGGATTGCGGGCAAAGGTCGACGCTGGCGCAGCGCCCGGCGCGCTGATCCGCGCGACCAAATCGATTTTCTGGAAAGAACAGGGCGAACATGAAGCGCAGCTGAAATGCTGGACTTCGCCAAGGCTGGCCGGATTGATGGGGCATTTGATTGAGGTCGAGCAGAAAGTCATGGCGCTGGGCGCGGACCTTGGCTCGGTTTTACTGGAGGAAGAATTGGCGCGAATTGCGCGTTCGGCGGCAAGAGCGCGTTAGGCGCTATTCATATTCCGCCGTAATCGGAATGCGCCCGCGGAAAGTGCCCGCGACGCTGCCTTTTATCTCCAAATCGCCGCCAAAGTTGAATTCCAACCTGCCAAAGCTGTCAAGTTTTGCATTGGGCGGCAAGTTGGTACGCAGATTGCTGATGTGGATCGCCCCTCCGCTTGACCCCGACATGCGGATCGAGACGGGCAAGTCTATGACGATCGAGCGTCCGGGCTCTCCGGTAACAACCGCTGATCCGGCAAGCGCAGAACCGCCGAGGTCAACAATATCGCCCGCCAATTGCCGTGAACCGTCATTGGGATTAATACTTATTTTTCCGCCAGTTGACCCACTGGTTGCGGCTTTGCTGAAATCCAACTGCGTGCGGATTTCGACTTGTAGCGGAATGTCACTCGGTTCATTCGCAAATGACGCGCTGATGCTGAATGCCAGGAACAGGCAAAATCCAACAATGCAATGCAAAAATTGAGGCAAAAGCTTCATCACCCCATTTTCGCGCATCATGGTGAATTAAGTGTAAATAAGCGCATCTTGACGTCGGCGCGCCGCAGCTACACATTAGCAACATGGAAAAACTAGAACTCAACGAAGAAGAATGGCGCGCGCGATTATCGCCAGTTCAATATCACGTATTGCGCGAAGCAGGCACGGAACGAGCGTTCAGCGGCGCATTGAACGTGGAAAAACGCGATGGCGCATTTCACTGCGGCGGATGCGGAACGTTGTTGTTCCAATCGTCCGACAAATTCGACAGCGGTTCCGGCTGGCCCAGCTTTACTACGCCCGCCAGCGCCGATGCAGTCATCGAAGTGCACGATCACAGCCACGGCATGCACCGCATCGAAGTCCGCTGCGCGCGGTGCGATGGGCATTTGGGGCACGTCTTTCCCGATGGCCCCGGGCCGACCGGCATGCGCTATTGCATCAACAGCGTTTCGCTGGATTTCGATCCTGAATAGCCCTGCGTTATTGTCGCTTGTCGGATTCCAGTCGAAACGGTAACACCACAATCAATGGCAAAAGCAGCAGAGCACAGTGAAGGGCGGTCGCGTATTGCGCGGTGGTTTTTTGTTTCACTAAAAATCGGGATAGCGGTCGCTTTAATGGGGCTGTTGATCATCGGAATTTTCGTTGCAATCGCGCGGAACGAGATCAAAGGTTTTGAGGATCTAAAAGCCTCCCCCAATGGTCAGATGATCCGTGTTCGTGCAGCGGACGGCACCGTTATCCAGACATTGGGGCCAAGCTTTGGCCGCTGGGTTCCGGTAAAACAACTGCCAAAGGATATGAAAGACGCGATGGTCGCGGTTGAGGACCGGCGGTTTTATTATCACCCCGGCGTCGATCCGATTGGTATCGTCCGGTCATTTTACGTACGCGCAACCAGCGGCAAATGGTCGCAAGGCGGATCGACGATTACGCAGCAATTGGCGCGGACCGTTTACCTGAACAATCGCCGCGAGTTTGGCCGCAAAATCCGCGAAGTTATTCTGTCGATGGCGATGGAGACCAAGTTTTCAAAGGATCAGATCCTCGAATTGTATCTGAACAAAGTCTATTTCGGCGGCGGTGCATTTGGCGTTGACGCTGCGTCGCGCAAGTTTTTTGATCATGGTGCCGAAGAACTAACGCTTGCTGAATCTGCGATCATCGCCGGGCTAGTTAAGGCACCGTCGCATTATTCCCCCACAGCCGATGCGCAGGCGGCCATCGGCAGGGCTGGCGTAGTCATCGAAGTGATGCAGGATGCGGGCATGATCACCGCTGAGCAAGCCGCAACGGTGAAGCCTGCGAAGGTGAAGTTGGCGTCGCAGAAATCGCAAGACAGCGTGCGCTATTTCACCGATTGGGCGCTGCCACAGCTTGATGGTTTGATCGACGAAACTGAAAAGCCGATCGATGTTTGGACGACAATTGACCTGTCGATGCAACGCGCCGCCTCTGCATCACTATCCGCCCATGTCCCGCGCGGATCGCAAGGCGCCGTGGTTACGCTTGATCGCGACGGTGCCGTTCGCGCAATGGTTGGCGGCACGAGCTATGCAAAGAGCAACTACAACCGCGCGGTCACGGCACTGCGGCAACCGGGATCGTCTTGGAAGGCTTTTGTCTATCTTGCCGCGATTGAAGCAGGCTTTCGCCCGGACGATAAAGTCGTTGACGGGCCAGTTACCATCAACGGCTGGTCGCCCAAAAATAGTGGCGGCAGCTATGCAGGTGAGATCACATTGCGCACCGCATTTGCCTATTCCAAAAATACGGTAGCTGCGAAAATCGGCGAAGAGGTTGGGACCAGCACAATTGCCAATATGGCGCGGCGTTTTGGCATTTCTACACCGATCAGTACCGGTCCAGCGATGGTGCTGGGATCGTCCGAAACCCGCGTTATCGAAATGACCCGCGCGTTTGCCTCGATTGCGGCAAAAGGACGCAGCGTTACGCCGTATGCGATCAGTAAAGTGACCACAATCGACGGCGACGTCATCTATCGCCATAAAGCATCAAGCGGCACGCAATTGGTGCAGCCTTATGTTGCGGCAGGCGTTACTGACCTGATGCAATCGGCGGTCACGGCGGGCTCTGGCCGTGCTGCACAGATTGGCAGGCCAGTAGCTGGAAAGACAGGAACAACCTCTAGTAACAAAGACGGCTGGTTCCTCGGCTTTTCCTCTGGCCTGACCACAGGTGTTTGGATGGGCCGCGATGATGCTCGTGCTGTCGGCAATTTACAGGGCGGCAATGCCCCTGCGACCGCATGGGGAAGCTATATGCGGATCGCGGTCGCCGGTCGTCCAGTTGAGAATTTTGCGACGAATGTGACGTTCCCTGAACGGTTGGACGGCGAAGAAATGACACTCGGCCCAGATGGCGAAGAAGTTGTTGTTGATGAAAATGGTCAGCCGATTGAAGGCGAAGGTCCGGTGGAAGCATTGCCCGGACCAGACGAGGCGATTGAACCAGATGCGGTTGATGAAGAATGGGTCAACCGCGCCATGGGACGCAGCAAACAAGAGCAAGGCAATGAAGCTGATCCTGAATTGACGGAGCCCAACTAGGCTTAATCCCTAAGCGTCATGGCTTGATTTATGTCTGTATCTGGCCCACATACCTAATCGGAACGATTTTATCTGATTAGGATTCGGCAGCCATGCGGCTATCCAATATGGCAGATTATGCAGTGGTGGTAATGAGTGCGGCAGCGCGCCATTGCGGCGGCATGCGCACGTCGGCGACGGAGCTAGCATCCGAAACCGGTATAGCATTGCCGACGGTGCAGAAACTGGTCAGCATATTATCAAAAGGCGGCCTGCTGCGTTCGGTGCGCGGTGCAGGCGGCGGCATACAATTGGCGCGGCCCGCAGCCGCGATCACTTTGGCCGATATTGTTGAGGCGGTTGAAGGACCGATTGCGCTGACGGGCTGCGTCAATGAACAGACGTGTCATTGCAGCATAGAACCCGATTGCGCAGTGAAACCCCATATGGGCGCGGCAAATGCTGCGGTGCGCGGCGCGCTGGCGAACATCACTTTGACGAGCTTGGCACGATGACAGACGATATTGCAGTAAAAGACTCCGTCGTGAAGGACCAAGCCGCATGGGATGCTGCCGATAAGGTTGCCGACTATGAGCATGGCTGGTCGTCGGACATCGAAACCGAATTCGCCGAAAAGGGCCTGACCGAGGCGACTGTTCGCTTTATTTCGGGCAAAAAGAACGAGCCCGAATGGATGCTCGAATGGCGGTTGAAGGCGTTTGCCATGTGGCAAACAATGACGCCGCCCGATTGGGCGAAGCTGAATGTGCCGCCGATTGATTATCAAGACGCGTATTATTACGCCGCACCGAAGCCAAAACCAAAGCTGGGTTCGCTTGATGAGGTCGATCCAGAAATCCTGCGCGTGTATGAAAAGCTTGGCATTCCGATCGCCGAACAAGAAGTGCTTGCCGGGGTAGAAGGCGCGCGTAAGGTGGCGGTGGATGCGGTGTTTGACAGCGTTTCCGTGGCGACCACCTTCAGGGCGGAATTGGAGCGTGCAGGCGTTATCTTCCGTTCGATTAGTGAAGCGATCAAGGAATATCCTGATCTGGTGAAGAAATGGCTCGGCAAAATTGTGCCGATGCATGACAATTATTTCGCCACCTTGAACTGCGCAGTCTTTTCCGACGGGACGTTTGTCTACATCCCCGAGGGCGTCCGCTGCCCGATGGAGCTGTCCACCTATTTCCGCATCAATGCCGAAAACACCGGGCAGTTTGAACGCACATTAATCGTCGCCGACAAGGGCAGCTACGTGTCCTACCTCGAGGGCTGCACCGCGCCGATGCGCGACGAGAATCAGCTGCATGCTGCGGTCGTTGAGCTGGTTGCCTTGGACGATGCAGAGATCAAATATTCGACCGTGCAGAATTGGTATCCCGGCGATGCGGAGGGCAAAGGCGGCATCTATAATTTCGTCACCAAGCGCGCCTTGTGTCAGGGACGGAACAGCAAGGTTTCGTGGACCCAAGTTGAAACCGGTAGCGCGGTGACGTGGAAATACCCCAGCTGCGTCCTCAACGGCGAAAACAGCGTTGGCGAATTTTACTCGGTCGCGGTGACTAATAACTACCAGCAGGCCGATACCGGCACCAAGATGATCCACAACGGCAAGGGCAGCCGCTCGACCATCGTGTCGAAGGGCATCAGCGCGGGGCACAGCAACAACACCTATCGCGGGCTGGTCCGCGTCGCGCCGAATGCAGAGGGTGTGCGGAACTTCACCCAGTGCGATAGCTTGCTGCTGGGCAGCGAATGCGGCGCGCATACGGTGCCCTATATCGAGGTCCGCAACCCTTCGGCCCAGATTGAGCATGAGGCGACCACCAGCAAGATCAGCGACGACCAGATGTTCTACGCGCAAGCACGCGGCCTGAATGCCGAGGAAGCGGTGGCCCTGATCGTCAACGGCTTTGCCAAGGAAGTGCTGCAGCAACTACCGATGGAATTTGCGGTGGAGGCGCAGAAGTTGCTTGGCATCTCGCTTGAGGGGTCGGTTGGATGAGTTTCGCCGAACTCGATAAAGGATGGCGACCAGAAGCCCCTCCCCTTCAGGGGAGGGGTTTGGGGTGGGGGCTGTCAGTTGAGCAAATCCGCTGGCTTCAAGAACGCGCGCACGAAATGCGCCGCAACCCTACTGAGCCGGAAAAGCGCCTATGGCGGAACTTGTCCGGCAACCAGGTCGATGGCCTGAAGTTTCGCAGGCAGGAAGTGATCGGTCCTTACATTGCCGATTTCATGTGTCCAGCGCGGTCCCTGATTGTCGAAGTCGATGGCGATACCCATGACGAAGCCAAAGATCGGCTGCGCGACGATGTGCTAGCGCAGTTCGGATTTCTTGTGCTGCGGGTGGCCAATGCCGATGTGATGACGAATGCAGAG
Source organism: Sphingomonadales bacterium (assembly GCA_013297725.1). Classification (GTDB taxonomy): domain Bacteria; phylum Pseudomonadota; class Alphaproteobacteria; order Sphingomonadales; family Sphingomonadaceae; genus Sphingorhabdus_B. Next base: position 8,207 of record JAAFIB010000009.1, read on the forward strand.
GGTGTGGTTGGGGCGATACGTTATGCGGCGTCTGGCCGTTCATCACCCCACAACCCCCACCCCAACCCCTCCCCTGAAGGGGAGGGGCTTAAGGAGGCGCAGAAATTGCTGGGGATTTCATTGGAAGTGAGTGTGGGGTGATGATTCGAATTTTTGTTGATACTGAATGTGGAAAAGTCTCCGATCATTTTGAATTTGGAGCAGTTCCGCACCAAGGAGACGTGGTTTTCATCTTGACCGAAAAGGAAGAGATCAAACTTCTGGTGAAGCTTGTTGAGCATTATCCGAACCCAAAAGGTGACGTAATGCACCCCGTGTCTAGCGTGACGCTCCAATGCGAAGTCATGCCACATGGCTGAAGAGATTTTTGATTGGGATAACGATGACACGATCATCATCCGCACCGTGAAGGCAGTAGCAGTCTATCGAAATCAATATAATGAGGTGGTCATTCGGCAAGAAAATGTCGATCCCCAAGATGAAGACTACTTCATTCACGTTCCGCAAAACGAATTACGAAAGCTCATCGAAGCTTTGCAAAAGCAGGTCAATACGAACTAATGCTCCAAATTCATAACCTCCGCGCCACTGTTGGCGACAAGCCTATTCTCAAGGGTCTCACCCTCACGCTCAATCCGGGCGAGATCCATGCGATTATGGGGCCGAATGGGGCTGGAAAATCGACGCTGGGTTATGTGCTCAGCGGGCGACCTGGGTATGAGGTTACGGATGGGTCTGTAACATTTACCCCACCCGTTCGTGTTGAGCGAAGTCGAGACACCCCGCCGTCGGGCGCGACCGATGGGCCTCTCGACTTCGCTCGAGGCGAACGGATTGAGGGGGGGGTGAATCTACTGGATATGGACCCCCACGAACGCGCCGCTGCGGGCCTGTTTCTCGGTTTCCAATATCCAGTCGAAATCCCAGGCGTCTCCAACGTCCAGTTCCTGCGTGAAGCTCTCAACGCCCAGCGTAAGCATCGCGGGGAGGCTCCGCTGTCCGGCGGAGAGTTCCTGAAAATCGCGCGCGAGCAGGCGGATGCGATGGGCATGGATATGGAGATGCTCAAGAGGCCTGTTAACGTAGGCTTTTCGGGTGGTGAGAAGAAGCGCAACGAGATGGTGCAGATGGGCATCATCAATCCGTGCCTTGCGATCCTTGATGAGACTGACAGCGGGCTTGATATCGACGCGCTGCGCGTTGTCGGCGATGGCATCAACCGGATCATGCGGAGGCCGGACAAGGCAGTGCTGCTGATCACCCATTACCAACGCCTGCTCGATTATGTGCAGCCCGATTTCGTCCATGTGCTTGCGGATGGCCGGATCACCCGCACCGGCGGGCCGGAACTGGCGCATGAGCTGGAGCGGGATGGGTATAAGGAGCTGGCGGCGTGAGCCTGATTGTTCGCCCTGTTCAGCCTGATGACGTGCCTGAGCTTGCAGAGTTGTTGAACGCCGTTATCTCGCGCGGTGGCACGACGGCATTGGAAGAGACTTTTACTCACGAACGGCTGGCCGAGACTTATCTTGACGGTCCGAAAGTTCTGGCCTGCCTTGTTGCGGTCGATACCGAAACGGGACGGTTAGAAGGGTTTGAAACGCTGCTCTGCGACCCAACCCTGCCCGACGATATCGGCGACATCGGGACATTTACGCGTGTGGATGGCATCCAACGCGGCGTGGGTTCGGCACTATTCGCGGCGATGGTTGAACGCGCAAAGGCGCTAGGCCTGTCGGCAATCAACGCCACGATCCGCGCCGATAATGTTGGCGGCCTGACATTTTATGGCAAGCAAGGCTTTGCCGATCATTCGGTGACAGCGGCGGTTCCATTAAAGGATGGAACGCCAGTTGACCGTGTTCACAAACGCTTTGTGCTGGCAATGGTGGAGGCGTGATGAACACCGCTCACCTCCTTTGGCATGTCCGCAAGGATGATGAGTATAAGGAAGACGCCAAGTTGATTGGTGCCTATTCCTCACCCGAAGCTGCGGCTGCGGCAATTGAGCGGTTAAAGGATCAATCCGGCTTTCGCGAATATGTCGCTGGTTTTGAAATCTGCGCTTACGAAATCGACAAGGACCATTGGACCGAAGGTTTTGTGGGGAGCGAAGGATGAACGCGCTCGCCCTTCCTACGCGCCGCGATGAGGCGTTCCGCTATTCGGATACCGAGGCGCTGGCTGACGTTTGGCCAGTTGCTGTCGAGCGCATTGTTGTTGCCGCTGGCGAGACATTGGAACGCGAGATCATCAGTGTTGCGGATGCGGATGATGTTGTCGTCCGCGATCTTGAAATCGTTGTTGAGGCTGGCGCGAAATGTGCGCTGCGCGTGCTGAATGCGGGTGGCCGTTTGGGCCGGATATCGCTGGATGTCACTTGCCATGCAGGTTCCGATTTCTATCTGGGCGCGGTGCAACTGGGCAGCGGCAAGCAGACGGTGGAGATCATCACAACGGTTCGCCATACAGAGCCGAACGCCACCAGTCATCAAGTCATCCGCACGATCCTATCAGGCGGTGCGACGGGCAGTTACCTTGGCAAAATAGACGTCGCGCGCGGGGCCGATGGCACCGATAGCAGGCAGGACGCAAAAGCAATGCTGCTTGATCGGCTGTCGACCGCCAATGCAGTGCCGCAGTTGGAAATTTTTGCCGATGATGTGAAATGCGCACATGGGGCGACGGTTGGTGAACTAGACCCGATGGGGCTATTCTATCTGATGGCGCGCGGCCTGCCGCCTGCTGAGGCGAAAAAGCTGATGCTGCAGGCTTTTGTTGGTGAGATATTCGATGGCCAAGAGGCCTTGCTCCAAGCCGCACTGACCAAATTGGGAGAGATGGTGTGACCATAATCGCACCGACGAAGCACGCGCTCTCCCGCTGGGAAAATGAAGGCGGTGCGATGTTGCACGCTTCGCGCCGTGATGAGTTTCCTGGCGTTGGGGCTTGGCATTATCTTGATACCGGCGCGACCGCGCAAAAGCCGCAGGTTGTGCTTGATGCGATGATGCGTGCGGGCGGTGCGGATTATGCGACTGTGCATCGCGGCGTTTACAAACGTTCCGCCGATATGACGGTTGCTTTTGAAGCAGCGCGGCGACGCGTTGCACAGTTTATCGGCGGGCAAGAGGACGAGGTTGTCTTTACCAAAGGCGCGACTGAGGGGATTAATCTGGTGGCGCAGTGCTGGCCCGAGGTTCCCGATAAAGGCCGCCGCGTGCTGCTTAGCCAGTTGGAGCATCACAGCAATATCGTGCCGTGGCAGCTTGCCGGTTGGCAGGTCGATGTCTGTCCGTTGACGCCTGATGGCCAGATTGATCTGGATGCGGCTGAGGCGATGCTGACCAATAACTTTGACATGATCGCGTTTGCGCATGTCTCCAACGTATTGGGTTCAGTTCTCGATGTGCCACGCGCCGCCGCATTGGCCCGCAAAGTGGGCGCATGCTTTCTGCTTGATGGCTGTCAGGCTGTGCCACGGCTGCCAGTGAACGTCGCGGAACTTGACTGCGATTTCTACGTCTTTTCGGGGCATAAGCTTTACGGCCCCACAGGTGTCGGCGTGCTTTGGGGCAACAAGGCTTTGCTCGACCATATGCCGCCCTATCAAGGTGGCGGCGCGATGATTGATCGGGTCAGCTTTTCCGGCACGACCTATGCCCCGGTACCGCAACGGTTTGAGGCTGGGACACCCATGATCGTTGAAGTAATCGGCCTGCATGCCGCGATTGATTATGTCGATGCGATCGGCTTGCCTGCGATCCACGCGCACGAAACGGCACTGGTTCAACAGACCCGCGAAGCACTACACGCGATCAACTCGATCACGCTTTATGGCCCTGAAAACTCGGCAGGCATTGTCTCCTTTACGATGCAGGGGGTTCATCCGCACGATATCGGCACTATATTAGATGAAGAAGGCGTCGCGATACGCGCAGGCCATCACTGCGCACAGCCGCTGATGGACTATCTCGGCGTTCCGGCAACGGCGCGGGCGAGTTTTGGAATTTATAATGACGAGAGCGACGTTGCGGCTTTGCTGCGCGGACTGGAACGCGTTCAAAGGATATTCGGATGAGCGAAAGTAAGATCAAGATCGAGGAAGTCGAAAGCGTGGAAGCGCCGCCCAAAGCACGCGTCGAAAGCGCAGTAGAAACATTTGAGCGTAAGAAGGATTATCTCGAAGGCTTTCTTGCGCAAAAGCCTGCACCTGTTGCAGCCGAGGGCGACGAGGCACTGCAAGACGCAATCATCGAGGCGATCAAAGAGATTTACGATCCCGAAATTCCGGTCAACATTTACGACCTTGGTTTGATCTATGGTGTTGAGGTCAATGCGGGGCATGCCTTGGTCACTATGACTTTGACAACGCCGCATTGTCCGGTTGCTGAAAGCATGCCTAGCGAAGTTGAACTGCGCGTCGGCAGCGTGCCCGGCGTTGGCGATGCAGAGGTCGTGCTTGTTTGGGATCCACCATGGGATCCAGCAAAGATGTCTGATGAGGCGCGGTTGGAATTGGGGATGTTATGACGACAGACACTAAAACTCGCCGCGCAATCCCAGCTGCCGTCACGCTGACACCGGCATCCGAAGCGCGTATCGCTGAGCTGATGTCAAAAGCGCCAGCCGATGCCATCGGCGTAAAGCTTTCCACCCCGCGCCGAGGCTGTTCCGGCCTCGCTTACTCGGTCGATTATGTGACCGAAGCGGTCGCGCTCGACGAAAAGATCGAAACCCCCGGCGGTGTGCTGTATATTGATGGCGGATCGGTGCTGTATCTGGTCGGCAGCATCATGGATTGGGTAGAAGATGAATTTGCCGCTGGCTTTGTTTTCAACAACCCCAACGCCACGGGTGCCTGTGGGTGTGGAGAGAGCTTTACGGTATAATACAGGAATGGCCGGGAAGAAATTCACACAAAGCGAGTCGCAGCGGGCGCTAGCTAACACTGCTGCTGGAGAACGAGCCCTCGCTCGTCATGCGCGACTTGTGCGGCGTCGTCCGCCAGAAGACCGCAGGCGCCCACCTGAGGATGGTGAAGCTGTTCCTGCGTCGTCACCCAACAAACCCAAGCCAATTATCGACGGTGCCGAAGCTCCAGTCGAATAAGGGCGAACAGATGCCGAGAGAGCTTTACGCTCTAGGCTCCAGCCGCTAAGCGCCGCCTATGTCGCCAAAACTTGATCACATTGAAACCTGGATCTTTGATCTGGACCTGACACTATACGGTCCTGAGCATAACATTATGGAGCAGGTGCGGGACCGGATCGCGCTGTTTGTCGAGGATTATTTCGATATCGACAGTGAGGCGGCGCACAAGATCCGCCATGCGTATTGGAAAAGCTATGGCACAACGCTGGGCGGGCTGATGGCTGAACATGGTGTTGATTTGCACAGCTATCTCGATTTCGTCCACGACGTTGACCTGTCGCTATTAAACCCCTCCGACCGGTTGCGGGCAGGGATCGAGGCACTGCCTGGGCGCAAGCTGATCTTTACTAATGCTGATGCGCCTTATGCAGAGCGGGTGCTCGCTAAACGTGGGTTGGACGGATTGTTTACAGGTCTGTTTGATATCCACCAGATGGAGCACAGGCCAAAGCCAAAGCCGGAAAGCTACGACCGGTTTTGTGGTCATTTTGACATCAACCCAGCGACCGCCCTGTTTGTTGAAGATAGCGCACACAATCTGGAACCGGCCAAAGCAATTGGCATGACCACCGTCTGGATCAATCACGCGACAGACCATGAAAGCGGAGGAGAAGCCCCGCATTATGTCGATCACGAAATCACCGATGTGGCCGATTGGCTGCACTATATCAAAGAACAGGAAGCAGCATGACAGGCGCATTACAGGCAGCAATAGAGGCAGCATGGGATGCCCGCGATACTCTGACGATCACGACAAAAGGCGAAGCGCGCGATGCGGTAGAGGCTGCGATCGAAGGGTTGGACAATGGCTCTTTCCGCGTTGCCGAGAAACTGGATGGTAATTGGGCGGTGCACCAATGGCTGAAAAAGGCGGTGCTGTTGTCGTTCCGCCTGAACGACAATGTCGTGGTCGATGGCGGCGCGTCTGGTGCGCCAGCGTTTGATAAAGTGCCGAGCAAATTTGCCGGTTGGGGCGATAACCGGTTCCGCGCAGCTGGCTTTCGCGTCGTTCCCGGTGCCGTCGCACGGCGCGGCAGCTTTATCGCGCGCAACGTCGTGCTGATGCCCAGCTTTGTGAATATCGGCGCGCGCGTGGATGAAGGATCGATGGTCGATGCCTGGGCCACCGTCGGCAGCTGCGCCCAGATTGGCAAGAACGTGCATCTATCGGGCGGCGTTGGCATCGGCGGCGTGCTGGAGCCTTTGCAGGCTGGCCCCGTCATCATCGAGGACAATTGCTTTATCGGTGCGCGTTCGGAAGTGGTCGAGGGCGTGATTGTCGAGGAAGGCGCGGTGCTTGCGATGGGCGTGTTCATCAGCTCGACCAGCAAGATCGTCGACCGCGAAACTGGCGAAGTCTTTGTCGGCCGCGTGCCTGCCTATTCGGTGGTCGTTCCCGGCACGTTGCCGGGCAAGCCATTGGCCGACGGCACGCCGGGGCCAAATCTCGCCTGTGCCGTGATCGTCAAACGCGTCGATGCACAGACCCGGGCAAAGACAGCGATCAACGAGTTGCTGCGCGATTGATCGCGTCGCTCAATCATCACCATGCGAAAGTAGTCCGCGCACCATGCGATCAAAGCCTTTTTGAATCGACATATGCTGTTCAGGCGGGGTCACAAGTTTTCGCATTGTCAGCCCGTCAAAAAGCAGCATCAATGATTGCGCTGTCGATTTGACCGAGTCCGACAGATCGACTGCGCCGCTTTTTTGCTGCGCCGCCAACTTATTGATGATGGCCAATTCCAGTGCAGCTTCGCTCGCTTGCAGCTTCTCCCGTATTTTGGGCGATCGGTTGGCCTCTGCCAGAATCTCGCTGGAGACTGCGGCATAATCGGGGGATGATGCCATATCTGCCCCTTCGATTAGCAGCGTAACCCATGGCGTAACCACTTCGCCTTGGACGGGCAGGGCCGCAATCGCCGCTAACGACGCCTCTTGATCGCGCTGTGCCACCGCATCGATAATGGCCTCTTTATTGGCGAAATAGCGATAGAGCAGCCCCATGCTAAGGCCCGATGCAGCCGCGATATTTTGCATGCTGGTCTGATGAAATCCCCGTTTCAGAAAGCAACCTTCGGCAGCCGAGATTATTTCGGCGCGGCGGCGGCTTTGAAGTTCCGGGTTAACAGTTCGCATCTCGAATCCTTTTTATGAGCGAGCGTTCACTTTTTTATAGACTCTCGCGCAGACTTGGTCAATAAATGAGTGATCGTTCACTTAATGATTCGGCCAAGCCTATGTTTGATTTTTTAACGCCCCCGACCACGATAACCGGCATGCTGGAATATGCGGCCATGTGGCTGGGCGCGGCGCTTATCATCCTGTTGCCGATTGAGGTGTGGCGGCAATATCGTGCCAAGACGCTAACACGGCAAAGCTGGCTTGAAATGTTCGCCAATGCCAGCACGCTTGTGCCGACGATCCTTGTTACAGGGGCTGTCACCGGCTTTGTCATCTGGCTGTTTGCTAGCGCCTCTGCCCTTGCGCTTTGGCATTTGCCCGTAAACATATGGACTGCGGTTGCCGCGATCATCCTTGTCGATCTGGTGTATTATTGGGACCACCGGATTGGCCACCGCATTCGATTGATGTGGGCATTTTCCCATTCGGTCCATCACAGTTCGCCGGTTTTCAACCAAACGACTGGCCTTAGGATTTCCTTTGTCGATGGCTTTATTTCACCCTGGTATTACACGTCGATCATCCTGATGGGCTTTGATCCCTTGCTGGTTGCGGCCGCATTCGGGTTTAACCTTGGGTATCAGCAGTGGATCCATACCGAAACGATTGGCAGACTGGGCCGGTTTGACTGGTGGTTCAATTCACCATCCAACCACCGCGTCCATCACGGGTCACAGCAGCAATATCTGGATAAGAACTATGGCGGCGTCCTGATGATTTGGGACCATATGTTCGGCACCTATGAAGCCGAAGGCGAGAAAGTAATCTATGGCCTGACCGAACCGATCAACAGCGTGAACCCATGGAAGGTCCACTTTGAAGAATTCAGGCGCCTGATCGTGAAATTCAAAACCCTGAAAACCGGTCGCGCAAAATTGCGTTTGTTATTAACAGGGCCGGAAGTGATTGTGGCAGATTGATCCCGAGACGATAACGAAAACCCCGCCACTGTAACCCGCAGTTTTGCGTGAAAGGTCTCACTAAAGTCTCACCTGAGCCTGTCGAAGCCGAAGGCGACCATAGGTCAACGGGCTCACCTGAACTGGTTTCACGCGCTGTAAAGACACCCCAAAGTTTACCATGACGAACGCAAATGTGTAAACTTGTCAGCATTTGACAAATGAAGCCCTGCTACAGAATTTCTGCGACTGAACGATGCTGACAATATCAAAGAACGCAGGAACAATACATGAACATTAATTGAATGTCAAGACTGTAGGTGGTGTAATTTGCAGAACTTAGATGTCCAATGCCGACAAGATCGCGGACATTCCGATGAACTTTATCGAGTCGTAAAGCCTGCCGTTCGTTCATCCATCTCACAACCGGTAGTGCTGTTGTATTCCAGAGAATCTGCCGCCGTCGCGCGCCGATCAGCAACCCAGTTTGCCCAGGAGAGGCAAGAATTGCCGATTTTTGTTGTATATCTCAAATGAGATATTAAAATATTCCCATGCAAAATACTACATCAGATCATCATACTCGAGAGACCGCTGCAACTGCGGCTGATCGTGTAAGAGCCTTCGCCAACATCGTTTTCGCGGTTGCACAAGCTGTAGCATCGCAAGTCACTGCTCAAATGGGTGTGACTGATATCGGAACGCGCTCGGCGCAGTCTCCCTCGCTGTTCACACCACCGGACTTCACATTCGCGATTTGGGGTCTAATATTTCTCGGCATGTCCGCCTACGCGGTTTATCAGGCGCTTCCGAGTAATCTTGCGAATGCCAGACTGCGACAGATCGGGTGGTGGACCGCAGCAGCGATGGCGCTCAACGCTGCATGGGAGTTGATCACGGTCGAATATGGTATCGTATTCGCTACTGTCCTTCTGATCTTTGCGATGCTTGCCGCGTTGATACAGGCATTTTTGTCACTTCATCATGATGCTGTGCTTCTCAAACGCGAGCGCGCGTTCATTGTGTTTCCGATCAGTATCTTTGCCGCTTGGATTACCGTGGCGTCGCTCGCCAATAGCGCGAGCTGGCTCGGCAATGCGGGTGGTTTTGATGGAGGTCCCCTGCCTGACGAAGTCTGGGTTGCGATTCTCGTCGTAATTGGTGGTTTGGTCGGTGCGCTGATGATCCGGCGGAACCGTGGAAACATTTTTTATGCGGCAGTGTTGGTTTGGGCGTTTGGCGGGATCGCCTACAAAGGTATCAAGTTAGACCAGCCGCTGATCATAGGCGGTGCAGTGCTGGCCTTGATGATTGCCTCCATTGGCTATCTTGCATTTGGACGGAAAGCACCTCGTGATAAGATCCGAGCCTAAATTGCGTAAGCCCGAATGAATGCTTCGCTATGCTCAGCCACGAAAACATCGATGTCGAGCGGTCGTATCGTCGCGCCACAGAGTTCATTCTGGTGCAGGAAAGCGACAAGCACGGGGCTTAACAGCGATATCGCCGCATGATGCAGATTGGCTGGGCGCATTTCGCCACGCGCTTGGTGAACCGACAACCGTTCTTCGATGGCCTGTAACGAGGGTTCGAGCAGCGCATCGACATATCCCGGGCCCAGCCGACTATGCCGAAGCCCCTCGCGCAGACCAAGCGTGTGAATTTCGCCCAAACCAAAAGTAAACCCCGCAGCGCAATGGCGCATATAAGACCTGATTGATGCGGCAAAAGGTTCATCGGCGTTGCGCGCAATCTCGAGATGCGGGGTGCCTTGCACTCCTATGTCAATCAACAGAGCAAGCACCAGATCGTCCCGCAACCCAAAATAGTGGCGCAAAGTTGGCACGCTGACGCCAGCCGACTGTGCAAGTTCGCGCATGCTCGGATATGGCTGATCCTTCAAAGCTAGCCGGATGCGGATGCTGGCGAGCAACGCAGCGCGCCGTTCCGAATGTTTTGGATTTAGTGTGCCGCTTGGTCTGCCCATCTTACGTATTGTGCCACTGCGCCAACGCGCTATCAATTATTTATCTTTTCGAACGATATAAAGAATAGCTACGGATCGATTTGACTTATCTTGCTGGCGGTATGTCAGCTATTTGTAGCTGCTCGTGTAAAAGCCGGCTGCCCGCTCCTCCCAACAAACCAGCCCTCTAACTACAGCCAAAATCCCTATACCAAACCCTCTTGCAAATCAGAGCGATTTACTCCATAACACAAATGCGGACCGGGCCCCTCTGGCGCTCGCTTTCTTTGAAAGCACGTGATGTCGGCCGCATCGGATGTTTCCGGTGCTGGGTCGAGTGGTTCCCTCCCTCCCCCGAAAGCCACTGGCTGAAAAGCTGGGCCTAGCGCCGGACATCCGATTGAACTTAACGCTGTTCAAGAGGAGAACCTGATGTCGGACCATGATTTCCGTCTATTGCAATATCACCAACGCCTTGATGGAGAGCTGCGCAGCGAATTGCGCCGCAGCTGGCCTAGCTTTGACCGGATCCAGAAGCTGAAAAAGCTGAAGCTGGTGGTGAAAGACCGGCTGAACCGCTTGGCGTTAAAGACGCGAAAGAGGTTGAAGACGGCCTGATAGGACTGACCAATCAACAGGGACTGTCCCCTTGGGGACTGTCCCTTTTTATAACTGCACGCGTGCACATAGGGACAGTCCCTAAGGGGACAGTCCCAACGCCGCGCCTGAAATCGAGATTATAGTATGGAATTTTTTATGATGGACTGGCTGGGAACGCCGGTCTGGTTTTGGCTAAGTTTTCTTGGCCTAGTCGTTGTACTGACCGCCTTTGACCTTGGTTTCCTGCATAAGGAAGACAAGGAAATGGGCATTGGCGAATCGCTCAAACTCTCTGTGTTTTATATCAGTATCGCGCTTGCCTTTGGCGTCTGGGTCTGGATGGCCAAGGGTGCCGAAATGGGCATGCAATATTACACCGGCTTCTTTATTGAAAAGGCGCTGTCGATCGACAACGTCTTTGTCATCAGCCTGATCTTCACCTATTTCGCCATCCCCAATAAATACCAATATCGCGCGCTGCTGTGGGGTATCATCGCGGTGATCATCCTGCGCGGGATCATGATTGGCGTGGGTGCGGCGATTGTTCAGCAATATGAATGGGTGCTCTATTTCTTTGCCGCATTCCTGATCGCAACGGGCATCAAGATGCTGTTCACCGGCGAGCAGGAAATGGACGTGTCCAAAAATCCGGTCGTCAAATTCATGAACAAACATTTCCGCGTGACGCCCGAACTGCATGGTGAGAAATTCATCGTGAAGGTGCAGGACGAAAAAACCGGCAAAATGGTGCGCGCAATTACGCCATTGTTACTCGCGCTGATCGTTATCAATCTGGCGGACCTTGTCTTTGCGGTGGATTCGGTGCCCGCGATCTTTGCGATCACTAAGGACACGTTCATCGTTTACACATCGAACATCATGGCGATCCTCGGCCTGCGTGCGCTGTATTTCGCATTGGCGGCGATGGTGCATCGTTTCCATTATCTGAAATATGCGCTGGCGCTTGTGCTGGTGTTTATCGGTTCAAAGATCTTCGTCGCGGATTTTGTGCTGGGCGGAGAGAAGTTCCCGCCGGTGCTCAGCCTTGGCGTGACCTTTGGCCTGATCCTTGGCGGGATATTCTACTCGCTTTGGAAAACCCGCGGTGCGGACGAACCGGTGCATCCGGCCTGACCATATCCAAAACACTCAATTACAAACAGGAGAAGTACTATGAAGAAACTTGTTATAACCGCCGCTATTGCTGCTTTTGCGATCAGTGCGCCTGCTTATGCAAAGCCTGCAAAGTCGGCGAAATGCGTAACCCCTACAACGCAGCAGGTTGAATCGCTGTTTGCCGATTTCAACAACGCATGGGCGACCAAGAACCCGGACACTGTGACGGCATTGTTCGCCAAAGATGCGGTTCTGTTGGCTACCGTTTCCAACACGCCGCGCACCGACCATGCCGGTATCCGCGACTATTTTGTCGGCTTTCTAAAGCCAAGCCCGGTCGGCACAATCAATACCAGCACCGTTAAGGCCGGATGCAACATGGCGGCACGCGTTGGCACTTGGACAGTCACAGTGACCGACGCTGCCACTGGTGCCAAAACAGACATCAAAGCGCGCTATTCCTTCATCTATAAAATGGAAGGCGGAAAGTGGATGATCGACCATCTGCACAGCTCGATGATGCCAGAAAAAACCGGCTGAATGTTGTCGTGATTGTTTAGCGCTTCTTTGTAGGCGCATCGAAATCGAGCGGTTTGTTGGCGATCCAGTCGACAAACCGCTTGATCGCTTCATGCGCCAGAAGCGCCTCAGCCGTCGAATATCGCTTTTCCAGATCGCTGTTGGTGAAATTGGCGTGGATCGTTTTGTTGCAGATCGGATGGACCGGCACTTGATCACGTCCGCCCCGGCTTTTGGGAATCGGATGATGCCATATGGTCACTGCGCCTATCGGCCGCGCACATAGCCAGCAGTGCAGAACGGGAGTTTCAACCTCGTCCTCATCATCCCAAAGATTGCGGTTCTTTTTGGCCATGTTTTATCCTGCGCCTTGTGCTGCGGTGAGCGGTTTAAACCGCACATAAAGCTTAATGCCAAGCGCACCTAATAGTATCGGTGTGAAGATCGCCCCGGTTAAAAACATATCCTTATCACCCAAGCGGCCAGCATAGCTGATTGCAAAAATCAGCCAGGTATAATGGATGCCGATGGTATGCAGCCGCTTCCAATTCTTGCCGAGTTTGCGCATCGACCAGTTGTTGGAGGTCAGCGCCATCAGATAGATCAGGCCATAAGCAAGGCCGCCGCCAAGCAGAGTAACGTCGGGGCGGAAGTCCTGAAACACCAACAGGTTTGTTCCAAGGGCGATAAGGTGGATTGTATGCGCCAATGCAAAGCCCAGCCCCCATTGCCGCCTACGCCGCATGAACGCGCGGGTTACGTCGTTCGGCCAAAGGCGCAGCAGACTGCTGGCAGAATAGGCGATCAGGAAAAATGGCAGCGCGGCTCTGGCTGTCCAGCGCGCAGCCAAGTTCGCTTTCTCGGCAGACGCTTCGCCCATGACTATACCCAGCCCGACCGCAACCAAACCAGCAGCGAGCGCCAGCCAGATTGGCATTAGGCGCCGGTCAAGAAAACTCGCCACTGCCAGAGATCAGCTCTTTTTGGGAGGTGCCAACAAATCCAGCAACCCTGCAGTCATCGCCTCAACCCCCAAACGCACCGATGGTTCGGGATCGATCTTGAACAAGGGCGAATGATGTCCAGAAACCTGCGGCCCGCCATTTTTCGCTGCTTCGCGCCACTCCGGCTTGGTCCCACCAACCGCAAAATAATAGCCGGGAATGCCGAACGATGGATCAATGAAGAACGCAAAGTCCTCTGCGCCCATACCGGTCTGTTTGAACGGGATAACGACGTCTTTGCCCAGCGCATCGCCAATCGCTGCGTTGAGGCGGCGGGCTAGCGGACCGTCATTGACGGTGACGGGCGTCGATTCGATCACCTTCACAATCGGCAGTTTATCCTCTGGCAAACCATTGGCTGCACCAATGCCTTTGGCAACGCGCTCGATAGAGGCGATCAGCCGGTCGCGCACGGCCTTGTCATTCGAACGGACGGTGACTTGCAGGTCGGCATATTCCGAAATGATGTTGTGCTTTGTCCCTGCATGGAATGCACCAACGGTGATAACGCCTGCGTCCAGCGGCCCTTTTTCGCGGCTGATGATGGATTGCAAGCCGACGACGATTTGTGAGGCGATATAGACAGGGTCTTTGCCGAGATGCGGCGATGCGCCGTGGGTGGCAATGCCGGGCACGCGGATATCGACACTATCGGCGGATGAATACTGGATGCCCTCTGATGCGGAAATCTTTCCGGTTTCCAGTTCGGCGGCAACATGGAATGCCAGCGCGTAATTGGGTTTGGGGAAACGGGTGTAGAGTCCATCCTTGACCATCGCATCGGCCCCGCCCACGCGTTCTTCGGCGGGTTGCACGACAAAGACGATTGTGCCTTTCCAGCGATCCTTCATCCGAGCCATTTGCCGGGCGGTTCCGACGAGCGAGGTGATGTGGACGTCGTGTCCGCAGGCATGCATCACCGGCATTTCCAGGCCATCGACGCCAACCTGTGTCACAGTCGATGCATTGGCAAGGCCAGAGCGTTCCTTAACCGGCAGCCCGTCCATATCGGCACGGACCAGCACAACAGGGCCATCGCCATTTTTCAGGACACCGACTACTCCTGTTTGCCCGACCTTTTCGGTGACAACCATACCGGGAACTGCGCGCAATTCCTGCGCCATACGTGCGGCGGTTTTATATTCGCGGAATGACAATTCGGGGTTGCGGTGGAAATGATCCCATAATGCGCCCAGCGACTTGTCATAGTCTGCTTTGACGTCGGCGGCATAATCGGGCTGCGCTGAAACCGGCACTGCCAATATGGCGGCAGCCGCCACTGACAGAATTGTTCTGGTGAATTTCATAATGTCCTCCGCTGTTGCATGCAGCCTATCATGGGCAGCTTTCAAGGCAATGGCCAACTTCTGTTCCTTCGGGAACCATCGTTGTATAGCGCATCAACCCTCGCTTACCCTTCATATCCAACCAAAATCCGCCACGAAAGGCATAGGCTTCGCCCACATGGCCCATCCATAATGTGCCCTTGCTGTCTTTGTGCATGTGGATACCAAGACCATAAGCGGTGAAATAGCCCTTTTCGTCATCGCCATTGCTGCCGTTAAACTGCCACTGCACTTTAGTCATTTCGGCAAAGGCCTTGCGCGACAATATCGGCTTTCCGCCTTTCAGCATGACCTGTCCGATCTTGGCCAACCCCTGCGGCGAAATACGAAGGCCGCCTTGTGGGCTAAAGGACGAACCATGTTTGCCCAGCGTATATGTGGCAAGATTGCAGCTGCCGTCGCTGGCTTTCAATATGGGGCAGGGGTCAGGTTCGGTTCGCGGCGCATCGACAGCAAGATCGCCATTGGTGCGCAGCAAAGTCACCGCCTGCATCCGCCGCCCGGCACTGCATCCGCTGCTCCAGTTGAAACAGCCGTCTATTTTCAGCGGCTCCAGAACGAGTTCGGCGACCAACCGGTCAAAGCGTTTGCCCGTTGCGGCTTCCATGGTCGCTGCAATCAATGGCGAGTTGAGATTGGCGTAACTGAAATAGGCGCCTGGTGCGTGCTTTGGCTCCCACGCTTCCGCTTTTGCAAGTACAGTCTCCAGCCGGCCATCTAGCGGTATGATATAGTCCAGATTGTCGCGGATACCTGTACGGTGCGTCAGCAATTGCCGCATTGTAATCGGCGTATCGGGAAAGGCGGGGTTCCGTACTTTCCATCCCAAATATTCGGAGATATCACGGTCCAGATTGATCTTACCCTGATCTACTAGCCGCATCACAGCCAATGCACCAACCAGCTTTGATATCGACGCGACGCGGACAGGATCATCGATACCGACATTTCGGCCAACAACGCCAGCCTCTCCTTTGATGCTGGTCGCGGTTATCGCCCGCGTGCTGAATTCAATTTTCAGGTCAACAGGCGTTGGCAACCGCGTGGGCGTTTCGGCAGCTAAGGGCGAAGCCAGCAACGTCACCGCTGCTGCGAGATAGGTAAGCTTGATCATTCATTCCCCTGACATTTGCCGTCGTGCTTGCCGGTCATCTTGCCTGCAAGTTTGATCTTACCAGCAAGCGGCACCGACACAGCCAATTTGGTATCAAAGTCGAATTGCGACTCTCCAACCGTGCCGTCCAACTCCATCTCGGCTTTGCCAAGTGTTCCCATGCCGCAGATAACCTGCATCGATGCGCGACTGCCGGCCAGATCGAACTTTTTATACGTGCAATCCTCGGCGCCTTTACCACCAAAGAAATCCGCACCGGGCTTGGCTGCTTCAGCTTCGCTAAGGCATGAAACGCCGGATGCGCCTTCTTCTGCTTCGCGCAGCAAATCCGCTCGTTCCTTTTTGCCCAGTCGGGGAACATCGATTTCGGTAAATTTAAACTCGGTTTTCCAACGCCCCGGCTTCACTGGCATATAGCCATCCTGCGCCAGCTCTGTAGCCCGTTCTTCTGCCGAGATTTTGCCATCGCCGTTCGTGTCGCTTTCGCTGCCACGGTTACATCCTGCCAAAGCCAGAACTGCCGTCAGCGTCAATAATCCAGTTCGCAATGTCATATCCATTCCCGTTTCGCTTTTACGCTGGACATTCGCCCAGTCGCTTCCCGTCAATTTTCCCAGTCGTTATCAAATCGCCTATCGGCGTGCCGCTGGTTTTTTGTTTTATGTCCATGGTGTAGGTATCCGCTGTAAACTGCCCTGCCATGCTGCTTTCTATAACAGTTTTAGTATCTGGTTTGCAGATCAATTTGACAGCCATTTTCTCAGCAGAAGCTTTCAACTCGCCGACCGTGCAATTGCTGCTTTTGGGTGATCCAAAGAACTCGGCTCCCGGCTTTTCAGCCTTCTCCTTGGTTACGCAGGTTTTGATGGTCACGCCTGAGCTCATCGCGGCGATCATCTGTTGTTTTGTGGTTTCCGGTAAAGCCTTTGCATCAACAGAATTAAACGTGATTTTGGTTTCCCAAAGCCCGGGATTTACATTGACGGCGTCAATCAACTTTTTTGAAGGCTCAGCATTGGATTGTTTATCGCTGTCACTGGAACATGCAGTGACGACCAAAGCGGCGGATGCAAGGATCAAATATTTACGCATTTTCCCCTCCACCATCAACGCCTATCTGGCCAACACATGTCGCTTTCACACATGAATTGCAATCGTTCATGACAAAGACAGCCAATGTCGTTAATGCACGGATCAACGAGATTAATGGAGTAAATTCTCTCATGTTTTCAAGGCTAGTTTTAAAAGCTTTTGCGTTCATCGCACTGATAGTGCCGATGCAGATCGCACAGGCACAACCTGCACCTACGCCTGCACCCGCACCTGCGGCAGTCGATCAGGAAAACATCCTGCATCTTGATCTGTCCACCGGCGGCCGCGTGTCGATAATGATGTTTCCAAATGCTGCCCCTGCGCATGTCGAGCGGATTAAAACTTTGGCGCGTAAGGGGTTCTATAATGGGCTGACGTTCCACCGCGTGATTGAGGGTTTTATGGCCCAAACCGGCGACCCGACCGGGACTGGTACAGGGTCTTCAGACCTACCCGATTTGACTGCGGAATTTAGCGCTGTTCCGCATCTGCGCGGCACAGTATCGATGGCACGCGCCAATGATCCAAACAGCGCCAACAGCCAGTTTTTCATCTGTTTTCAACCGCGCTTCACGCTCGACAACAAATACACCGTTTTTGGCCGGGTGATATCGGGTATGCAGTTTGTCGATGCGATCACGCGCGGAGAGCCACCTGCGCAGCCCGACCGGATTCTTCAGGCATCGATTGGGGCAGACAATGTGTCAGCGCCCGATTTCGCGAACCTGCCTAAACCAGCGCAAGCGGATCAGCCCAAGTTTGATTTGAACAAGCCGCTGAATTGAGGGTCTGACCCCTAAGCGGCTACTCATTATGCGCGTAGACCAATTTGACTTTGACCTGCCGCCAGAACGCATCGCGTTGCGGCCGGTTTCCCCGCGCGATGCGGCGCGCATGCTGTGCGTGAGCGGGGGGCAGATTCAGGATGGCCATGTCGCTGAATTGCCAGCGCAGCTTCGCGCTGGTGATTGTTTGGTATTCAATGACACCCGCGTAATCCCGGCCCAGCTTGAGGGAACCAGAGGCGAGGCACGCATTGGTGCAACGCTGCATAAACGGATCGACCTGCGCCGGTGGCAAGCCTTTATCCGAAACGCTAAACGGTTGCGGGCCGGCGATGTGGTTCAGTTTGGCGGCGGGGTTGAGGCGACCGCCGAAGAGAGGCTGCCAGACGGTAGCTTCATCCTGAATTTTCTCGGTGACGAACCCGTCGAGGTTCTGTTGCACCGCGCTGGCACAATGCCATTGCCGCCCTATATCGCCAGCAAGCGCGGCATCGACGAGGCGGACAAGTCGGATTACCAGACAATGTTTGCGCAAGAGGACGGCGCAGTTGCAGCACCCACAGCATCGCTGCATTTCACCCCCGAATTGATGGCGGCTGTGGCGGCGGCTGGCATCGGCCACGAAACGCTGACGCTGCATGTCGGGGCGGGAACATTCATGCCGATGAAGGTCGATGACACTAACGATCATGTCATGCACGCCGAATGGGGCCGGATCGATGCGGCGACTGCCAACAGGCTGAACACCATTCGCGCCAATGGCGGCAGGCTAATTGCCGTTGGAACCACCGTTCTGCGCCTGCTGGAAAGCGCGGCCGATAAAGGCGGAATGATCCAGCCCTTTGAAGGCGACACGTCAATCTTTATAACCCCCGGCTATCGGTTTCGGGCGATCGACGGACTGATGACCAATTTTCATTTGCCCAAAAGCACACTGTTCATGCTGGTCAGCGCGTTGATGGGGCTGGATGTAATGCAGTCAGTTTATGCGCATGCGATCCAGAACAATTACCGGTTTTACAGTTACGGTGACTCTTCTTTGCTGATCCCCGCTTGACCTAGGGTGGGTTACGCACTGCACTCGCAATGCCAGAAACTCTCGATAAAAGTTGCTGAAGAGCCGTAAATTGTGGAAGCCCTATGTAGGCAGCTTAATTCGGCCCTGAACCGCCGCCCGGTGCCGATCCAGCACCCACAGAACCGATGTTACCGAACAGTTCTTCAAAGAAGCTGGTGTTGCGGCCGAGTGTCGGGGTCTTGTCTGATTCAGGGCTGATTCGCGCGATATTTTCCATGCCGGAACGCGTTGCTGCTACGACGTTGCCCGAACCATCAAATTGCACATGCAGCACATATTGATCGGTCGGCGTCGGGTTGTTGAACGCCAGCTGCTTAGTATCGCGGGCGTAATAATACCAATCGCTATCGCCAAACTGTCCGGTAAAGGTCGGGCGGCCAAGCGAGGCTTGCACCGAATCTTTGTTATCCACGCCGGGTTGTACCGAAGCCAGCAAAGTCGCATCGCCGATATAGCCCTGATGCGCGCGCAATTGCGTGCATCCTTGCGCCAGAAGGGCAGCGCCTGATAGTGCTGTCAGCATCGCAATCTGTTTGAACGTCATCTTTTAGCCCTTAGCTTTCAAATTCGGCTTTGCCATTGCATCATAGCCGCGCAATATCAAGTGGCCCTGATTTGGATCAGGCAAAATGAACGGCAGATGAGCCGAAGGATGATCAATGACTATACCCAGCATAGCCCCGGAATTTAGCTTAGTTGTGCCGCTATCCGAAATCGGATTGAAAGCGGTGCATCATAGCTTGCTGGCCGATGACACGGAGCGTGCGGCATTGGCGAAACGGTTTGGCCTGACCGCGCTTGACCGGTTCTCCGCCGAAGTCGCGTTATCGAGCGACGATATCGGTATCATTGCGACCGGCAGCTTGGCGGCAGACGTAATCCAGAGCTGCGTTGTTTCGGGTGTGCCGATTGCGGCCCATATTGCCGAATCCTTCGCGATCCGATTTTTGCCCGAGCCGGTTTTTGAACCTGATTCCGAAATCGAGCTTGAGGTTGAAGAGACTGATACGATGTTTCACGATGGTCGCGTCATTGATCTGGGCGAGGCGGTCGCGCAGACATTGGCATTGGCGATCAATCCGTTTCCGCGCAGCCCAAATGCAGAGGAAGTGCTGCAAGAAGCGGGCATAACGGACAACCAACCAACCGGGCCGTTCGCAGCATTAGCGGCTTTGAAAAAGGGTGCGGACTGAATGTTCGATATCTGGCTTCGCCGCCACATCGATCCGGCCCTAAACCGGATCGGACGCGGGATTGCGAACAGCGGGATAACGGCGAACCAGATAACATTGGCAGGGGCGGTTATTGGCATCGGTGCTGCAGTCTCAATTGCGCAGCAACAATGGATCACTGGGCTGGCACTTATCGCCCTCAATCGCATCCTTGATGGATTGGACGGCGCAGTGGCAAGAGTGGCAGCACCGACCGCCTGGGGCGGTTATCTTGATAGCCTTGCTGATAATGTGTTCTACATCGCTGTTCCATTGGCATTTGCTGTGGCCAGTCCAACAAATGTGTGGCCCGCATTATTGTTGGTCAGCAGCTTCACGCTAACCGCAGTCAGCTTTCTTGCGCTCGCTGCAATTTTGGCAGGGCGCGATATGGGGCATGCGCAGAAATCCTTTACCTATACGACTGGCTTTATGGAGGGCGGGGAGACGATAGCTGCGTTTATCCTGATGTGCATTTTCCCGAGACATTTTCCGATGCTTGCCACAATATTTGCCGGACTATGCATCGCAACGGTTGGTCAGAGGCTATGGTTGGCGCGCACGCTGTTGCGCACGTAAAGCGCTTGCACTGCTGGGCTGTATCACATAGGCAATACAGCGAAGAGGGAGCATGATCATGGCATTTAATCCAGCAGCAGAAACTGCACGCTACATTGACAGCCTAGGGCCAGCGGCACTGCAAAAGGCGGCTGACTATACCACTGCCAGCCATCGGATGATGCTGTGGGGTTTGCTTGTTTCTGCATTGGTCACATGGATTATCGTCCGGTCGGGCCTATTGGACAAGGTGTCGGCAAAGCTTGAAAAGCGCGCATCGGCGCTTCGGATCTGGTTGGTGGGCGTCATTTATTTTCTAGTCTCATCAATCATCAGCCTGCCTTGGAGCATTTACGAGGAATGGGGTTTTGAAAGATCCTATGGCCGCACCGAACAACCATTATCTGATTTCCTGATGCAGAATGCGTTCGGCACTGCGATTACCAGCGTAATGGGCGGTCTGTTTTTCCTTGGCGTCTATGCACTGATGCGGCGCGCGGGAAAGCGGTGGTGGCTGTGGTCCGGCGGCTTTACTGCCTTGGCAATTTCCGCAATGCTGTTGCTGTCGCCAATCGTGATTGAACCGATTTTTAACGACTATAAACCTGTGCCCGCTGGCCCCGTGCGCACTGCGTTGTTGGAAATGGCCGATGATGCAGGCATTCCGCATGACCGGTTGTTGATGTATGATGGTTCGCGCCAGTCGAACAACTTCACCGCAAATGTATCGGGGGTATTCGGCACTGCGCGGATCGCGATTTCCGATGTCGCTTTAAAAGAAGCGTCGCTTGACGAGGTAAAGGCTGTGACAGGGCACGAGGTTGGCCATTATGTCGAGGGGCATATCTGGCGCCAAGTCGGCGTGTTTGCTTTGCTTGCGATGGCCGGGTTTTATCTCGCGGACAGATTGTTTCCCCGGTTTGCCAAGGCATTTGGCAGCAATGCCCGGGTTGATGACCCCGTTGGGCTGCCCGTGCTGTTGTTTATAGTTGGCCTGTTCGGCATCCTCGCTACGCCTGCGATCAACTATATGGTCCGTCAGGGAGAGCGCGATGCGGACAATTATTCGCTGCGCACCGCAAACCTGCCCGATGCGTTATCGGCTGCACTGGTTAAGACCGCTGAGTATCGCTATCCGCGACCATCGGCGTTGCAAGAGGCATTATTCTATACGCATCCATCAGTTGAATGGCGCGTGCGCAATGCGATGGAGTGGAAGAAGAAGCAGCTGGCGAAGGGCGCTCAGGAACCTGTCGCAAAATAACACCGTTAGCACTGTGCCTGTCGAGCCGAAGGCGACCGAAGGTCAACTATGTCCATCGGCAATGAACGGTACTCCTTCCAACATTCGTCATCCTGAACTTGTTTCAGGATAACAAACTACGGTGGGCTCGTTATCCTGAAACAAGTTCAGGATGACGAGGCAGGGGGAATTTAGGTCTAGCTAACCCGCCGCTTTCTTCTCCAGCCGAAATTTGTGCAGCAGTGGCTCGGTATAGCCGCTGGGTTGCGATACGCCTTCATAGACCAACGCGCGTGACGCTTTAAGCGCGATACTATCGCCGGTCAGCGGCTCGTAAAGCGGATCGCCTGTATTCTGCGCATCAACCTTTGCCGCCATTTTGGCAAACGCGGCATCGACTTGCGCTGGCGTGCAAACACCGTGCAGCAACCAGTTCGCCATATGCTGTGACGAAATCCGCAACGTCGCGCGGTCTTCCATCAGGCCGATGTCGTGGATGTCGGGCACTTTGGAACAGCCAATGCCTTGGTCGATCCAGCGAACGACATAGCCAAGAATGCCTTGAGCGTTGTTTTCCAGTTCTTGTGCGACTTCGTCATCGGACCAATTATGGCCGGGGGGTGCGGCGGGAATGGTCAGCAACGGATCAAGTCCGGGAGTTGGTTTGCCCGCCAGTTCCCTTTGCACTGCAAACACATCAACCTTGTGATAGTGCATTGCGTGCAACGTTGCGGCGGTGGGGGAGGGAACCCAGGCGGTGTTCGCGCCCGATTTGGGGTGGCCGATTTTCTGGACCATCATGTCAGCCATCAGATCCGGCATAGCCCACATGCCTTTGCCGATCTGCGCTTTACCAGACAGGCCACAGGCCAGACCAATCTGCACATTGCGCGCTTCATAGGCGGTGATCCAGCCCGATGTCTTCATCTCTGCTTTACGGATCATGGGGCCAGCATGCATCGCGGTGTGCATTTCGTCACCGGTACGATCGAGGAAGCCGGTGTTGATGAAAACGATGCGGTCTTTAACGGCATGAATGCATGCCGCAAGGTTTGCAGATGTGCGGCGTTCCTCGTCCATCACGCCGACTTTGATTGTGTGGCGAGCAAGGCCAAGCACATCCTCAACCGCGTCAAACAGATCGTTGGTAAAGGCGCATTCTTCTGGCCCATGCTGTTTGGGCTTTACGATATAGATGCTTGGTTGCCCGCTCTTTGGACGGCTGTTGCGATGTGTGCCAAGCCCCATCAGGTCGTGCATCGCGCAGAGCGAAGTGAACACTGCATCGAGGATACCCTCGGGCGCTTCGCTGCCATCGGGCAGAAGCACTGCAGGATTGGTCATCAAATGCCCGACATTGCGCACGAACATTAGGCTACGGCCGGGCAGGGTCAGGTCGCCGTAAACGCGGTCGGGATCCAGCGCCCGCGTCATCGCCCGCCCGCCTTTGTCAAACGAAGCGACCAGATCGCCGCGCATCAAGCCCAGCCAGTTCGTATAGGCTGCAACTTTGTCCGCGGCATCAACCGCCGCGACGGAGTCTTCGAGATCAACTATAGTGGTCAGCGCGGCTTCCAAGATGACATCCGAAATGCCCGAGGGATCGGTTTTTCCAATCGGGTGATCGGGTTCAAACATCACCTCGATGTGCAAGCCGTTGTTGCGGAACAGGCGGCCATGTTGGCTTTTGCCGACATATTGCGTGGGGTCTTTGATGGCGATGCCGCCCGTCGGATTGCCGAGTTCAGTCCATGATCCACTTTCCAACGGCACGGCAGAGTCGAGAAATTCTTTGGCGGCCTTAACCACTGCCGCGCCACGTTCTGCATCATAGCCGCCGGGCTTGGCAGGCGGGGCGTCGAGAGCATCGGTGCCGTAAAGCGCATCATACAGGCTGCCCCAGCGCGCATTGGCAGCGTTCAGGACGAAACGGTCGTTGAGCGATGGCACCACCAATTGCGGCCCTGCCATTGTCGCGATTTCGGCGTCGACATTCTGTGTGCCAATGGCGAATGGCGCAGGTTCCGGAACCAGATAACCGATCTCGCGCAAAAATGCTTGATAGGCTGCCATGTCCTCAATCGGACCGGGATTGGCTGTGTGCCAAGCATCAAGCTTTGCCTGCAAATCATCACGTTTGTTCAGCAAAGCGCGGTTCACTGGCACAAAGCGCGCCAGCACATCTGCAAGGCCTTGCCATAAAGCATCGGCGGCAACGCCGGTTCCGGCCAGCGCCTTTGTTTCCACAAAATCGGCAAGGACGGACGCAATTTGCAATCCGGCGCGGTTCACATAGTTTGACATATTCGGCTCCAAAATTTTGCTGGTGCCTGGGGAGATATTATTGTTGCCGCCGCCCTAGCGCCACTTTGTGCAGCGCAAAAGCGGAATCTTGGTTAGGAATACGAAAGCTGTTGGTGTTAAGGACGTGCCATGCAGTTGGAACGCCATTTTGTTGAAAAGCCATGGGGACGGACGGACTTGCCCGCGGCCTTTGCTGCGCCGAACGGACAGCGGATTGGCGAGGTTTGGTATGAAACACCCGATGCTACGCCATTGCCGTTATTGGTGAAGTGGCTGTTCACGTCAGAGAAGCTGTCAATTCAGGTGCACCCTTCCGATGCAGAGGCGCATGCGCGCGGGCTGGTTTCGGGCAAGGAGGAATGCTGGTATATTGTTTCGGCAGAACCCGGCGCGGTGCTGGGGATCGGAACGATCCGGCCCTTGGATAGCGACGAATTGCGTGCCGCATCGCTATCTGGCGAGATAGAACACTTGATGGATTGGAAGCCGGTCAAGGCTGGCGACTATTTCTATATTCCGGCGGGCACAGTACATGCCATCGGAGCCGGGATTACGCTGGTCGAGGTTCAGCAATATGCGGACATTACGTACCGCCTGTATGATTACGGGCGTCCGCGTGAATTGCATCTGGATGACGGTGTCGCGGTATCAAAGGCGACGCCCTATGCTGACCCGCGTTCGGGGCGAGCCACGGGCAATGTAAAGCTTGTCGATGGCCCGCATTTTAAGCTTTGGTTGGTATCGGATGCGGATGGCTTGGGTGCAATACCGGATGACGCGGTGCTCTGGGTGGTCCCACTGTCGGGTGAGGGCGCGGGTAGTTGCAGACTATTGAACGCTGGCGAAATGCTTTCGTTTGAAGCGCTCATGCTGGTTGCTTCTGCTCTTTCCTAAAACCGTTAGCCCTGAGCCTGTCGAAGGGTGTCCCACAGGGTAGCGCTATGCTTCGGGACGTGCTTCGACAGGCTCAGCACTAACGGTATTAAATTAGAGTAATGAGAACAACGAGCGCTGGCTCACTTCCCCGCCAGTTTCTTCACATCCGCCAGATATTTCCGCCCGATCCGCAAGGATAGATCGTTTTCCAGCAAAGCATGCCACACGCCGCCGCCTTCATGGCGCAGGCCGCTGACCAGACTGCGCCTGACGATATGGCTGCGGTGGATGCGTTGGAAATGTGCGGGGTTTAATCGCTGTTCCAATGTTGAAATCGTCTGGTGCAGCAAATAGCTGCGCCCGCCAGTGTGCAGCCGCATATAATCGCGTTCTGCCTCGATCCGGTCGATGTCTATCGCGGCAACGCGGATCAGTTCTGACCGGTGCGACACCCAGAATTCACTCGCATAGTCGCCTTGTGCCGCCACATCGTCGTCAACAGGATGATCGCGGGCAGCCACCGCACGGGCCACCGCGCGCTGCAATCGTGCAGGGGCCACAGGCTTTAACAGGTAATCGACAATATCCAGATCAAATGCCTCAACAGCAAAATTGTCGAACGCTGTGACCAGAACAATCGCTGGACTTGGCTTGATCGACCGCAAAGCGCGCGCCGCCGCGATCCCGTCCATTTTCGGCATTTCGATATCGAGCAACACAAGGTCGGGCGCCAGTTCATCCGCCATAGTCAGCGCCTGCAAACCGTCACCTGCATGGCCAATGACTTCAAGCTCTGGGCAACTGGCGCATAAAATCTCCAGCCGCTCAACCGCCAGCGGTTCATCATCAACAATCAACGTCCGCAATTTCAGGGGTGCGTCAGTCATGCGAGATCCTCGTCATTTATGGTGATGGTTGCAGCAAAGCCGCCTTTGCCTTGCGCGCCGGCGACCAGCTGCCCACGTGCGCCATAGCGCGCCTCTATCCGGTCGCGGACACTGGCTAGGCCGATGCCGTTGCCATCATGGCTTTTGCCTTTCGCTGTGACACTATCGCCATCGTCGGTAACGCTGATCTGGATAGCAGTGCCAACGCGCTGCGCAGAGATTTTGACCGTAACCGGACGGTTTGTGCGCGAAACGCCGTATTTGATCGCATTTTCAACCAGCGGCTGCAGGATCATTCCGGGCACTTTGGTGTTCTCGACGTCTTTGGGGATGTCGATCACCACGCGCAGCCGGTCTGGATAGCGCACCATTTCGATCTCAAGATAGCGTTGCTGTAACTCGACCTCTT
The DNA here is from genome assembly GCA_013297725.1 of Sphingomonadales bacterium. GTDB lineage: Bacteria > Pseudomonadota > Alphaproteobacteria > Sphingomonadales > Sphingomonadaceae > Sphingorhabdus_B. The sequence continues at coordinate 34,552 of JAAFIB010000009.1, forward strand.
CGATCAAAGTGACATCTTCCAGTGGATCATTTGACAGGCTGGTGCGATAAAATCCCGATAGTGATTGGATCATCTCCTCGGCGCGGGCGTTGTCGCCTTTGATGACTAAGGTGGAAAGCGAGTTCAGCGTGTTGAACAGGAAATGGGGGTTGACCTGATAGCGCAGCGAACGCAGCTCGGCATCTTGTGCCGCCTGAGCATATCGAGACGCAGTCCGCTCCGCCTCTCGCACTTCGCGGGCATAACCAAGGGTCAGGTACAGCGAGGCCCATGCGATGATAAAGAAATAGCGGGTGACTGTAATTTCGGCGATTTCCTGCCAGAAATCATAGCCGATCTGCGCGCGAATTTCCTCAACCTGCTGGTCGATGCCCGGGTCGGCGAACATGCTGATCGGATCATAGACGTTGAACACATAATAATTTGTCAGCGCGATCAGCAAAGCGCACGGCATGGACAATGTAAACGCGGTCGCGACGCGAAATCCCAAAGGCTTTCGATCGAAACGCCGCAATACAAGATACAGCAGCCACGTCAGAAACACCCCGACGAGCGTCACAAAGATCCGCCGCCACACCAGTTCGGCCGGCTCTGGTAGTTCCAGAACAGTCGCCCGCAGCGACACGATCAGCGCGTGAAACACCCAAAAGCCGATAATGGTCAAAAACGCCATCTGGTGTCCGACCAATGTCGCGCGCTTGGGTGCCGAAAATTTCATCGCATTTACGCATAGTCACGTTTTTCAAGAAAAGCGCCCCCGTCGCTGCACCTTGTCGAAAAGCCGTCTATGTTGATCGAAGGCACAGCCTGTGAAAGTGCCGTCTATCGATGTGTTAACAGTCCAGTAACCATATTTGTGCAACACCTGCATTGTCAGTTTTGACAATAGGGGCAGTGATTATGGGTGAAACCAAACCATCAGCACCGGGTTTTTCAACCCTGTCAGAGATTAAGGAATTTGCGAGCTTCGCCGCTGGTGCGCAGCGTTACATCCGCCGCTCGCTTGATGTCGCCTTTGACCGCAAAGATGCAATCGCGCTCTGGTCGCGTGATAGTGTCGAGGCGGCAAGTATTCAGGCGCAATATCGGTTTTATGACCGGCTGCCTGAAATCCGCGCCTTAATCCCCGATTCCAGCGCTATCGCCGATGCAGAGCCTTTCATGGCGCCGTTGGTATCGGTCGCGGCGTTTGATTTGGGGCAGGGGCGCATCGAAAGCTTCTCCGCGTTCCGGTTTCTGTATGAACGACTGATCGGGGCAGAGGCTCGTCCTTGGCTGCCCGCTGTGTTCTGTGCCGCTGCATCAATGCCGCACTTGCAACCCGAACGGCGCAAAATGTTGCTGCAATCCATCAGCGAAGCCGTCGCAATGGCCCCGGGCTGGTCAAAACGCGCACCTGCATTCTATCCCGAATGGGTGGAAAAGGTCGAGGCGGGAACAGCTGCGCACTAATTGGAACTACTTTTTGCGGTACCGAAAATACCAGACTTCATGGCCATATACTGTGCGCGCTTTTGTCTCATAGCGCGTTTCCGGCCAGCCACCGGGGCGGTTTTGAAATTGTGCGGGGCCATCGCATAGCCATTCAAACTGGTCGCGGTGGCGCTGCATCACCATCAACGCGTGGCGGACATAGATATCGTGATCAGTGCCAAAGCGGAACTCGCCGCCGGGCTTTAGCTTTGCCGCGATAAGGTTCACTGGCCCATCATTCATCATCCGCCGTTTTGCATGGCGTGCCTTTGGCCAAGGGTCGGGGTGGAGCAGATAGACAAAGCTTAACGAGCCGTCCGGTATCCGCGCCAGCACATCCATCGCATCACCCATATGCAGGCGTATATTAGGCAGCGGCCCCATGCCCTGCCAATTTTCGATATGCGATAATGCCATGGCGACGCCGTTTACAAATGGTTCGCAACCGATGAATCCATGCTGCGGCAGCATATCGGCCCGTGCAGCCATATGTTCGCCGCCGCCAAAGCCAATTTCGAAATGCAGGGGGATGTCATCGCCAAACAGGTCGTTGGCGGTCACTGGGCCTTCAGCGGGCACAGCGATTTTCGGAAGCAAAGTTTCCACCAGATTGGCATGGCCGACGCGCAGCTTTTTGCCTTTAGAACGGCCATATAGGCGGTTCAGTGTAAGCGGGTCTCCGGATTTATTCGCGGTCATGATTGCGGCAATCGGGTCCAGCTTATGCAGAAAATCGGGTAGTGGTAGCGAAGGAGGGACTTGAACCCCCGACCTATGGATTATGATTCCACCGCTCTAACCAGCTGAGCTACTTCGCCATACCCATGCCGTTGGAATATACACCGGCAAGACAGGAGCGCGCCTATAAGCGGGCAAAACGAGGTGGTCAACTGGCGATTTGGCCGCTAGCGAACGTGCGATGTAGTAAGCAAACAGGATTAGTTATGGCGCAGGTGGGGGTGTTGATCGTTGGGGCAGGGCATGGCGGTGCGCAGGCGGCGATTGCGTTGCGGCAAAATGGCTATGCGGGGCGGATCATTATGGTCGGACGAGAGCCGGAAATCCCCTATGAACGCCCGCCGTTATCAAAGGATTATCTGTCGCAGGAAAAACCGTTTGAGCGCATTCAGATAAGGCCAGCGGCTTTTTGGGCCGAAAAGAACATCGAGATGATGTTGAATGAAGAGGTTGTTGCAGTTGATTCGGCGGCACACATCGTCTCGCTGGCGTCAGGTGAGACGCTTTCCTATGAACATCTGATCTGGGCAACCGGCGGTGATCCGCGGCGGCTTCACTGCGACGGCGCTGAGTTGGACGGCATCCATGTTGTCCGCACGCGCGCAGATGTTGATGCAATGATGGTTGAGCTGGATAATGTGTCGCGTGTTGCGGTGATTGGCGGCGGCTATATCGGGCTTGAGGCAGCGGCGGTGTTGCGCAAGCTGGGCAAAGAGGTCGTGCTGTTGGAAGCATTGCCCCGCGTGCTGGCGCGTGTGGCGGGCGAGGAACTTTCCGCCTTTTATGAAGCCGAACACCGCGCCCATGGCGTTGATCTGCGCACCGGCGTTGGTGTTGTTGCCATTGAAGGTCAGTGGCGTGTTTCGGGCGTGACGTTGGGTGATGGTTCAACCGTTGCGGCGGACATGGTCATTGTTGGCATTGGCATTATTCCCTCGGTCGAGCCTTTGCTGGCAGCGGGAGCCGATGGCGGAAACGGTGTGACCGTCGACGCGCATTGCCGCACGTCATTGCCCGATGTTTTCGCCATTGGTGATTGCGCGGCGCATGAGAACAGCTTTGCTGATGGTGCAACGATCCGGCTGGAATCAGTGCAGAACGCAAACGATCAAGCAACCGTTGCGGCCAAGACTATTTGCGGTGTGCCGGTTGAATACAGCGCGACGCCGTGGTTCTGGTCAAACCAATATGACCTGAAACTGCAAACCGTCGGACTATCCACAGGCTTTGATACCGCAGTAATGCGCGGTGATCCTGTTACGCGCAGCTTTTCGGTGATCTATCTGAAAGACGGCCAAGTCCGCGCGCTCGATTGCGTCAATATGGTCAAGGACTATGTGCAGGGACGCAAGCTGGTGGAGGCGCGCGCTGTGATCGATCCAGCCATGTTGGCCGACACAAATGTGCCACTGAAAGAAATGCTGGCTGACGCTTGAGTGCATTAGAGCACCTCCGAACCCAATAGGGTTCGCAAGGCCGACCGGCCGCCCGAGCTTATGCGAGGAAAGCCAAGCCAACGGATGTTGGCGCCCGGCGTTTGAGGGATTATCAAATAATGGTGCCTCGGGACGGATTCGAACCGCCGACACGCGGATTTTCAATCCGCTGCTCTACCAACTGAGCTACCGAGGCATCTAGAAGCGCTGATTTAGCTGCTGCATTTTGGAGCGCCGCCTATAGGCAAGGGCCGCGCCGCTTGTCCAGTCCCTAATTCAGTATTCTTCTGGCAAATCGGGGTCAGCAGGCGGGCCTTTCATCCGGTAGCCCTCGCCGAGCCATTGAAGCAGGTCACGGTCTTTACAGCCTTTGCTGCAAAACGGTTTGTGTTCCGGTGCCTCCGGTTGGTTGCACAACGGGCATTTGGCTTGGCTATTGGCTGACATGGACATGTCCATAACCGTTTTGACTGGAATCGCAACGCAGGGTGACATCGCAGCCCAGGCTGGTTCGCAGTTCCGCCAACAGCACTGGCCAGCGTTCGATCTGCGCAATGATGTCGGTAGTGGCGACTAGTTCGCGTTTGCCAGTGCCCTGCGACCGGGCGGCATCGCGGAGCAACCATAATGCCTCTGTTTCCAGCGACGGTGCTTTCCATTCGGTGCCGCATAACGTTTCAAATACACTGGGACCGGGGCGAGGAAGGACAAGCTGAGCAAAGCCAAAACCGCTTACAGCGGTGCGTTCGTGCGGTGGTAACACAGCGCAAGCGTTAGCCAATGCTGCATCAATTTCGGCGCGTTCAGCTTTGTTTACGCTAGCGAGAAAGTCGATACCGACCTGTCCGCCAATTCCGTATAGGCGCAGCAGCCACGGGATCGCGCGCGCTGCGGCAAGGTTGACCGCATGCGCCGCCCCAAACCCGTCAATGTCGATCATTGTCATCGCGCGTGTGCGTTCGATGCTTAGCAAGCCGCCTTCGATAACAAACTCGCCAGTGATCCCGCGTTCGCACCAGATGTCTGATTGCGCATCACCAATTACAGATTTGTCGATTTGGACTTCGGGGCAGGTATTGCCAAGTATCGAGTGGATTCGCACAGCCTCTGTCGGCCCCGCGCAGACAACCGCATTCAGGTCGGGCCAATGCGTCTGAATATAATTGCCAAGCCCAAACTCCCGTGCCTCGGCCTGCCGGAATACCGGGCGTTTCCAACGGCCGGGTTCAGGAAACGGCGCGCGGATCAGCTCTGCGGTCAGCCAGCTGCCTTCGCTGTAATCCGGGATTGGGGAAATCTCGCCTTCGCCGCTGCCATATTCGACCAATGCCCGGCGCGCGCCAATCTTCGCGCCAAGGCGGACTTGTGTAGTAACGCCCGGCAGCAACAGCTGCGCATCATCCAATAATCGCAACAGCCGTAGTTCAACCAGCTTGTCATTTTCATACAGCATCAACCGGATTTCACCCGGTGCAGCATCCCACAATAGAACGCGCTTCATTCGACCGGATAACCGGCGGAGCGAAGCAACGCGCGGGTTTCATACAGCGGCAGGCCAATCACACCCGAATGGCTTCCTGCCATCCAGTCAATCAATGCTTCGGCGCGGCCTTGAATAGCATAGCCGCCCGCTTTGCCTAACCCTTCGCCAGTGGCAATATACGCGTCCATTTCAGCATCACTCAGCCGTTTGAAACGAACGATGCTGTCGCTTAACCTGCTGCGTGCTGTGCCGTCAGCGCCGATCACGCAAACAGCACTGAACACATGATGCCGCCGCCCGCTAAGGAGTTTCAGGAACCCCCGTTGCATCTCGGCATCGGCTGCTTGCGGCAAAATCCGGCGTCCAACAGCAACAGTTGTATCACCCGCAATCACAATCTCGCCGGTTGAGCGGCTAACCGCATGCGCCTTTTCCACGGCCATACGCAGTGCATAGACACGCGCCACTTCGCCTTTATGCGGCGTTTCATCGATATCAGGCGAAGCAATTCGGTCGGGTGTGACGCCGATCTGATTCAGTAAGTCACGGCGACGCGGGGATGAAGAGGCGAGGATAAGTTGCAAAGATTAGTATCCGTTCCGCGAACAAAAATGCGATCCGACTGCTGCCAGTATATCGTCGCTATGCCTTGATGGTTTATGCCTAATTGCGAAAACCTGTGCGGCGTTTAACGGCAACAACGTGAAATGAAAAGATGCGCCGTCGCGTGACAAAATGCGACAAAAATTGACGTGCATATTGGCGCTGCGCTTCGCATAAGCGTGTAACATAATAATAATGAACAATGGAGCCCCTCCCATGACGCTGAACCGGACCTCCCGCCGCATTAGCACCAGCCATTTCTGTCTTGCCTTCGTCCTTGTTTCAAGTCCGGCTTTGGCCGTTGAAGAGGTTGTTTTCGAGGAACAAACTGTAGAGGAAGAGGGCACGCCAAAGGGCGAAATCCTTGTTATTGGCACGCGCATCGCGGGTTCAGTTGAAACCGACGTTCCGCCGACAGACACTCTAAATGAAGCCGACATTGCAGCAGTCGGTGGATCTTCGGTTGCTGACGTGCTGGCTGCCATCGCGCCGCAAACCGGGTCAGGTCGCGGCCGGGGCAGCGGACCTCCGATAATTCTGCTGAATGGTCAGCGCATTTCAAGCTTCCGTGAACTACGCGACCTGCCGCCAGAGGCGATCAAGCAGGTGCAGATTTTCCCCGAGGAAGTCGCGCTGCAATATGGTTTTCGTCCTGACCAGCGCGTTGTCAATTTTATCCTGAAAGATAACTTCGCCAGTTTTAGTGCCGAGGTTGATTATTCAATTCCTGAAAAAGGTGGCTTCTCCACCAAGGAGTTTGAAAACACACTGACACGGATTGGCAAAAGCACGCGACTAAACATTGATATCGAATTTGAAAGTTCCAGCCGCCTGACCGAAGATGAGCGTAATGTCTTAAGCAGCGGCACTTCCGCGCCATATGCGCTGGCCGGTAACGTAACCGGCCTTGGCGTTGGTGGAGAGATTGATCCTGCACTAAGCGCACTTGCAGGCAGGACGGTAACGATCGCAGCTGTCCCCGGTAGCGCGACACTCGCCGGATTTGCAGCAAATGCTAATCAGATTGCATCGGGCGACATCGGTGAATTCCGTACCTTGCTACCATCGCAGCAACGTTTCGAAGTAAACACTAGCTGGAGCAAAATGCTAGCTCCGCAAACGAACATGTCGTTCAGTGCGTCATTTGAACAACAGGATCAACAAAGCCAGTTGGGCTTGCCCTTTGCTAGTCTGATCGTGCCGGGGGGAAGCGCGTTTAGCCCGTTTGCCAGCAATGTACGGCTGAACCGTTATTTCGATAATCCGCGCCCATTTTCGCGCACCAGTTCAAACCGGTCGCTGCAATTTGGCGCTGGTTTTAACACTGTCATCGCTGACTGGAAGCTGGCGCTGACTGCCGATTACCAGTTGAGCAAATCCGAAAGCCGCACGTTTACCAACGCTGACACCAGTGCCCTGAATGCTGCGATAACTGCCGGAACAGTCAATCCGTTTGCCGCCAACCTTGGCAGGGACTTGTTGTTTGCCGCGCCCGACACAACCAAGGGCACCGCCGCCCCCATCGAATTGCGCGGCACATTGTCGGGCAAGCCATTCACATTACCGGCAGGGCCAGTCTTGCTGACACTACGCACCGGTTTTGATCGCAAGACTTTCGACACCAGCGCTTTCCGGCGCGGGATCACCACCGATGTTTCGCTGCGCCGAAACAATACGAACGCTGCGTTCAATCTTGAGGTTCCGCTGATCGAGCGCGGACTGGGTGCTTTGGGCGGTATCGGAAGCTTGTCGATCAACGGCAACATGGGCTTTACCGATGTGTCCGATGTAGGAATGCTGATTGAATATGGCGCAGGGCTGCGCTGGTCGCCCATCGAAAGCCTGTCGCTGTCGGCCTCGATCATCGGTGATGAAAATGCGCCTAGCCTGTCGCAGCTTGGCAATCCATTTCAGGTGACACCCAATGCCGCTGTCTTTGATTTTACGCGCGGTGAAAGCCGCTTTGTCGATTTGGTATCGGGTGGCAATCCAGCCTTGGTTGCTGAAAGCAGGCGCGATTTCAAAGTGTCGGCGGATTGGACTCCGAAATTCGTCGAGGGGTTGAGCCTTCAGCTGGAGTATTTCAAAAACAAAAGCCGTAATACAACGGCAGCGTTCCCGTTGCTGACATCGGAAATAGAGGCGGCTTTCCCGGGCCGCGTGACGCGTGATCTGAACGGGCAATTAGTCCGTGTCGATCAGCGCCCGGTTAATTTTGACCGCGAAGAATCGCAGCGTATTCGCTGGAGCTTTAACATGTCCGGCGGAATCGGTAAGCAACCGCAAGGAGGCTTTGGTGGCGCTCCGGGCGGAGGGCGTCCGCCTGGTGCTGGTGGTCCTGGTGCTGGTGGCCCCCCCGGAGCTGGTCGCCCTTCAGGTGCAGGCGGTGGTGGAGGTGGTCGCGGACCGATGGCGATGATGGCAGGCGGTGGCCAACCAAGTCGCTGGTCGTTGGCTCTATCGCACACAATCCGCTTGCAGGAAGAAATCCTGATCCGTCCGGGTGTGCCGGTTCTCGATTTGCTGAACGGTTCTGCAACTAGCAGCCTTGGTGGAGCACCACGGCATGATTTGACGCTAAGCGGCGGCGTGTTCGCAAAGGGCATGGGTATGCGGCTAGAGGGCAGCTATCGCAGTGCCACCCGGGTTGATGGCAACAGCCTGACGGGAACCAGCGATCTGCGCTTTAGCGATCTTGCGTCGCTGAATGCGTTTTTCTTTGTCAGCCTTGATCAGCGGGGGAAGCTGACGCAAAAGTTGAAATGGCTGAGGGGAAGCCGCATCGCATTCCGCATCCAAAATGTCTTTGCCGATGTTATCGATGTGCGTGATGATGCAGGCCGGGTGCCATTAAGCTATCAGCCCGGCTTGCTTGATCCGCAGGGACGCGTTTTTGAATTCAGTTTCCGCAAACGTTTTTGAGGCAAGCGTTTTTGAGGCAGGCGGTAAGGCATGCACTTTTAGCCAAGAAAAGGCTTGGCATCGGCTTTCAGGCGCATATAGGCTTCAGTCTTGCCAACCATGATGCGTAATTCCGAAAGACGATTTGATGACTGACATTCCAAACATCCAGCCTGATGCCCGCGGCACGACTGTGCTTGATGCCCCCGACACTAAAGTCAATGTGCGTGAAATGTTTGGCATCGACGTCGATATGGAATGCCCCGCCTTTTCGGAAGCTGACGAACGCGTTCCAGATTTTGATGCGTCCTATGTGTTTGACCCAGACACGACGCTCGCGATCCTTGCAGGCTTTGCCCACAACCGCCGCGTGATGGTTCAGGGGTATCACGGCACAGGCAAATCGACACATATCGAACAGGTTGCCGCGCGCCTGAAATGGCCATGCATCCGGATCAACCTGGACGCACATATCAGCCGTATCGACCTGATCGGGCGCGACGCGATTGTCCTGCGCGATGGTCAGCAGGTGACTGAATTCCGCGAAGGCCTGTTGCCATGGGCGCTGCAAACACCGACCGCGTTGGTCTTTGACGAATATGATGCGGGCCGCCCCGATGTCATGTTTGTGATCCAGCGTGTTTTGGAAACCGAGGGCAAGCTGACCTTGCTTGACCAAAACCGCGTCATCCGTCCAAACCCGTGGTTCCGCATGTTTGCAACGGCCAATACGGTTGGTCTTGGCGATACCAGCGGGCTGTATCACGGCACGCAACAGATCAACCAAGGCCAGATGGACCGGTGGAACATCGTCGTTGGCCTCAACTATTTGCCCGCGCAAGTGGAGGCACAGATTGTGCTGGCTAAGGCTGAAGGTTCAGGCAGCGAGGACGTGACCAAAATGGTCAAGGTTGCCGAGTTGACCCGTCAGGGCTTTATCAACGGAGATATCTCAACCGTGATGAGCCCGCGTACGGTTATTACCTGGGCGCAAAACACCGCGATCTTTAAAGACATCGGTTTTGCCTTCCGCCTGTCATTCCTGAATAAATGTGACGAGGCCGAACGGATGCTGGTCGCGGAATATTACCAGCGCGTTTTCGGTAAGGATCTGCCCGAAAGTGTAGTTGGCAAAAGCTAATGCGCGCGCCGTTTATCCTTGCGCTGGTGCTTTTGCTCAGCGCGTGTGGAGCGGGTGTTAAATATGGGCCGGTGCGCCATTCCGAATTGTCGGCCGGCCTGAATTGCAATCCAACGAGCACCGATGCGAATGCCATTGCTGGCAAGGATTATTTCATCATAACCAGTCGCCTGCCCGATTGTCGCGGTGCTAACGTTCGCTTGACCAATCACCGGTCCGATGTAGTTCGCTATGCCCGCTTTGCGCCGCCGCAAAAGCAAAAAAAGCTGGCAAAGGGTGAAGCGCAGATCGTTGTGCCAACGGCGTTTCAGCCTGAGGCGGACTGGTGGTCAGGGCTTAGAGATGCCGCCAATCTGCGCCAAGGCCGTGTGCTGTTATATGTCCACGGCTTTCGCGAGGATATTGATTCCAGTAGCAAAGATACTGTTCAAATCGGCGCGATGACCGGCTTTGACGGGCCGATTATCCAATATAGCTGGCCGTCGCAGGGAAAGCTGTTGAGCTATGCCGTTGATGAAACCAACATGTACTGGGATGAGCGTAACTTCCGCAAATTCCTGCAAAAGCTGGCGACACAGGATTGGGTTAAAGAGATTGTGATCGTTTCGCACTCCATGGGTGTGCGACTTGTGATCCCGGCGGTGGAATATGTCGATCGCAGCTCAACGAAAGCTGATTCAAGCAATATTTCCAATATAATATTGGCGTCACCTGATGTTGATCGTGAGGATTTTGAACGCGATATTATCGAGGAAGTGTTATCAATGCGCCGCGTGAATAATGATCGGCGGATCACGATATATGCATCGGCAAAGGACAAGGCGTTGGCCGTATCGCGGTCAATCCACGGCTATCCGCGGCTTGGCTCGCCCTATTGTTTTGACCCGAACGAGGCGCGCGAATTGAAGGCCGCGGGCCTGCCAGAACGCTGTTTTGCAGCTAAAGGGCGCTATACTCAGCAGCCGTCGAAAAGCGGCCTGACAATTATCGACACCACAGAAGTCAGCACCGGCAGTACCGGCCATAGCGACTATCTACGCAGCCCCGCTGCATGCCGTGATTTCATCGCCACCATACAGGGGCAGCGTGAAGGCGTCGCCGGACGAGAGGCAACGCATTTGCCACATGTGTTCCGGCTTCCGGCTGAGGCAAAGAAGCCAAAGGGTGAGGTTGATACGGTTTGTCAGTTGGTGAAGTGAGCAAAAATCACTTCCAAAACATCATTTGCCTAAAACACCGTTAGCACTGAGCCTGTCGAAGTGCGTCCGGCAGGGTAGCACAAAGCCTTGGGACGTGCTTCGACAGGCTCAGCAGCAACGGTTTCAATAAGCGCCGATTTTTCTCTGAATTCTAACGTGAATCCTGCGCGACCGCATCAATCGCTATGCGTTGCCATGCCGCCAGTGGTTGCAGCACCAGCGCTGCCTTTATCGTTTTCCCAATAATAAGCTGGTCGTTTGCGGTTGCCTGACACTTCTTCATTCAGCGTTGCGGCATCATACAAGCGGCCGTTGATCATCACTTTGTTGACCTTATCCGAATTGCGAATGTCTTTGGTCGGGTCAGCATCCAGCACCACAAGGTCAGCCAACTTACCTGCCTCTAGCGAACCGATATCGGCATCATAGCCAAGCGAGCGGGCGGATTCGATTGTGCCAGCGCGCAGTGCCTCAACCGGCGTCATCCCGCCGCGGACAAACGACCAAAGCTCCCAATGTGCCGCAATACCCGGTTCTTGCCCATGCGCGCCAATCGAGACTGGCACACCAAGCCGCGCGAGTTTTGCAGCCTCGCGAGCACTGTTATCGTCGACATAATTATCCTCTGGCGCAATGGCGCGCCGCGCGTTGTTCGCTGTCAGGATCGATGCGGGCTGATGCTTTTGCAGTAACGGATGTTTCCATACATCGGTATGCGCGCGCCAATACGGGTCGCCCGCAAGCCCGCCATAGGTGACGACCAATGTCGGGGTATAGCCAACTTTTGACCCCGAATAAAATTGCAGCACGTCATTGTAGAACACATCAAGCGGGATGTTATGTTCCAGCGTGGTGTTACCATCGGCGATCAAGCTGATGTCCATGCCGTATAGTGAACCACCCTCTGCAACCGAACGCATGCCCTCTTCGATAGCAGCGGCCACAACTTGTTGCCTTTGTTCGCGGCGCGGTTGGTTATAGTTTTTGATGCTATGCGAACCTTGCGCTTTCAACCGCCTTATATGCGCGCGGGCATCATCCAGGCTGTTAATCTCGGCATAGACGCCGGGCGATTTGGCACCATAAACGATTTCGCCCGTGGAAAAACTGCGCGGGCCAATGGTTGCACCTGTGCGCACCATTTCCAGCGCGGGATAGACTAAGGCAGCACGGCTCGACGGATCATGCCGCGTGGTTACGCCCAAAGCGAGGTTGATCATTTCGGACCAGTTTGCCTGTAGGGTCAGTTCATCAACACCGTAAGGGCCGTGTGCGTGGGCATCAATAAGGCCGGGGATGATGGTCTTGCCGCTGACGTCGACAACCGATGCGCCCGTTGGAATAGCGACATCGGCTTTGCTGCCAACGGCTTTGATTCGGTTGCCCTCAATCAACACCACTGCGTCATCCAGTGCCCCCCCATCAGCGCCAACCATTGTCACAACGCGCGCGCCGACAAGTGCAATCACACCCTTTGGCTTGTCAGTCGGTACAGTCATTGACAACGACAGCCCCGTTTTGGGCGGATCAAACTTTGCAGGCGTTGCGTCCTTGGCGAGTGGCGCGTTGGCGAATAATGCAGCGCGATCGGCACTAAACAGCGTCGCGCCAAGCGACCAATGCACCTTTGCACCATTGCCTGACCAATGGATCCAGTCTGCGCCATCGCCGCTCACTTTGACCGATGGCAAAGACCCGCCACCTGCGGAAACGGATTGCGAGCCCGGGAGCATCGGCATGACGAATGCCTGATAGTTCTGACGATAGGCGAAATATTGGCCATCGGTAGACACACTGTATCCTGTGACCAAATCACCCTCGGCATGGGTGCGTTGCGCTTCGCCGTTCATGTCGCTGCTGACCAGCTTGCTGCCAGAGACATAAAATACACGGTCGCTGCTTGCGCCAAATTGCGGGTTCGATCCGTCACGGGTGATGCGCGTTGCGGCCCCGCCGGTCGCAGCTATGCGGTAAATGCCGGGTTCGGTCGAGCCGCGCGGGCTAACCAGATATCCGCCCTCGTGCTTTTCAAAAACGATGGTTTTGCCATCCGGGGCAAAGCGCGGGCTGGCATAATGGCCGGATGCTTTGGTGATTGCTGTGGCTGCTCCACCGGTCGCCGCAACAGCGCGGATTTCTCCAAGCCCCGCATCGGTCCAGCGGACAAAGACGATGCGCTTTCCATCGGGGCTCCAGCTTGGATAAGCCTCCATCGCCTCTGCATCAGCAGTCAGGCGTTTTGCCGCCCCGCCCGATGCGGGTTTGACCCACAGCTTGCCCAATGTTTCAAACACAACCTTGCTGCCATCGGGCGACATTGATGCGCCGCGCGGCATCGAGGTTTGTATCGAATCTGGTGCGATGCTGACTGGCGGACGCGGCGGGTCGATGACACTGCGGCTGTCGCTGATCTTGAACGGTATGACTTCCGCCTGTCCGCTTGCCAGTGTCAGCTTGCGCAACTTGCCGCCAGCCCAAAACACTATCGCTGCGCTGTCGGGGGTCCAATCCATATTGGGATAAACGCCAGTGATGGCCCAGGTTTCCTGCACGTCCTGATCCAGCGCGTCGTAAATCTTGCGATCTTCGCCGGTGGTCAGGTCGCGCAAATAGAGCTTTGACTTGGTCGCTTCGCGGCGCACATAGGCCAGTTTTTTGCCATCGGGCGATGGGGTAGGGCGCACCGCCCCGCCTTCGCCGCCGACGATCTGTTCGGTTTCTCCGGTTTCGATATTATAGCGTTCGATTGCAAAAATCTGATTATTTGAATCCTGCGCATATTCAAAAATCGGGCCCGATGTGGTGTTGCGGGTGAACCAGATATGTTTGCCATCAGCGTCAAAGATCGGCTCGCCCAATTCCTTTTGATGCGCCTCGCTCGGCTTTTTGACTAAGGCCACGCCTGATCCGCCGGACACGTGGTACAGCCATACTTCGCCAGTCCCCAGCGACCGCTGCGTTGTGAAATGCTTCTTTGCCGCAATAAAGCGCCCGTCGGGGCTCCAGCTTGCCTGATTGGTCAGGCGGAAATCTTCTTTTGTCAGCTGGCGTTTGTCACCGCCATCGGCATTCATGATCCAGATATTATCACCGCCGCCGCGATCCGATGTGAATGATATGCGCTGTCCATCGGGGGAGAAACGCGGTTGGCTTTCATAAGCCAACCCCTCTGCAATCCGCGTTGGTGTGCCGCCTGATACAGGCATGACATAGATATCGCCCAGCATGTCGAACGCCATCATCTTGCCATCGGGGCTAAGGTCGACATTCATCCAGCTGCCTTCATCAACAGCGATGGGCACTTCGCGCGTTGTCATTCCGGGAGGAGCCGAGACATCCCATTTGGCTGGGTCTTTGCTTTCCTCGGCAAAGGCTGATGCCGGAAATACAGCGCAGGCCAAAAGCGATGCTAAGGCAATACGCGAAGTCGAATCTATCAAATGACGCATGGTGATGTCTCCCTTTGCGGCGATATTCCGGTGGATGCGCGCGAAGTCAATCATACCTCGACAAACGCCCCGGCTTGCCAGCCGCTCGCTTTGCCCCGGCATGATGGGGTTCGTTCATCTGGCGGACATGCAACTGGCCTTTGGTGCGTTGGACAGGGAAGATCGAGTCGCAGCATGACGGGGGTTATGGAGAAGCAACATGGTAGGAGTTTTTCGTGAAGGGCATAATAAGCGCCCCGGACGCAACCGTGGGCCGATAAACTTCGGGCCGCCGCCAAGCCCTTGGCGTAAACGCGTACCGCTGGTTGCAGCAGTTGCCGTAGCGGTTGTTCTGGCAGCCGGGGTCGCCATCAAAGTTAATGCACATCCCGGGCGTGAAAACCATGTGCATGTTCTGAAAGCTCCGCTTGCCGGTGTCATCAACAATTATTGGTATGATTACCGCTCGGATATAGAGGAAGCCGATAACGAGCTACGCAAGGATTTGCGCCGGGCAAAGACTGAACAAGACAGGCGCGAGGCTTGGGCGGAATATAATCAGGAACTGCGCGATGCGCGTAAGGATTATACCCAAGAAATGGTCGAGAAAGGCTATATCACACGGTCGCGCGGCGAAGTGATTGTCGGCGATTAATCAAATACTCTGTCCGCCTGCGCGACGGCATCTGACGCGCGCAGAGCGGATAATATACGCATCAGGTGATGAAGATCATGCACCTCGATATCCGCCTCGAACGTGTGGAACGATGTATCGCGCGCGGTCATGCGCAAATTGATGATGTTCGCTTTATGAAAGCCGAATATGCCTGCCATGTCAGCAAGAGTGCCTGGGCGGTTGTGGACGATGACCCGCATTCGGGCTGCACCGCCATCGCTGTCTTGGCCCCAGCTAAGGTCGACCCAGTCGGCATCGGCTCCTGTCACCAGTTGCTCGCAGTGGATCGTATGCACCTCAACCGGCTGGTCGGGCAGGCGCAGGCCAACAATGCGGTCGCCGGGGATCGGGTGGCAACATTCGCCAAGCTGATAGGCAACGCCGGGGGTCAATCCGCGAATGGAAATCGCGCGCTCTTGTGTTGGCCAGTCAATTTCTGGATTGTCTGCATCAAAGCCGGGGACCAGTGCCTCCATCAATTGCCGGTCGCTGACTTTACCTATGCCGACGGCATGCATCAGATCATCGGCGGACTTTAGCCCAAGCCGTCCAAACGCGGCATTAAGTGCTTTTTGCCCCAGCTTGCCGGGCATGCGTTCGCATACTTCATCGAACAGTTTCTTACCAATCAGGATCAGCTCGTCGCGTTCGCGGTGCCGGACATGGCGGCGGATTGCGGCGCGGGCTTTGCCAGTGGCAACAAAGTTCAGCCAGCCTTGCTGTGGCTCATGCGCCTTTGACTGCAAAATCTCGACCATATCGCCGTTGTTCAAAACCGTGCGCAGCGGCACGTGACGACCGTTCACTTTCGCTCCAACGGCGCGGTCGCCAAGATCCGTGTGCACAGCATAGGCGAAATCGACGGGTGTTGACCCTTTGGGTAGCTGATGCAGCACGCCTTTGGGAGTAAATGCAAAGATGCGATCCTGATACATCGCCATCCGCGTGTTTTCTAACAGCTCTTCGGGATCGTGGCTGGTCTCTAGAATTTCAATTAGGTCGCGTAACCAGCCCGCTTGTCCATCGGGCGCATCATCCTGTTTATAGGCCCAGTGCGCGGCTAGCCCATATTCGGCGGCTTGGTGCATGTCGGCACTGCGAATTTGCACCTCGACCCGTTTGTTCTGCGCAAACATGATTGTGGTGTGGATCGACCGATAGCCGTTGCGTTTTGGCGTCGAGATAAAATCCTTAAACCGCCCGGGCACCATCTGCCACCGGCGATGCAATGCGCCGAGCGCCCAGTAACAGGCATCGCCATCTTCAACGACTACCCGGAACGCATTGATATCGGTCATTTGTTCGAACGCAACATGGCGTTCCTGCATCTTTTTCCAGATCGAATAGGGATGCTTTTCGCGGCCGGAAACCTTGGCCCTTATCCCTGCGCGCTCCATCGCGGTCGCGATCGACTGGCTGATCTCCTCGATCTTAACATCGCCCTCTGCGCGGATCTGTGCCAGCCGCCCGGTGATCGTTTCAAACGCCTCCGGCTCCAGCTGTTGGAATGCCAGCAGCTGCATCTCGTGCATATATTCATACATGCCGATGCGTTCAGCCAGTGGCGCATAGATATCCATCGTTTCTTTGGCGATGCGGCGGCGCTTTTCCGGGCTTTTGATATAATGCAGCGTGCGCATATTGTGCAGCCGGTCAGCAAGCTTGACCAACAGCACGCGGATGTCGTCCGAAATCGCCAGCAGGAACTTGCGCAGATTTTCCGCAGCGCGCTCATCCTCGGTTTGTGCTTCGATCTTTGACAGCTTGGTCACGCCGTCGACCAGCCGGGCAACTTCCGGCCCGAACTTGGCTTCGACATCCTCGATGCTGGTCAGCGTGTCTTCGACTGTGTCGTGCAGCAACGCTGTAATGATGGTGTCTTCATCCATTTTCAGGTCAGTCATCAACCCAGCGACCTCGACAGGATGGCTGAAATATGGATCGCCCGATGCGCGTTTCTGCGTGCCATGCATTTGCACGGTATAGACATACGCCTTATTCAGCCGATCTTCATCGACTTCCGGGTGATAGGCTCTCACCCGCTCAACAAGTTCATACTGGCGCATCATGGTTTTGTCAGCATGTGGGATTTACGCTGCGATGCAACAGGAAAATTAAATCAGGCATCGATTTTTGTGGGGTTCGTACGCAGGACGAACACGGCATTGTGTCGCACTGATAACTGAAATAAGCTGCTGTCAGCAAAGGAGAGATCAGAAATGGGCGTTCATCTAATCCGTAAATCAAACCTATCTGCATGTGTCGCATTGGGGGCGCTTGCACTCGCCATGCCTGCTTATGCGACCGATGCCGAGACGAGCAAAATGGAAACCGCAATGACCACAGCCAACAGCGACGACGCCCATCTTTATCTAGAGGAAGTGCTGGGCGACAAAGCCATAGCGGAGGTCCGCAGCTGGAATGATCGTACCCTGAAACGGCTAACCAGCGATCCCCGCTTTGCAAAGATGGAGGCTGATGTGCTGGCCATCGTCAATTCAAAAGACAAGATCCCCTATGGCTCTTACCGCAACGGCGTGGTGCAGAATTTCTGGCAAGATGAAACGCATGTGCGGGGCATCTGGCGGCGGACTACTCTCGACAGCTATATGAGCGCCACTCCGGCATGGGAAACAGTGCTCGATGTCGATGCGCTGGCAAAGGAAGAAGGCAAGAATTGGGTGTATCAGGGCGGAGGCCAGTGTCTGGAGCCTGAGCTGGAATTGTGCATGGTAACGCTCTCCGACGGCGGCAAGGATGCGTCGCTGATGCGCGAATTCAACGTCAAGACGAAAAGCTTCGTTAAGGACGGCTTTATCACGCGCGAGAGCAAGGGTGGTACAGGCTGGCTGGATAAAGACACGCAGATTGTCGGCATCGACTTTGGCGAAGGCACAATGACTGAATCCGGCTATCCGATGACCGCGCGGCTTTGGAAGCGCGGACAACCTCTCGACGAAGCTGTTGAATTTTTCCGCGGGGAAAAAAGCGATGTTTCAGCTGGCGCTAGCTCGTTTGAACGGGCCGATGGCAGCAGGGAAGTCATCGCCTATCGCGGGCTGACTTTCTATGACAGTGAAACCTATTGGATTCCCCGCAAGGACGGCGCTTTTGGTGCACCTGTCAAATTCCCCATCCCAACCAAGGCAGCCCTAGGCGCCGAATTCAAAGGGCAGATGTTGCTGAGCCTCAACGAGGATTGGCGCGAGTTCAAGAGCGGCGACCTGCTTAGTTTTTCTTTTGATGCCTTTATGAAGACCGGCAAGATCGAGACTGTGCATCTGGTTATCCGGCCCGACGAACGCTCTTCATTGGGCGGCTATGGCGTCACTAAAGACCAGATATTGATGAGCGTGATGCGCGATGTGACTAGCACTGTCTTTGCTTATGATTGGGACGGCGGCAAATGGACATCAAAGCCGCTCGATTTCCCCGCCAATGGCAGCGTCGGCGTCGCTAGCAGCGATAACAAGGAGTCGCTCACGTTTGTAAGCAGCACTTCTTTCCTGACGCCTAGCACATTGTGGGCTTACGACACAGCGACAGGCAAGAAGACTAAGGCTAAGGCATTGCCCGACTGGTTCGATGCTAGCCAGATGGTCGCCGAGCAGAAATTTGCGAATTCCAAGGACGGTACGAAGGTGCCCTATTTCATCGTGCGGTCCAAAAAGACCAAGATGGACGGCAAGAACCCGACGTTGCTTTATGGTTATGGCGGTTTTGAGGTCTCGATGACGCCCGGCTATTCGGCCTCGATGGGCAAGCTCTGGCTGGAACAGGGCGGCGTATATGTGCTCTCCAACATTCGCGGTGGTGGGGAATATGGGCCGAAATGGCATCAAGCAGGGCTGAAAACTAAGCGGCAAGTCATCTATGACGATTTCATCGCGATTGCTGAAAAGCTGATCGCTGACAAGGTGACGTCGCCCAAGCATCTGGGGATTGAGGGCGGTTCCAATGGCGGGCTGTTGACTGGCGTAATGTTTACACAGCGTCCCGATCTGTTTGGCGCGGTAATTAGTTCGGTGCCGCTGCTTGATATGCTGCGCTATGACAAGCTGCTCGCAGGGGCAAGCTGGGTGGGCGAATATGGCAGCCCGGCTGATCCTGTAGAAGGCGCGTTTCTAAAGAGTATTTCGCCCTATCATAATGTGAAGACAGGGGTGAAATATCCAGAGATATTCCTGCTCACGTCAACCAAAGATGATCGCGTCCACCCCGGGCATGCCCGCAAAATGGCGAAGCGGCTGGAGGATATGGGCTACAGCTTCCTGTATTATGAAAACATCGACGGTGGCCATAGTGCGGCGGCAAATCTGAAAGAAACCGCTCGGCGGCTGGCGTTGCAATATACCTATTTGTTGCAAAAGCTAAAAGACGCCGAATAAGCTCTACACCCAGCAAAAAACGCCGGAAGGCACATTGTCCTTCCGGCGTCTAAGGCTTTCGGCTCCGGTCCGCCAAAGCTTTAGCGAAGGCGGATTGGGGGTAGAGAGGAGAGCCGAAATTCAATCAGGTTATGATCAATCCTTAGCGATATTGATCTTTTTCTTTTGGTTGCAGGTCGAAAGATCGGCGGCATCCAAAACGCGGTCGCCGGCTTTAAAGCTTAGCACTTCGCCAAATTCCTTAGCCACGCTGACGCAAACATTGCGCGGTGCGGAGCCAACCACTGGCGCGCGGCAGCTGGTGCCTTCGCATTTGAACATCACGCCGCGGATGATTGCTTGTTTTTCAACAGCAGGCTGCGCCAGTTCAACGGTGTAATAGCGAGCGGCAGCGGCCTGAACCGGTGCAGCAGGGATTGCCATTACGCCAGCGGTTACGGCAAGCGCGCCTGCGAATGCGCCGAAGCGCGAGAAAGCCAGATTTTTCGAGAAAGACGGGGAGAGGGTCATTTCACATTCCTTATAAAGTTTAGCCAGACGGGTTCCTACCAGTCCTTTTTGGACCTTTTGTGGCGGGCGATCCGGCAACCGAATTTTTCAGTTGCGAATCACTACCTATTCAAATAGGTTTTAAGTTGCAACTAAAAACTGAATTTCATCTGGTTTTTTTTGGAAAGGCATATAGGACAGTAATCGAGATGGGGAAATTACGGGAACCTTTGGCGGAAATCGCCCAATGCGGCCTTACAGGTGCGCTAGAAGTGATTGGCGAGCGCTGGTCATTTATGATTGTCCGCGCGGCATTTAATGGCGTGCGCCATTTTGAAGAGTTCCTGACCGAGATTGGTATTGCGCGCAATATCCTTGCCAACCGGCTTACACGATTGACCGAGAGCGGTATTTTGCATCGCACGCCTTGCCCCGATGACCGGCGCAAAGTCGAATACAGGTTAACGGCAAAGGGACTGGATTTCCTTCCCGCGATGATTGCTATGCGGCAATGGGGCGAACGTTGGGAGACCGGCGTGCCAACCAACCCGGTGCTCGCAGATCAACGCGATCGTAAACCGATCTTGCCCGTTACATTGCGCGGTCATGATGATCGCATCCTGACGCACATGGATTTGTGCTGGATTGACGAGTCGGAAGCGGCGCTTGCCAGTAGGTCGGATGACAACGCGGTGGTGCGGAAAATCGGTTCTGCTTAACGCGATAGTCGCTCTTTTCATCGCGATGCAATGCAACATTGTAATTTTGTTGCGAATCTGTTATAAACTCGTCGTTAAGGGCATACTGCCCCTCTGTAACTCCGATTGGAGCTTGGATAGATTCAATGCGGGACTAGGCGCGCTGGCCAATAAATCGGAAAACGATTGCCAAAAACTGGCACTCCAGAGCAGCCGTTAAAAATAATCAGAAAGGGTCAAAGTTATGACGTCCACCGCGGTGTCGTTTGAAGTCGGCGATTATGTTGTTTACCCAAAGCACGGTGTAGGCCGCGTGATTGAGCTGCAAAATTCGGAAATCGCAGGCATGCAGTTGGAACTGTACGTTCTGCGCTTTGAAAAAGAGAAAATGACGCTTCGCGTGCCCTTTAACAAGGCCGAAGGTGTTGGCATGCGTAAGCTATCGTCAGACAAAACGCTGAAAGAAGCGATGCACACGCTGACCGGAAAGCCCAAAGTGAAGCGCACCATGTGGTCGCGCCGTGCGCAGGAATATGAAGCGAAGATCAATTCTGGCGACCTTGTGTCGATCGCCGAAGTGACTCGCGACCTGTTCCGTCCGGAAGATCAGCCGGAGCAAAGCTATTCGGAACGTCAAATCTTTGAAGCTGCATCAAGCCGCCTTGCGCGCGAGCTTGCCGCAATGGAAAAGACTGACGAGAAAGCAGCGCTTGGCAAGATCCTCGACATCTTGAAAGTCGAGGCTCCGCAATATTACGAAAAAGCCGAATAACTCCGGTTAAAATCGAACATGAGAGGGCGCCGTAACTGGCGCCCTTTTTTTGTGCTTGTGACGTGCGTTCTCTTGCTGTATTAGTGACGTAATACACACAGGAGGATTTCATGCGCCATTCGTTTTTACTCGCAGCGATCATTGCCACCGTTCCGCTTTCAGCCTGTGGCTATTCGGTCTTTGACGCAGCCGAAGACATACAAAGCGGCGGTTTTGAAGGCGGCAAAGCGATCACCACTGCGGCGCAATCCACCGATGCTTACACCGAAGTTGAGGCGATGGGGCCAGACACTGTTGTTCTGGTAACTGGCGATACATTCTCGATCAAAGCAGAGGGCAATGCCGAGGCGATTAAGACTCTGCGCTATAAAATTGATGGCTCAGCGATCCAGATCGGCCGGACCAAAGGCAAATGGTATGGCGAAAGTGCAAAGGGCGTAACGATTACGATCACCGCGCCGAAGGTTTCTGCAGTATCGCTGGCGGGTTCAGGCGATTTCAAAGGTGACAAGCTATCTGGCGATAAAGTTGTCATCGACCTTGCAGGGTCCGGCAATGTCGATGTCGCAGCCGTCACCGCCCCGGCTGTCGAGGGCAATGTTGCTGGATCTGGCAATATCAAAGCCAGTGGCACAGCCGCAAAAGCGGAATGGTCGATTGCCGGATCGGGCAATGTCGATGCGGCCGCAATCACCAGCGATGACGTTGAAGTCTCCGTTGCCGGCTCAGGCGATGTGCTTGTGAATGCTACCAAAACTGCAGATGCCAGTATCGCTGGAAGCGGTGATGTCACGGTCACAGGCGGTGCCAAGTGCACCAAATCAGTTATCGGGTCGGGCAAAGTCACTTGCAGCTAAATCCGCTTGTCGTTTGACGACTGCACCGACAACCGTCATAACCCCTAAATACACCGCAATTGCGGAAAAATAGGGGATTTGGTTAATGGCGTTCCGGTTGATTATAGCGACTTTTGCGCTGTTCGCAGCGGCATCGGTATCGGCCGCAGACGAGCGTTTCACCGTTGGAAGCTTTGACGAACTTGTCGTTGAGGGCGACATCATCGTCAATCTGGAAACGGGCAAAGCGCCATCGGCCAAAGCGCAAGGGCCACGAGAAAAACTCGGCGCGCTGCGGATAGAACAGCAGGGCAGAGTCGTGCGGATCCGAAGCGTTGCCCTGCAAAGCGGAAAGGCCGACAAAGGGCCGGTGACAATCGCAGTTACTGGCCGGGACATAAAGCGCATTGCACTTATTGGTTCCGGCAAAATCACGGCCAATGCCTTGAATGTTGATACAACGCGGATTGAATTACGCGGGTCGGGAAGCATTGATGTGGCTAGTCTTAAAGCCTTTAAGCTTGTTACAATTATTGCAGGCAATGGCCGTTTGAACATTACCAAAGGTGACGTGGTGAACACCGAGCTTGCCATTGATGGCAGCGCAAGTTTTGGTTCCTCTGGGCTAGTGACGCAAAACCTTAAACTGGTGCACAATGGCCCTGCATCGACACTGATCACGGTCACGACCACTGCAGAGATCAATAACACCGGCGCGGGCAGCATTACTATCGAAGGCAGCGCCACCTGTCTGGTTCGCAAAGCGGGCAGCGCTACGATCAACTGTAAAAAAGAGCAGAAGAAATGAAACGCACAGCCCATCTTTTTGCCATCCTTGCTCTTATAGGGCTGTCGTCTTGCGCGTCGGCATCGGGCAGTGGATCTGATGCAGCTGGTTGTGCTGCAGGTGCTGAGCAAGAAGTTAGCGCTGCGGATCTTAAACAGGTTCAGCTTTGCATCCGCAGCAAAGCCAAGACGCATAGTTTCATCGTGGAAATCGCAGAAACGTCGCAACAACAGGCAAAGGGCATGATGTTCCGTACCGAACTGGCGGATAATCGCGGCATGCTGTTCCCGTTTGTTGAGGTCCGTATGGCCAGTTTCTGGATGAAAAATACCGTCATCCCGCTCGATATCATTTTTGTACGTGCGGACGGCGTGATCGAGAATATCGCTGAAAACACTGTGCCCTATTCGACCATTCCGGTTGAATCGACCGCGCCTGTAACAGCTGTGCTTGAACTGCGTGGTGGTTTGACTGCGGAAATGGGGATCGCAGCGGGCGACAAAGTTGAATGGAAATAGCCGCGTGATTGCCGCCTTTTTCATTGCACCCTACTGCACTTGGCTCTAATCGCCTCGATATGGGTCTGTTAGGCAAAATTTTTACGTGGTGGGACGGTGCGACCATCGGCACAATGCTGTACAGCAGCCGTAAAGGCGAGCTTGTCGGCGAGGACAATCTGGGCAACCGGTATTACCAATCGCGCGCAGATAAATCCGGCACAGCGCAGCGTCGCTGGGTGATGTACAACGGATCAAACGATGCTGCCCGTGTGTCCCCCGATTGGCACGGTTGGCTGCATAATACTTTTGATGGCCATCCCGACAGCTATTTGCCACCTGCTCGCGTGTGGGAGCTGGAAAGTCCCGGCAACCCGACCGGTTCGGATGCGGCCTATCGCCCTGCTGGTGCGATTGAGAAGGGCGGTGTGCGCGCAAAGGTGACAGGTGATTATCAGGCGTGGAGCCCGGACGCTGCATGAAACGCGCTGGTTTGATCTGCTTGGCCGGGGCCATATTGGCACTGTCTGCCTGTGATCAACTGAACACGCCGTCGGCAGAGAAAACCGCGCAATCCAAAAAAGAGAAATCGGCTGCTGCGGCTGCGAACATTCCAGCTGCTGTTGGCGAACAACTGGGCACACCAATGGCAGAGCGCATTGCTGTCGTCAGCCTGTTGAACAAACGCAATGGCCAAACCCGCGATTTTGAAATCAAGCCCGGCGAATCGGTTCGTTTTGGCAAAGTCGTATTATTGGTGCGGGCTTGCGAACGCACTGCACCTTGGGAAACCTATGCCGACCAAGGCGCATTTGTCCGGGTAGCGGTGCGCGAACGCCCACCGGGAACCAATGACAGCGAACGCTGGCGCTGGGTTTTCTCGGGCTGGTTGTTTAAGGATAATCCGGCACAGAATATCATGCAGCATCCGGTTTATGACGTCTGGGTCAAAGCCTGTAAGATGAGCTTCCCCGGCGAAGAGCCCACTCCGGGTGAACTTGCGCCCCCATCCGATGACGACAATAAGCCGTCCAACGCGCCCCAGTCGCCCGGTAAGCCAAAGGCAGATGCGGCACCTGCTCCCGCGCCTGAACCAGAGCCAGATGAAGCCCCCGAGGGCGACGGCGAAGCGACGGTTGAGACTTGAGCAGCAACGCTTAGTGCTTGATTGAGTTGCTTAAGATACGCTGCTTGGGTGATTTCTATAGCACCCAAAGACGCAAGATGGTCGGTCATGAACTGACAATCGAGTAATTCAAACCCGCCGACCTTCATCCTCGCGACTAGCCAAGCCAGTGCCACTTTTGATGCATCAGTCGCGCGCGAAAACATGCTTTCACCGAAAAAGGCACGCCCCATAGCAAGGCCATAAAGCCCGCCCACCAATTCGCCATCGCGCCAACATTCCACGCTATGCGCCAGACCATTGGCATGAAGGTTGATAAACGCTTCTTCGATATCGCCATTGATCCATGTTTCGTCCCGGTCAGGGGCAACCGCTGCGCATGTGTCGATCACTTGCGCAAATGCGGTATCGGCGGTGACACGGAACCGGTCTTTTCGGATGGTTTTGGCTAGCGACTGCGACACGAGAAATTCCGATAGCGGTAATATCGCCCGCCGTTTCGGTTCAACCCAATAGGCGTTGGCGTCATCGCGCGTATCCGCCATCGGAAACACACCGTTCGCATAACCGCGCAGCAACAGATTGATGTCGATCGGCACGCGGTCTCCGTTTTGTTTTACCTTGGTTCCTAACTTCAATTGCACGATATCGGGTGTTGGGCTATAGCGCAGATAAGCCCCGGCACACGTCGCCGGGGTTATTTGTTTTCGCCGTTTGAGAATGGACACGCCCATGACCCGCCGCCGCAAAGTTTATGAAGGCAAAGCCAAAATCCTTTATGAAGGTCCAGAGCCGGGCACGCTGATTCAGTATTTTAAGGACGATGCGACCGCGTTTAACGCGCAGAAAAAGGGCACGATTGCTGGCAAAGGCGTGGTCAACAACCGCGTGTCCGAACACGTCTTTACCCGTCTGGCGCATATCGGCATTCCGACGCATTTCATCCGCCGCCTGAACATGCGTGAGCAATTGATCCGGCAAGTAGAAATCATCCCGATCGAAGTCATCGTCCGCAATGTGGCGGCTGGCACGTTGTCGAAACGTCTTGGCATCGAAGAAGGCACGCCATTGCCGCACACTTTGCTTGAATATTGCTATAAGGATGATGCGCTTGGCGATCCGTTGGTGGGCGAAGAGCATATTGCCTGCTTTGGTTGGGCGACGCAGGAGGAAATGCAGGACATTTCATCGATGGCGATCCGCATCAATGATTTCATGTGCGGCATGTTCGCCGCAATTGGCATCCGCCTGATCGATTTCAAACTTGAGTTCGGCCGTTTGTTCGACGGTGATTTCAGCCGCGTCATTCTGGCTGACGAGATCAGCCCCGATGGCTGCCGCTTGTGGGATATCGAAACCGGTGAGAAACTGGACAAAGACCGTTTCCGCCGCGATCTGGGCGGAGAAGCCGAGGCGTATCAAGAAGTCGCCCGCCGTCTTGGGCTGTTACCCGAAGAAGGCGAGGGTGCTGTGCTCGATCTGGTCAGCCACAGGCTACGTAAAGGCAAATAAATCAAAACGCATCACAACAAAAAAAGAGTTTGCTAAAAAATTAGAGTTGTTCCACTTTTGCTATCAATAGAAAATAGCTGGAGGGCAACATGTCGGATTCGGAAGCACCAAATAATACAACAAAAAAACGTGGCTGTGTATTTTGGGGTATTATTATAGTTGTTGTGTTAGTGATTTTGGCGGTTTTGTTCGGACCTAGTAAGGAAGAAATCGCGCAGCAAAAAGCCGATTCTGTGAAGCAGGAAGCATCGGATACGCAAGCTGAGCGAGCCAGTGCAATCAATGTCACTGCACGTGACTTGTCGCGTGAAATGAAGGCAAATGAAATTGCAGCTCTCAAGAAATACGATGGTCAGCTGATTGAGGTAAGCGGAACGATCAAATCAATAGACGCTGATTTCAGTGATGATCCAGTTCTACAACTTGATTCAGGTGAAATGTTTGAATTCGTTGCTGTGAACCTTGGAGGCGGGCAAACGGACTATGCGGCCAAGCTTCAAAAAGGTCAAAAAGTCGTCATGCTTTGTAAGACATTGCGTGAAGCAATCGGCTCCGTTCAACTTTCGGATTGCACACCCGCCGAGTGACAGCATTGCAGGCTACGTAAAGGCAAATAATTTCGACGAGCGTTGTTTGAAAGCATACTCACATCAGGCATAAGTGGCTGATGGGGAAAGCAATCAAACCGGGAATTTTCGCGCTGCCGTTATTGGCAATCGCGATTGCAACGTCGACGCCAATTCTGGCCAAGCCGCATGCTGCGCCGCCTTCTGGAGTCGAGCGCACTGCGCCTTGGAATAGTGATAAGTCCGATTTGCCTGCGGATGAAAGCATCATCTATGGCCGCCTGCCCAATGGTCTGCGCTATGCAATCCGCCCCAACAATCGTCCGCAGAATCAGGTTCTGGTGCGGATGGCGTTTGATTTTGGGTCTGCGGCCGAGGCGGAGGACGAGCAGGGGCTTGCGCATTTTATCGAGCATATGGCGTTTAACGGTACGACGAACGTTCCCGAGGGCGAAATGGTGAAGATGCTGGAGCGGCTGGGGCTAGCCTTTGGCGCTGATACCAATGCCTCAACCGGCTATACGATGACCGATTACCGGCTGGACCTGCCAAAGTCTGATCCAGCGTTGATTGAACGCGCACTGTTTTTGATGCGGGAAACAGCCAGCGAGATTATTTTTGATCCGGCAGCAGTTGACCGCGAACGCGGCGTTGTGATCGCCGAAATGCGGCAACGGGAGAATTATCAGTATCAGCAAAGCCGGGCATTGCAGGAGCTGTTTTATCCCGGCAGTTTTTACTCCACGCGCTACCCGATTGGGAAAAAAGAGGTGCTGGAGACGGCTCCTGCGGAACGGCTGAAAGCGCTCTATCGCAAATATTATACGCCCGATCGTGCAAGGATTGTTGTCGTGGGGCCAATTGATCCGGTTGCGATTGAACGCGAAATT
>JAAFIB010000090.1 GCA_013297725.1 Sphingomonadales bacterium
TTCCACACACTCGCCGATGCCAACCGCCGCTTCATTGTGTTTATCGACGACATGGCGTTTGAAGGCGATGATGCCGGACCGCGCCGTCTGCGTTCAATGCTAGAGGGCGGATCAGAGGCGCGGCCTGACAATGTCCGGCTATATGTCACGTCGAACCGCCGCAATATCGTCGAACGCAATATGGCGGATGAAGAAGCCGCGGTTAATGCGCGCGATGTCGCTGATGACCGGTTGGCGCTTGCCGATCGCTTCGGGATGAAGCTTGGCTTTCAATATCCCGATCAAGCAGCGTTTCTCGCAATGGTGTCGGCTTATGCAACGCACTTCGCGCTCGATTGGGATCAAGCGGGTGCGCTCGCCTTTGCGCACCAGCGCGGCGGGCGGTCAGGTCGGATTGCTTGGCATTATACAGTCGAATTGGCGGGACGGGCTGGGCGTAGCCTTTAAAGCGCCTTTTCGTACACCCGGTACACTTTACTCACCGCGCCGCCAACGGCTTCACCCACCGAAACCATTGGGCCGTTGGACGATAATACCCAGCCAAAATCCCCCTTCGATGCGCCAAATTTTGAGATTGCGTCGCGGCGGGTATATTCAACAAGCGTTATGGCAAGCTGGCTTGCGATCCGCGTGCCTTGCAAGCGCTTTACCACCCCCATCAGGGGAACGCGCATAGTTGTGACTTTGGGCAGGCCGACATTCAGCCACCATAAAAGCTTTGCCCAGTTAAACGGCCATAATGAACCACCATATTTGACCAGTTGTTCGTTCAAATCAGGGATCGTCATCATGAATGCGACGGGTTCACCGTCGATTTCAGCGATGCGGACCAGGTCTTCAAATACAATCGGTTTCAACTTTTTGCCCGCATAGGCAACCTCGGCTGGTGTGAAGGGCACAAAGCCCCAATTGTCGCTCCACGCATCATTCAGAATGGCCAGGATTAACGCTGCCTCTTGGTCGAATTTGCGTTTGTTCACCCGGCGAATGTGGATCTTGCCGCTTTTCTCGCCCATCGCCACGATCCGGTTGGCTAAATCCGGCAGGTTTTCAACGATAGTCAGGTCGTATGTCAGCAGATCTTCTGCCTTTTGATGCCCCGCTGCCTCGATCCAGGGTTGATAGCGCGCATCGTGATAGCCCATCATGACTGTCGGTGGGCGATCATGCCCCCCGATCAGCAAGCCGGGTTCGTCCCACATCGCAAAGCTGACCGGCCCCAACATCCGCGTCATGCCCTTGGTGCGCAGCCATTTTTCTGCCTCTATCAACAGAGCGTTGCCGACATCGGCGCTGACTGCCTCGTAAAATCCCCAAAAGCCTGTGCCCGGCCCCATGCCCTGTTCAACCGGCTGCTTAAGCGCCAAATGGTCGATATGGGCCGATATTCGTCCAACGACTTGACCAGCGCGGCGCGCCACGAACAGCTGGGCTTCGGCATGTTCGAACCATGGATTTTTATCGGGCGTCAGCAGCCCGCGCACTTCGTCTTTCAACGGCGGAATCCAGTTCGGATTATCTGCATACAACCGGTAGGGCAGGTTGATGAAATCCTCCAGCGCCGCTTTACCATTCACTGGTACGACGCGCACTTCCCCCATTTCCATTGAACACTCCATTTCGTCGAAATTTCACGCGGCTTGTCGCGCTTTTCGGGGCGGTGTCAAGATTGCCATTATCTTGCCATGATGATGGCCTAGCTGCGCTCGCATGAATGCTGCCTCTAATCCTGCTCAAGCCGCAGAAATCCGGGAAAAGGTCGCTGCGGCGGATGAGACCCGCTCTGCGACCCCTGATGATATGGCGATGGTCCGCGCGGCAGCTGAGCTGACCCGCGATCTGAATGGTGCAAATAAAGCTATTTACTGGACCGATTTCCTTGGCTCGGCTTTTGTGGGCTATGCCGCCTTATTTGCTGCTATCATGGCACCAAGCACTGGATTGATGCTGGTTGCAGCGGCCGTTGCCATTGCGGCACTTTACCGCGCTGGTAGCTTTATCCACGAAATAACCCATGTCCGCCACCGCGAGCTGCCATGGTTCCGCTTTGGCTTTAACGCTGTTGTCGGCGTGCCTTTGCTGGTCCCCAGTTTCATGTACGAAGGCGTGCATCAACTGCATCATGCGCGCACACGTTATGGCACAACCGAGGATCCTGAATATTTGCCCTTGGCATTGATGAAGCCGTGGACAGTGCCGCTGTTTGTCACGATTGCGGCATTCGGGCCGCTGGTTTTGTTCGTCCGCTTTGCGCTGCTGACGCCATTGTCGTTCCTGATCCCGCCTTTGCGTAAGTTGGTGGTTGAGCGGTATTCGGGATTGGTTATCAACCCCGATTTCCGTCGCCGCCCGCCAGAGGGTGACTTGAAAAAACAGTGGCTGTTGCAAGAGGTCGCAGCCTCTGTCTGGGCCAATACTCTTTTGATCGGTGTATTCAGCGGCTTCATACCGCTGCGCGGTTTTTTGATCTTTTTGGCGATTTCGTCGGCGACGATTGTGTTCAACCAGATCCGCACATTGGTTGCGCATTTATGGGAAAATGACGGCAATGTGGTGAACACCACAAAGCAGTTTCTTGATAGTGTGAACGTGCCGCCGCCGAATGTGTTGTCGGCATTATGGGCGCCTGTTGGCCTGCGCTATCACGCGACCCATCATTTGCTGCCCGGCCTTCCCTATCATGCATTGGGAGAGGCGCATCGGCGATTGGCAGCAACGCTGGCCCCTGAATCGACTTATAACCAGGCAAGCTATAACGGATTGCCGGGGCTTGTTTCGCGACTGGTGCGCAGCACATTCACCGTTGGAACGATGCGCGGTTAAAGGCGCAGCCTGACAGCAAGCTTGCCAAGCGCCGCTTTATCGCTTTGCTCCAGCCCAAAGCGCAGTGCCGCCCACAGTAATGGCCAGAACAGGATCAGCAGCGCGACTGCGCGGGCTGGTTGGCCTAATATATTCAGCGCGTATCCTGCGGTCCACAGCGCCGTAACACATACACCTGCTGCGAAAGCGGATTTCCAAAACCCTTTGGTAAAGGGCGACAGCCCGTCACTGATGGCTAGCTCAGCCACTGCCAGCAACGCGGTCGCTACAACCGCTGCTGATACCGCCAGCGCCATGCCGTAAGCTCCATAAAGCGGCACTAGCCACAGTCCCAGCCCAAGCCATAGCGCCAGTCCAAACAGGCTATTCGCAAGCGGTAAGCCTTTATGACCGATCATCTCGATAATCGGCGTGGCCGGGCCGAAAGCTGCTTCTGCGGCGCGGGCGACTAGCAAAGCGACCAGCACTGATAATGCTGCCGCCGACCCCGGCGCAAAGGCCGAAAGCATGTCTGGCGCGATCAGGATCAATAGGGCGGCAAGCGGCACTGCCAGCAGCATCGAGATATGCGTCGAAAATGCATAAAGCGGAGCGATCCCTGCGCGGTTGGCAGCACCTTGTTCAGACGCCAAGGGGGCAAGCACATACAGGAACGATTGCCGGACAATCAGCGGGATCGATGCGATTTTGCGCGCGATACCATAAAGCCCTGCAGCAACTGCGCCTTGGCTACCCGGCAGCATTGCGTTGAGCAATATCGGCGGCAGATCATTATAGGCGCGGCGGGCGAGTGCGGGGGGTAGCATCGCAAAGCCGGTCGCCAGCACCTGACGCCGCAGCGCGGGTGGCAGCGGCGCGCGTAACAGTAATGCAGGATCATAATAGCGCGCCAGCAGCTTCCACGCGAGCCACGCCGTCATCGCCAGCGAAGCAAGATGGCCGAGCAAAAGTCCCTCAACGCCAAAGCCTGCGACAAAAAAGCCCGCCGCAAAGACCAGCCGTGCGACCTGTTCCCAGAATATCCGCAACCGGATTTCAGGGCCGAACGCGCGTTTTGCCCGTGCAGCGGCGGTTGCCGTTTCAACGAAAATCCACAGCGGCAGGCTCCATGCGAACAATGCAATGGCGCGGGGCAATATCGCCGCGTCTTTGGGGTCCGCTGCCACAAACCCCGCCAGCCACGGCGCCGAAAGCGTTATCGCCAGCGCCGCGATGACGCCCAATCCAGTGCTAAGCGACAATGCAAAGCGGACTGCGCCATGTTGTTCTTTTTCATCTGCAGTCGCCGGAATAATCCGCTGCAATGCTTGGCCAAAAGCGAGATCAAGCACATTAGCCAGAATATTGATCGCCGCCCACAACACGACATAGACGCCATAACCCGCCAGCCCGAACATCCATGTATAGGCAGGTTGAGAGATGACTTCGATCAATGCACCAAGCCGCGCTACCGCCGCCAGACCGGCACCTTTGGCGACATCTTCTTTGCTGACAACCGGCTGCGGTGCGGTCAGCACATCTTCTTGCGGACCACTCATTCCTCGGTTCGGAACAGCACCGTCTCACCGATTAACAGGAACAATAGGAACGGCGCCCATGCCGCGACATAGGGCGGATAAGCCCCCAAATTGCCCATTGCGAGCGCAAAGTTATCAGCAACGAAATAGGCAAAGCCCAATCCCATGCCGATAACCGCGCGCAGGAATAGCGCACCTGACCGGGCCAGACCAAAGGCCGCAATTGAGCCCAGCAATGGCATCAGCACTGCTGACAGTGGCCCTGAAATCTTGTGCCACAAATTGCCTTCCAGCGCGCTGGTTCGTCGTCCCGACGCCTTCATTTCGTCGACGGCTTTAGACAGTGGGATAAAGCCCATGGCATCGCCATCGACTTTTTTCTGTTCAAACCGTTTGGGATCAATCCCGCGACCAACAACAAGGCTCTCGAAACGCTCTTGTGCCGCGCCTTGCACATCGAAAATGCGAACCTTTTCCAGTTTCCAAGCACCGTCGACAAAACTGCCAGTATCGGCGCGGATCACACGGGTCAGGCTGCCACTGTTGCGTTGATAGACGCGCACATCCTGCAACTTGGTAGCAACGCCTTTGCCGGAAACAGTCCGCGCCTGCACAAAATCACGGCCTTCGCGCACCCAGACATTATTGCGGATGCCATCGTCCTTTGGAATTTGACCATATTCGACATCTTGCCAGCGTTTCAGCTTGGCCGAGTTTGGCGCAACGATGGTATCGTTAAAAACAAACGAAAATGCCGCAACGAATAGGCTGGCGATAATCATCGGAGCCAAAATCTGATGCGCCGATAGTCCGGCGGCTTTCATCGACACAATCTCGCTATTCTGGCTGAGCGTTGTGAAGGTAATGAGCGTGCCGAGAAGCACCGAGAACGGCAGAAAGCGCTGAATCAGTTGGGGGATACGCATTCCGATATAGCGCCACAAATCACCCTCGTCATTGCCAGCAACGCCAAGGATTTTGCCACTTTCACCTAATAGATCAAGCGTTTGCAGGATTAAAACAAGCATCAGCAAAACCGCCAATGTGCGGACAAGAAACAGTTTTGCCATGTAAAATGTGATTTGGCGCGAGGGGAAGAACGACATTGCCATTATGCCAAAGCCTCTTCTTCTTCATTCGCCAGCAATCGCGATTTACGCCGCCCGAAACGGAATAGCTTGCGGATTGATTTGCCTGCTTTCTCTGCAAATTTCTCTAATGCGCCAATGGGCTGCCCGCCCGGCACATGCGCGGCGATATGATACATCCACAGGATCATTGCTGCAAACAACAGACACGGAACCCAAAGCGCAAACAACGGGTCAATCTCTCCGCGCCCGCCAACGCTTTCGGCATATTCGTTGATCTTGTGATAGGTCACAACGATCACAATCGACAGGAATACGCCCAAAGCAGAGGTGGACCGTTTCGGCGGAATAGCCAGCGCAATCGCGAGTAACGGCAGCAGTAACATCATCGCCACTTCGACCAGCCGGAAATGGAAATTGGCCCATGCGGCGTTGCGTTCCCGCATCGGCCGCTTAACATCGCCTCCAACCTTCACCAATTCGGGAAGCGTATATTCACGCCCCTTTTCGCCGCGGCTGCGGAATTTCTCAATCTCTGGCAGCGGGATCGGGATGTCGTGGTTGGTAAAGCTTAAAACCCGGGCATTTTTATACGCCGGGGCATCGTGGACTAATGTGCCGTTGGTCAGCCGCAGGATGATCGTGTTGCGATCCTCGGTCCGCATGAACTGGCCCTTTTCGGCAGTCACAGCGATTGTCTGCCCCTTTTTGTTTTCGGCAAACACGAAAAGGCCCGAAAGATCATTGCCCTGATTGCGGCTTTCATCGATCCGCATCGTCAGATTTTTGCCCAAATTGTTAAACTCGCCGACTTTGATCGACGCACCCAATGCGCCGGAGCGCAGATCAAACCGCAGTTCTTCGTAAAGATATCGCGACGTCGGCTGGATCCAGCCAACAATGGCAAGGTTCACGCCTGCCAAGATAATCGCGTAAATATACGGCACCCGCAACAGCCGCCAATAACCAAGGCCAACCGCGCGGAAAATGTCGATCTCCGACGACATTGCGAGCCGCCGAAACGCCAGCAATATCCCCAGCATCAGGCCGATGGGGATGCCCAGCGACAGATATTCCGGAATCAGATTGGCAAGCATCCGCCAAACGACATTCACCGGTCCGCCCTCTGCGGCGACAAAGTCGAACAGCCGCAACATTTTTTCCAAAAGCAACAGCATTGCGGCAAGCGCAAGCGTGCTGAGCAGCGGAATCGCGACAAGCCGGGCAATATAACGGTCGGTGGCAGTCAAAAATTTCAACGTATTGTCGTCCTGTCACCCTAATTTGGCCGCAAATTGACGCGATATACAGTTTCAAGATCAGGAGCAATATCGTCCATCGCGGGAAACCGTGTTGGCAGTAACGCTCAAGGAGCAAGAGTAAAATGAATAAAGTCGTGATTCCATTGATGGCCGCCGGATTGCTAGCCATCGCAGGAAGCGCCCAAGCGGGTAGCGTCGTTAGTAATGATATGAGCAAATGCGGCGCTGGCAAAGGCCCGGCCATTCAGGTCAATGTGCGCGGTATTAAGGGCACGACCGGCAAGCTGCGCGTGCAAAACTATCCTGCCACGAAAGCGGCTTGGTTGGCCAAGGGCCGCTGGTTGCACCGCATTGAGGCAAAGGCGAGTGCAAGCGCATTGAATTTCTGCGTGCCGCTGTCGGCATCTGGAAAATATGCGATTGCTGTGCGCCATGATAAAAACAGCAACGGCAAAACCGATATCTCCACCGACGGTGGTGGTTTTTCCAATAATCCGTCGATCAACGTGCTGAACCTAGGCAAGCCTGCAGTCGGCAAAGTTGCCTTTTCGGCTGGCCCTGGTGTCACAACGATCACCGTCAATATGAAATATATGTAAGGGTAATATTTGGCACTCGTCGCGCTTCTTTCCAATCCACACTCAACCGGCAACCGTTCGCTGTTGCCGGCAGTGCGGAATTTCTGCGCGAAGAATGCTGATATCTTTCATTACGAAGTCGAAGAGATCGGGCAGATATCACGCGCGCTGGAAATGATTGCGCGGGTGAAGCCTAAGGTGCTGGTGGTCAATGGCGGCGATGGCACAGTGCAAGCAGCGCTTACCGAGCTGTATCATGGCGGCCATTTCAAAGGCACGCCGCCGCCAGTCGCTGTGCTGCCCAATGGCAAAACGAACCTGATCGCGCTCGATTTGGGTGCAGAGGGCGATCCGTTAAAGGCGCTGGAGAATATCCTGCAACTCGCGCACGGCGATCTGACCGAGCATATCGTCGCGCGAGAGTTGATCGCGCTTTCCGATGGTAGCGAAAATGCTCGGCCTGTGATCGGGATGTTTCTGGGCGGTGCAGGGCTTGCCGACACGATCCTGTATTGTCGCCACAAAATCTATCCGCTTGGCCTGCCCAATGGGATCAGCCATTTCTTGACAGTGATAGCCGTTTTTGCGTCCGCCATATTTGGATTGAAGGCGGATTTCCTGCCGCCAAAAACGGGCAATGTCCGCATTTCCCTTCTCCGCGATGGCGAGTTGTCGGGGCGCTTTTCGGTGCTGGTGGTCACTACCCTTGAAAAGCTGTTGATGGGCGGAAAAGCCGTAAGCGGCGAACCCGGTGGGCGGCTTAAACTCTTGGCAGTGGACGAACGGCCGCTTGCGATGTTCCGCGTGGTATGGGCCTCGCTGATCGGCCTTCTGGGTAAAAAACGCTATGGCGGAGTTCATATTGGCGAAGGTGACATGATCCAGATCGATAGCGATAATAGCAGCGTGGTGCTGGATGGCGAAGTCTTTGAAGCGCGCCTTAACAGCCCAATCGTGCTGCGCTCAACACCGCCTGTGCCGTTTTTGAAACTGGCGGCTTAAGCGCAATTCACTCCGATCGTCATCCTGAACTTGTTTCAGGATAACGCACGCCGTAGCCTGTTATCCTGAAACAAGTTCAGGATGACGAAATGGGGTGATTAAGCGATATAATTTGCGTTAGATAATCCCATGCACTCGCTTCAACAACTGATCGCCGAAGAACTGGCCATTCCCGCGCTCCCCGCCGTGCAAGCCTTCGCCGCGCATATCGCGGCGCAATATCCGGCGGCTGCCCGTGCCGTGTTGTTCTATGTATCGTGCCTGCGCAGCGAACAACTCGAAGGGCAAATGCTCGATTTCTATCTGATCGTGTCGGATTATGACGCGGCCTATGATCGCAAATGGCTGGCCAAATGGAACCGCCGCCTGCCGCCCAATGTCTTTCCGGTGCAGCATGAAGGTTTGTCTGCCAAAGTCGCGGTGCTT
>JAAFIB010000091.1 GCA_013297725.1 Sphingomonadales bacterium
GATCCGGCGATTTCTGTGTTCAGAAGCTGGTTGATCGGCCGCTTTATAGAGATGCGGACAGCGCGGAGTCCGGTCGTGCAAGGCTGACGAGGCGAAGACCGTGTGTCGCGGCTGTTGTCGCGGCCAGATCAGTCGCGGCCGAGATCGTGACCAGCATGGGGCAGTTGGCCAGGATCGCCTTTTGGACCAGTTCAAAACTGCACCTCGCTGTTAATAGCAGGAAACCGTCGGCGGCTGCGCCACCGGATTTGGCAATGGCCCCAATGACTTTATCGAGCGCATTGTGCCTTCCAACATCCTCACGCACGATGAGGATTGTACCATCTGGCGCACAAAAGGCGGCGGCATGTGACGCTCCGGTTTCGGCGTTGAGCTTTTGGTGTTCACGCAGTGCCGCTAACGCAGTAAAAATGGCACTGTCAGAAATCTCAAGCCGCGCTGTCACGCGAGGCAGTTCGCGCATCACCTCATCCAGATTATCCATGCCGCATAGACCGCAGCTACTTTCCGACACGCGTTGGCGCGCACGCGCATAGACTTTCTCGGCCTTTTCGGGAGGCAGCTGGATACGCACGATCCAGCCCTTTTCCGCTTTGTGACAGTCAATCGCCGCAATTTCGGCAGCATTATCGCCTAACTGTTCTGACAGGCTGAACCCGATGGCAAAATCTTCAAGATCAATCGGGGTTGCCATCATCACAGCATAGCCGATGCCGTTATATTCGATGGCGACCGGAGCCTCGGATATCAGCTGCCGTTGCAACTGCTCTGTTTCCCCACCGGCTGGCCTCAACACCGAAAAGTTGAAGCGCTTTGATCCTGTTTCAGGCGGCATTATGTCTTTCATCAAGCTTTCCCAGCGCAGCACTGGCTATTGGCGAGAGGCCTTCATGGCCGTGCTCCCGGATAAGCTTTTTCATGCGCGGATCCCAGAATTGCTGAATATGATACGCCACCGCACCGACAGGATCATCGTCGGTTTCCAGATTTTTGGCGATCTGGTTCGCCATGTGCACAAGACGCTCGACCGTGTTCACTCGGCGGGAACCTCTGTCGCAATCCGGCGCGAGCGTTCCGACAGCGCTTCATATTCTTCCTGCCAATCGGTTGGGCCGTTGGACGCGCTGATTTGCACCGCAGTGACTTTATATTCCGGACAGTTAGTCGCCCAGTCGCTGTAATCGGTGGTCACAACATTGGCCTGCGTCACGGCATGATGGAATGTCGTATAGACAACGCCGGGGGCAACGCGGTCTGTCACTGTCGCGCGCAAGGTGGTTTCGCCAGCACGGCTCGCAAGCTTGACCCAATCACCCGACTTGATCCCGCGATCCTCCGCATCAACCGGATGGATCTCGAGCAGGTCTTCGGTATGCCAAGCGATATTCTCTGTCCGCCGCGTTTGCGCGCCGACATTATACTGCGACAATATCCGGCCAGTAGTCAGCAACAACGGAAAGCGCGGTCCGGTTTTTTCGTCGGTCGGCACATAATCGGTAACGACAAACTTGCCTTTGCCGCGAACAAAGCCATCAATGTGCATGATTGGTGATCCGTTCGGCGCAGCTTCATTGACGGGCCATTGCAGCGAGCCTTCTTCATCCAACTTGGCAAAGGATACGCCCGCAAAAGTAGGCGTCAGCCGCGCTATTTCATCCATGATTTCACTGGGGTGGCTGTAGTTCCAATCCAGCCCCATCGCTTGCGCCAGCCGTTGTGTGACTTCCCAATCCTCAAGTCCATTCATCGGCGTCATCACTTTACGCACCGGCTGGATACGGCGTTCGGCGTTAGTAAAGGTGCCGTTCTTTTCAAGGAAGGTCGACCCGGGCAAGAAGATATGGGCGTAGTTCGCAGTCTCGTTCAAAAATAGGTCATGCACGATCACACATTCCATCGCCGCCAGCCCTGCTGAAACATGCGCGGTATTGGGGTCGGACTGGAGGATATCCTCACCTTGGCAATAGAGCGCCTTAAACACGCCATCGACGGCGGCATCGAGCATATTGGGAATACGCAAACCCGGTTCGGGATCAAGCGGCACGCCCCAATCGGCCTCAAACAGCCGCCGCGCATCGCCATCGCTGATATGGCGATAGCCCGATAGCTCATGCGGGAAGCTGCCCATGTCGCATGCGCCCTGCACATTATTCTGGCCGCGAAGGGGGTTTACGCCAACACCGCGCCGCCCGATATTGCCGGTCGCCATCGCCAGATTGGCAATTGCCATAACGGTTGAGCTGCCCTGCGAATGTTCTGTCACGCCAAGGCCATAATAGATCGCGCCATTGCCGCCGGTCGCATAAAGCCGCGCCGCAGCGCGCAGTTCCTCGGCATCGACTAAAGTTACCGGCTGCAGACTTTCCGGGCTGTTACGCGGCAGCGAGACAAACTCGGCCCAATGGTTATATTCATCCCAGTCGCAGCGTTCCTTGATGAACGCCTCATCCGCCAAGCCTTCAGTTACAATGACATGCGCCATCGCGGTCAGCACAGCCACATTGGTGCCGGGACGCAGTGGTAGGTGATGCTGAGCCTCGATATGCGGAGAACGAACAATGTCGGTCCGGCGTGGA
Source organism: Sphingomonadales bacterium (assembly GCA_013297725.1). Classification (GTDB taxonomy): domain Bacteria; phylum Pseudomonadota; class Alphaproteobacteria; order Sphingomonadales; family Sphingomonadaceae; genus Sphingorhabdus_B. Next base: position 2,577 of record JAAFIB010000091.1, read on the forward strand.
TCGATAACGATCAGCTTTGCACCGGGTCGCCCATCTTGCCCGCGCAACCGGCGTTTCATTCGGCTGGCGAAAACAGGATGCCCGTCTGTGGGATTTGCACCGATGATCAGGATGACATCGCTATCCTCAACGCTGTCAAAATCCTGCGTACCCGCACTGGTCCCAAAAGTGGTTTTCAGGCCATAGCCGGTCGGCGAGTGGCAAACGCGCGCGCAGGTATCGACATTGTTGTTACCAAAGCCTGCGCGAACCAGCTTCTGGACAAGGAAGGTTTCTTCATTGGTGCACCGGCTTGAGGTAATCCCACCCAAAGCATGCCGACCGTATTTATCGCTAATCCGTTTCAGTTCGGACGCGGTATAGGCAAAAGCTTCATCCCATTCGACTTCCCGCCACGGATCGTTGATCGACGCGCGGATCATTGGCTTCAGGATTCGTTCCTGATGCTGAGCATAGCCCCAGGCGAAACGGCCTTTGACGCAGCTATGTCCGCGATTGGCTTTGCCGTCTTTCCACGGCACCATACGCACCAGCTGCTCGCCGCGCATCTCGGCGCGGAAGGTGCAACCGACACCGCAATAGGCGCAGGTAGTGACAACACTGCGTTCGGGAGTGCCGACTTCGACAACCTTCTTTTCAATCAAAGTCGCGGTCGGGCAGGCCTGCACACAGGCTCCGCAAGATACACATTCGCTGCCAAAGAAATCCTCGCTGGCAAAGCCGGCTGAAATCTTTGAATCCCAGCCGCGCCCCTCCATCGTCAGTGCAAGCGTTCCCTGCACCTCATCACAAGCGCGGATGCAGCGCGAACAGGCAATACATTTGCTGGGGTCGAAATCGAAATAGGGGTTTGAGTGATCCTTTTCCTGCCCCAGATGCGTTTCCTGCACATCATAACGCACATCACGCAGACCAACAGCACCTGCCTGATCCTGCAATTCGCAATCGCCATTGGCCGCACAGGTCAGGCAATCGAGCGGATGATCGGAGATATAAAGCTCCATCACGCCTTTGCGCAATTTGGCCAGATGCGGCGTTTGCGTATGGACAACCATGCCGGGCTCAACGGGGGTTGTGCAACTGGCAGGCGTGCCTTTGCGGCCATCAATTTCGACAAGGCACAGACGGCAAGAACCAAAGCTTTTGACGTTGTCAGTCGCGCATAGTTTCGGGATCGATGTGCCCTGTTCAGCGGCTGCGCGCATCACGCTTGATCCAGCAGGCACAGTGACGGTGCGACCATCAATGGTCAGCGTTACCGCCTCCGCCGAACGGCTGGCGGGCGTCCCGAAATCCTTCTGCGGCTGGTACGTCATGTATTCTTCCTTAGCACAAAATCGCGGGCCACAAAATCTTCTGGGAAGTGAGTGATTGCGCTCATCACCGGATACGGCGTGAAACCACCCAGCGCGCATAAGGAGCCGAACTTCATAGTCTCTGACAGGTCAGCGATCAGCTCCAGATTTTTCTCGACATCTTTGCCTGCGATAATCTGATCAATCGTTTCGATACCGCGCGTGCTGCCTAAACGGCACGGGGTGCATTTGCCGCAACTTTCGACTGCACAGAATTCCATGGCAAAACGCGCCATTTGTGCCATGTCGACGGTATCGTCGAACACGGTGATCCCAGCATGACCGATCAAAGCATCCGCAGCTGCAAAGGCTTCATAATCAAACGGCAGATCAAATTGTGATGGCGGGATATAGGCCCCCAAAGGCCCACCCACCTGCACGCAGCGTACGGGTCGGCCAGTGTCTGTGCCGCCGCCGATGTCGTTCACCAGCTCGCCGAGCGTGATCCCGAATGCAACCTCGAATAGCCCGCCATGTTTGATATTGCCCGCCAGCTGCACTGGCATTGTCCCTTTGGAACGCCCCATGCCAAATGCTGCATAGGCCTCACCACCATGCGTTAATATCCACGGAACCGCCGCAAGCGTCAGGACATTATTGACTACTGTGGGTTTGCCGAAAAGACCTTCGAGTGCTGGCAAAGGCGGCTTTGCGCGCACTTCGCCGCGCTTGCCCTCAAGGCTGTTGAGCAGCGAGGTTTCTTCGCCGCAAACATAGGAACCTGCGCCTACGCGGACCTCGACCTCGAACGGCGCGATCAGATGCGCACAGGCTTTGATCGCTGCCTCCATCTTAGCAATCGCATGCGGGTATTCCGAACGAATATAGACAAAGCCTTTGTTCGCCCCAACCGCGAGCCCGGCAATCGCCATGCCTTCGATCAGCATGAAGGGGTCGCCCTCCATCACCATCCGGTCGGCAAAAGTGGCGCTGTCGCCTTCGTCGGCGTTGCAGACGATATACTTCTGGTCAGCAGAGGCACCCGCAACAGTCTTCCACTTTATTCCCGCTGGAAAACCTGCACCGCCCCGGCCGCGCAGGCCCGAGGCAAGCACTGCTTCGATCGTCGCTTCAGGCCCAATCTCACGCGCCTTGGCCAGACCCAGCCAGCCTTCGGTTGCATAATAATCGTCAAGCGACGTTGGCCGCGTTTTGCCTGCGCGCGCGAAAGTCAGCCGCGACTGTTTGGCGATGAATGGATGGTCTTCGATCCGACCGATCGACGGCGCGGCTCCCGCCATGATCGCTGCAACCTGATCGATGGAGGCTGGGCCATAGCCAATACCACCCACATCAACCAGCGGCTCTAGCCAGTGCATCCCCCAGCTTGATACACGCTCGATGTCCGCTCCGGCCTTTTCAAATGCCGCGGCGACAGCATCGGCCCCGCAGGCAATGGCAAGGGCATCATCGGAGATGCGAACCTTCATGTGCTGGCCATCAATTCGGTCAGCCGCTGGCTATCCAGACGGGCGTGAACCTGATCGCCGACCATAGCCGCAGGACCGACCGAACAGAGACCCAGGCAATAGACCGCCTCTACCTTCACGCGGGATTGTCCCTCGGCAACCGGAACCAACGCTTCAACCCCGCGCGCTTTGCAGGCTTCGGCTCGGCAAAGTTTGATAATCGGACGGGTTTCGGCTTCTTTGCGGAAATCATGATAGAAACTGACCACGCCGTAAACTTCGGCGCGGGTCAGATTAAGCGAGCCTGCAATTTCGCGCATTGCGTCTTCGCTGACATGGCCGAACGCTTTTTGCACATCGTGCAGGATCGGGAGGAGCGGCCCCTCGCGCCCTTCATGTTCGGTCAATATATCAGCGATAGTCGTCATCAAAAAACGACAACGCTGCGAATGCTCTCACCTGCATGCATCAGGTCAAAGCCCTTGTTGATCTCGTCCAGTGTCAACACATGGGTGATCATCGGGTCGATCTGGATTTGGCCGTCCATATACATGTCGACAATCTTTGGCACATCGGTGCGGCCCTTGGCTCCGCCAAATGCAGTTCCGCGCCAGTTACGGCCAGTGACCAGTTGGAACGGGCGGGTTGCGATTTCTTTGCCAGCTTCTGCGACACCAATGATGATGCTGGTACCCCAGCCCCTGTGACAGCATTCCAGCGCGGTGCGCATCACTTCGGTATTGCCGGTGGCATCAAAGCTATAGTCCGCCCCGCCATCGGTCAGCTCGACAATCTTTGCGATGGTATCTTCGCGGCTCATCCCCTTGCTGTTTAGGAAGTGCGTCATGCCGAACTGGCGGCCCCATTCCTCACGATCCGGATTGATGTCGATACCAAGGATGATTTTTGCACCAGCCAGTTTCGCGCCTTGGATTACGTTCAGGCCAATCCCGCCAAGGCCAAAGACCACAACATTGTCGCCAGGCTGGACATTCGCGGTCTTAGTGACAGCGCCAACGCCGGTGGTAACGCCGCAGCCTATATAACAGCTGGTTTTAAACGGTGCGTCCTGGCGGATATTGGCAACCGCGATTTCGGGCAGCACGGTGAAGTTGGAAAAGGTCGAACAGCCCATATAATGATAGATCGGCTGGCCCTTATATGAAAACCGCGTCGTGCCATCGGGCATCAGCCCTTTCCCCTGCGTCGCGCGAATAGCGGTGCAGAGATTGGATTTTCCAGACAAGCAGGTTTTGCACTTGCCGCATTCGGGGGTGTAAAGCGGGATCACATGATCGCCCGGCTTGACACTGGTAACTCCGGCGCCAATCTCGCGCACAATGCCTGCACCTTCATGCCCCAACACGCTGGGGAACAGTCCTTCGCTATCAAGACCATCAAGCGTATAGGCGTCAGTGTGGCAGATACCTGTAGCCATAATCTCCACCAGTACTTCGCCTGCCTTTGGACCCTCAAGGTCCAGCTCGACAATCTCCAGCGGTTTCTTGGCTTCAAAGGCTACAGCAGCACGGGTCTTCATTCTTTATGTCCTCTTAAAAAATTACTTAAAAACAACGGTACGGTTGCCGCTTAGCATCACGCGATGCTCTAGGTGAAGCTTTACCGCCCGGGCCAGAACGCGGCTTTCAGTATCCTGCCCCTGCGCGATCAGGTCTTCCACTGTATCAGCATGGTCGACGATCGATACATCCTGCGTGATAATCGGTCCTTCATCAAGGTCAGGTGTCACATAATGCGCCGTTGCCCCCACCATTTTCACCCCGCGCTCATAGGCGCGGTGATAGGGTTTTGCACCTTTGAAACCCGGCAGGAAGCTGTGGTGGATATTGATCACGCGACCATCTAGCTTGCGGCAAAGCTGGTCTGACAACACCTGCATATAGCGGGCCAGAATGATAAGATTGACGTCCTGCTCTTCGACCATCGCTAGCAGCTTTGCCTCTTGTTCAAGCTTGTTTTCCGGATTGATCGGCAAATGGTGGAATGGAACGCCCTCATGTTCGGCCCGGCGTTGCCATGTGGTGTGGTTGGACACGATACTGGTGACTTCCATGGGTAGACGGTTTGTCGATGTCCGGTACAGTAGATCGTTCAAACAGTGCCCGCCCTGGCTGACCATAATCATCGCCCGCATTTTCTGACGCAGATCATGGATGCGCCAATCGAGCCGGAATGCGGTTGCGACAGGCGTGAAGGCTTCGGTGAAACTTTCGGTCGTCATTCCAGCCGAACCGCTGATGGCGACACGCATGTAAAACCGATCTGTGCTGGCGTCGCCATATTGCGCGCTCTCCACAATGTTGCAGTCTTGACTTACAATCGAATTGGCCACTGCCGCCACTATGCCCTTTCGGTCCTCGCTAGCGATCAAAAGGACAAAATCCGCCTTCATTGTCATGGAATTCCCCTCCTCAGCCCCATTTTGCGCTCCGCCTAGCTGCCATAAAATGCGGTGGCCAGTGATGGAACCTTACATTAGGCTGTCTAATTTCAGGATGTAGAAGTTATTATCAGGTATGTAATTTAATTTACCGGTGTATAAAAATTACTCATTTGCCGCTTGGTCAGTCTAAAGACACGTTCGAGTTGGAGAAATCGACGGAAATTTGCGGATCACACAAAGGTCTGGCATAGATAGTTGGTATAGTAACGAGGGGAGAAAGTCGTTGAAAAATAGGCTAAAATTGTCGACCGCCGCATTTGTGCTGGCATCACTTGGAGCGGGCAGTGTGCCTGCGTTTGCGCAGGAAGCTACTGCGCAGGAAGATGATGGTGGTATCAAGGAAATCATCGTTACCGCGACGCGGCGCGATGAAGCGCTTAACAAAATCCCTTTGGCTGTTCAGGCGCTTAGTGGCGATTCACTCTCTGACCTCAACATTACCAAGTTTGACAAGCTGATCGAATTTCTGCCGAATGTGCGTACCGCCTCGCGCGGCCCCGGTGCATCGTCGATCTTTATTCGCGGTCTTTCAACCGACTCGCCTGGTCTGCAGGTGGCCGGTACCGCAGGTGCGCAGCCAACCGTTGCTCTTTACATCAACGACGCTCCGGCATCGCTTGTTGGACGCAACCTTGATCTTTATGCAGTCGACCTACAGCGCGTTGAGGTGTTGGCAGGTCCGCAGGGCACGCTGTTTGGTGCAAGTGCAATGGGCGGTGCTGTCCGCTACATTACAAACAAGCCAAACCTCACCGATTTTTCCGCTGGTTTCAATGCTAGCTATGCCTTCACCAAAGGCGGTGACGAAAGTGTAGCGGG
>JAAFIB010000092.1 GCA_013297725.1 Sphingomonadales bacterium
GCTATCGCAGCTTTGGCAACATTATGATTATCGATCATGGCGGCGGTTGGACCACGTTGGTAACGAACATAGAAGAGCTTGGCGTGGCAGCGGGCGCGAATGTAACGCAAGGCGCGCTGATCGGTCGGGCAGGACAGGAAACGCCTGAAATCATGATCGAACTGCGCCGCTATGGCCGGACCATTGATTTACTCGCGCTGATTACCTGAATTCGATTGCGTTAAAGCCGTTCATCACACCGCAAATCACTTTCGTGGTAAACGTGCTTTCACCATATTGAGTCGCGGCATATACGCTGCTTACGAAGAGTCTCTCTTGGAAATGGTCATAGACATGAAAAAGTCCGTTTTGTTTACCGCAGTCGCCGCAATGGCCGCAATCGTCTCTAGCTCAGCCGTTGCTCAAAGCGCGCCGAAAGAAGATCCGTTGAAAGAAATGGACGAGTTCATCGCTGTCTATAAACGGGTGAAGGCGAGCTATGTTGACAAGATCGACGATAAGCAGCTGATGGAAGGCGCGATTCAGGGCATGCTCAATACGCTCGATCCGCACAGCGCGTTTTTGAACAAGACCGATTTTCAAAGCCTGCAGACACAGATTGACGGCGAATATGGCGGTCTGGGCCTTTCGGTTACGTTGGAAGAAGGCACCGTAAAGGTCATCGCGCCGACGGCTGATACTCCAGCAGATAAAGCGGGCGTAAAGTCCGGCGACTATATCACGCACCTTGATGGCGAATTGATTGTTGGCGGCACACTTGACGAAGCAGTCAACCGTATGCGCGGCGTTCCCGGCACATCAATCAAAGTGACGATTTTCCGCCCCGGTCGTGACGCGCCGTTTGACCTGTTGTTGACGCGTGCAGTGATCGACCTGAAACCTGTGCGCTGGGAAGTGAAAGACAAAATCGGCGTCATCACCATTACCGGATTTTCCGAAGAAACCGGCGAAGATGTGGCCGCTGCGATTAAAGGCATCGATAAGCAACTGGGCGCAAAGCCGCTGGGCTATATCGTTGACCTGCGCTCCAACCCGGGCGGCATCCTTGACGAAGCAGTTAAAGTGTCTGACGCGTTTCTGGCCAAGGGCGAGATTGTTTCCGAACGCGGCCGTAACAAGGTTGTGGTCAATCGCTGGTTTGCGGAAAAAGCGTTTCCGGGCGATCTGGCAGGCGGAAAGCCTGTGATTGTTCTGGTCGATGCAGGCTCTGCCTCTGCATCGGAAATCGTCGCTGGCGCATTGCAAGACCATCACCGCGCGCTGGTGATGGGCGAACGCAGTTTCGGTAAAGGGTCAGTGCAAAATGTGCTGCCTTTGTCACGTGACACCGGCCTTCGTTTGACGATTGCACGCTATCATCTGCCGTCTGGACGTTCGGTGCAAGAAGGCGGGATTAAGCCTGATATCAACGTGCCGCAGATTACCGATCCCGATTATAAAAAGCGTATAACAATGCGCGAATCCGATCTGCGCCGTCATCTGGTCAATGATCTGGCGGTTGAGGACAAAGAGCTGGAAAGCGATCTGGGTGAAGATCCGCGATTTGCCATGACAACAGCGCAGCTTGAAGCCAAAGGCATCAAGGATTTCCAATTGCATTATGCGATGGAAACATTGGAGCGTTTGGGCGGAAAGACCATGAAACTGGCTGATGTAAACGCAAAGCCTAGCGTCAGGAACTGAAGCCTGATAATCCGCGCGGTATGACGAAGTTCAAACGCGCACATTGGCTTGCTTTCCTGATCCCTGCCGGGCTTTTGGCGGGGGCATATGGCTCGCAATATATCGGCGGTCTATACCCGTGCGAGATGTGCTGGTGGCAACGCTGGCCCCATTTTGCCGCTGTTCCGCTGGCGTTGTTTGGTTTTTTTGTTGGCCACCCTGCATATAAACGTGTGCTGGTTGCGCTTGCCGCATTTGCCATTTTGACCAGCGGCGTCATTGGCGGCTTTCACGCGGGCGTTGAGTATAGCTGGTGGGAAGGGCTTAGCACCTGTTCGGGCGTTCCCAGCGGTTCTGGCGCCGATGTGATGAAACAAATTCTTGAAGCGCCAACGATCCGCTGTGATGTCGCGCCATGGACATTATTCGGCATATCGCTTGCCGGCTTCAACTTCCTCTTGTCGACAGGCGCTGCGATCACCATTTTGGGCATGATATGGCGGGACAAAACGGTATGAACAGCATCCATTCAGCACAGCAACTGAACAGCATGATCCGCGTTAATCAGGCGGGCGAATTTGGCGCAAAGCGTATCTATGCCGGGCAGCTAGCGGTTATGGGCGACCGTCACCCGGCCGCGCGCAGCATCAGCCATATGGCCGAACAAGAACAGCGCCATCTGGATGCGTTTGACCGGATTATGGCGGAGCGCGGCGTACGGCCAACTGTGTTCCATCCTTTTTGGAATGTCGCAGGCTATGCCTTGGGTGCTGCAACCGCAGTGTTGGGGCCAGAGGCGGCAATGGCCTGCACAGTGGCGGTCGAGACCGAAATCGACCTGCATTATTCCGAACAACTAGAAGAACTTGGCGATAGTGAACCGGAATTATCTGCACTGATCGCCGAATTCCGTGCCGAGGAGCTTGAGCATAAGGCAACGGCCTTGGCCGAAGGCGCAGAACGTGCGCCCGCCTATCCTGTGATGAGTGCTGCAATCCGGCTTGGGTGCCGCGTCGCTATTGCTGTGTCGAAACGTATTTAAGACACATTTATTTTCATGCCGCATTCAGCTTTGTAAGAGCAATTGAGTGCATCGAAAGTGGAGTAACACCGAATGACCCGTTTGACCGCATCGCTGCCAACCTTGCTGATCGCGACCAGCCTTTTGTTCAGCGCCGCTGTATCGCAAGCCCAAGATTCGGGTAGCACTGATCCGAAAATCAACACGGTGATTCTGTTCGGCGACGATCAATGCCCCGAAAGCACCGATGAACAGATCAACGTCTGTGCGATTTTGGTTGAGGCGGATCGCTATCGCATTCCGCCATCGTTGCGATCAGACCCCAATGACATCCGCAACGAAAGCTGGACCAACCGCGTCATCGGCTATCAATATGTTGGCCGCGAAGGCACGATGAGCTGCTCAGCGTCTGGCGCTGGCGGCTTTACTGGATGTGGGCTGAAAGAAATTGATAAGGCCTATCTCGAAAAATCAAAGGATCCGGGCCTCGCCTTTGGTCTGTTGATTGCCGAGGAACGCCGCAAACGCCTAGCCGGAATTGATGCTGAGGCAGAAGAAGTTGAACAGCGCGTCAAGCAATTCGAAAAAGAACGCGCTGAAAAGGAAGAGCGCGAAGCCAATGGCGGAAAGTCGCCTGTCGATACCGGCGCCGATGCGGATTTGCCCAGCCCGGAGTAAGGGAAACTGGCGTCGCCTATTGCTATAGAAACCGCAGTAGAAATTCGTCATCCTGAACTTGTTTCAGGATAACGAACTGCGGTTGCGTGTTATCCTGAAATAAGTTCAGGATGACGAAGATGGAAAAGTCGAGACTCCCTCACTCCGCCAGCAAGTTCTGTTTCCAAAACAGCAACGACGTCCAGAACTGGTAATCGACATTTTCCTTTTTGGCAAAGCCATGGCCTTCGTTGGTGCCCAGCAAATGCCATGCGGTACCACCCTTTGCGCGGATAGCGTTGATAATCTGATCCGCCTCTGATGCTGGCACACGCGGGTCATTACCGCCCGTTACCACCATCATCGGCTTTTTAATTTCCGACACCCGCGTCAGCGGCGAAATCGCGAGCAGCTTTTCACGCTGTTCAGGGATGCGTTCATCGCCATATTCAACGCGGCGCAAATCGCGGCGATAGCTTTGCGTGTTTTCCAAGAAGGTGACGAAGTTGGAAATCGCCACGATGCAGTTAGTCGCGCGGATTTTGTCGCCAAATTGCACTGCCGCTGCATAGCACATATAGCCGCCATAAGAGCCACCGGTCAGGCCAAAGCGGCTTGCGTCTAGTCCGCTATCCTTGGCAAGCGCATCAAGAAATCCGCCCATGTCCTTGACCGAATCTTCGCGTTTGAACGGGCCGTTATCCAAGCTGACGAACGCTTTGCCATAGCCGGTTGATCCGCGAACATTCGGATAGAAAAGAGCGACGCCTTCTTCGTTCAACAGATAGTTATTGCGGCCCATAAAGCCGGGGCGGGATTGCCCCTCGGGGCCGCCATGCACGCTCATAATCATCGGGCGTTTGCCGGGGAATTTGGCGGCGTCAGGACGATAAAGGAAACCGGAGACTTCAAGGCCGTCAAAGCTTTTGATCTTCACCAGTTCGGGTTCCGAATTTTTCGTGACGTCCAATCCGCCTGTTTCACTTTCGGTCCAGCGCGTGATTTTCATGGTTTTGGGATCAACCGAATAGGCGTCGGCTGCACTTCGGGCAGAGGTGAAGGTCAGCCCGATTTCGCCCCAAGGTGCAATCTCTATGCCGCCGATGATGCCTGCGGGTAGCCCGGCCACATCGCGGACTTTATTGGTTTTGGGATCAAGCAATTTCAATTTTGCCATACCCGCCTCATTAGTCACATAGGCGATGAAGCTGCCGTCTGGTGCGATATCAAAGCTGTCGACATCCCATTTCTCCGCCGGATCTTTTGGCGTGAATTTGCCGGTCTTGGGATCCAGTATGCCGAGCCGCTGAAAGTCTGAGCCTTCGTCCGATGTTACCCATAATGTGCCATCGGGTGCATAGTCTGCGCCGCCATAGGCGATGTCTTTGGTCAGATCGCCAACCGGCGTCATCCCGCCTTTTTCCAGATCAAGCACATACATATCGCTGTTAGTGACGGATATATAATTGCCGACAATCGCGCTTTTCTTATCGGGCGCAAAGGCGCTGATCCCCCAGCCACCGCCTTTGACTTCGGCCACCAACTTCGTCGTCGCTGGATCACGCGGGTTCATGACATACAGGTCGTTGTCGGTGCCGTTACGCTTGGTCGAGCTGAACGCGATCAGCTCGCCATCGTCACTCCAGCCATTAAAACTGTTGCGGCTTTTGCCATCGGTCAGCATATCCAGCTTGCCGTCTTTCAACGTATACAGCTGGAAAAACTCGTTACCGCCAATGTCTTTTCCCGTCACAAAAACGTCACCCTTTACCGGAGCCCAGCCGCCGCCGCCCATAGGCTCTGCTTCAAAGCTAACCTGTTTGCGCGCGCCCATGGGCATAGCGACGCGGTGTAGCTGAGCGGTGTTGCCGAAACGGGTGGCAATCACCATCGATTTGTCGGTCGGGTGCCAGCCGACAAAGCTAGCGGTGCGGAATTCCATGTACGGGCGAGTTTCGGCGGCAAGTGCAACAGGAACAGCAGGGATGCCGTCGGCGACCAATGCTGCGGGTTTTGCCACTGTATCAGGGGCAGCTGTTTCCTCGGCAAAGGCGGGGACCGATGGCAGAGCCAAAGCAGCGATAAGGGCAAGATAGCGCATGAAGATATCCTCTGATCTATTGATATGAGTTGAGGCTAGCGGCTGTAACCGGCCAGAGCAACGGCCCGGTTCGATAAACTGCGCAGATGCTTCGACAGTTGCCTTGGCCATTATCCTGTGCGAACGCATGCGGCGAGAGGAAACGCCAAAATGACTGATTACGCGCCGCGCAAGTCAATGACTTCCGATGAAATTGCAGAGCTTGTGGACACCATTCTGATTGAGGCCACGCTTGCCGAAAAAGTCGGGATGCTGTCGGGGCACGGCTTTTTCAAAGCGTTTGTTGAGGATGACCGCGTCTGGGCGGCGCGGCCATACCGCGCAGGTGGCGGGATTGATCGGTTGGGTGTGCCGGCGTTGTGGTTCACCGATGGCCCGCGCGGCGTCGCGCGCGGTCAATCGACGTGCTTTCCCTGTTCAATGGCGCGCGGTGCAAGTTTCGATCCTGATCTTGAACTGCGCATCGGGCAAGTTATGGGCGTTGAGGCGCGCGCGCAGGGGTGCAATCTATCGGGCGCTGTGTGCTTTAATCTGTTGCGGCATCCCGCATGGGGCCGCGCGCAAGAAACATACGGCGAAGATCCCTATCATCTTGGCGAGATGGGGACCGGACTTGCGCTGGGTATTCAGACGCATAACGTCATCGCCACCGTCAAGCATTTCGCGCTGAATAGCATGGAAAACGCGCGTTTCTATGTCGATGTGCAAATTGACGAGCGCGCGCTGCACGAGGTGTATTTGCCGCATTTCAAACGCGCAATTGATGCGGGCTGCGCTAGCGTGATGAGCGCATATAACAAGATGGATGGCGTTTACTGTGGCCAGAATCCGAAACTGCTGACTGATATTCTGCGCGGCGAATGGGGCTTTGATGGCTTTGTCCATTCGGACTGGGTAAAGGGCGTTTATGATGTCTCGGGTGTCGCCGCAGGGCTGGACATTGAAAATCCTGAGCCATTGATATGGGGCGAAAAACTGGTTGCTGCGGTGGAGGCGGGTGAGGTTTCCACGGAGGTTATTGATCGCGCCTGTTGCCGGATATTGAAGACGCTGTACCGTTTTGCTGCAGCAGCGGATCCATTGCCCGATTATCATATCGGACTTGTCGCCAGCCCGGATCACATCGCCATCGCGCTTGAAGCGGCTGAAAAATCGGCGGTGCTGCTAAAGAATGATGCAGTCCTGCCGTTACACAGCGGCCTTGGTTCGCTTGCGGTTTTTGGCAAGCTGGCGGCGATAGAGAATACTGGCGACAACGGCTCAAGCCGGGTGCGCCCGGCCTATGTCGTCACGCCGCTGATGGGGCTGCAGCGGGCGCAGAACGCTTATGGCATTGGCCGAATTGTTACAGCGGATGAGGATGATTTGGCTCAGGCCGCCAGCGTTGCCACCAGTGCCGATGCCATCGTTGTTGTTGCAGGCTACACCGCAAAAGAAGAGGGCGAATTCATTCCCGGCGATATCTCTTTGGGGCAGGAAGTGTCGGATGAGGCCCGCGAGGTTGCGCACCGCATCGCAATCGGCGGTGATCGCGATGACCTTGGCCTGCCAGCGGATCAGCTGGCGTTGATTGACGTTGCGATTGCGTCGGGCAAGCCTGTGGTGGTCGTTTTGGTGGCGGGATCGGCAGTGATGGTTGAAGGCTGGCACGACAGGGTCGGCGCGATTTTGCAGACATTCTATAGCGGTATGGAGGGCGGAACGGCGCTGGCAAAGCTGTTATTTGGCGCCGTCTCGCCATCCGGAAAGCTGCCCTTCACCGTGACGCGCGAAGTCAGCAATTACCCCTATTTCGACAAGGAAGCCGCCAGCATTCAATATGATCTGTGGCATGGCTATTCAAAGCTGGACCGTGACGGCAACACTGCGCGTTATGCCTTTGGTCATGGGCTGAGCTATGCGGAATTTGCTTATCAAGACTTGGTCGCGACTTGCGGGGAAGTTAGCTTGAATGTGCAGCTGACCGTAGCCAATACGGGCAACGTGGCCGCAGACGAAGTCGTGCAAATCTATATCGGCGCACCCGGCGTTGCGGTTGAGCGACAGAGCAAGCTGTTAAAGGCGTTCCGGCGGATTACATTGCAACCCGGCGAAGCGGCAAATCTGCATTTTGAGATTGCCCTTGATACACTGCGCTGGCGCAATGCCGAAACGCATGGCTGGGAATTGGAACACGGCGATTACTGCGTCATGGCAGGCGGCGCATCGGACCGGCTGATAGAAACCTCTATCAGCCTTTAGCCTTTTCCGCCGCAATCCAGTCCGTCACCATCTGCGTCAGCACATCCAGCGGCACCGGCCCTTGGCCCAAAACGGTGTCGTGAAATGCCGGCAGACTGAATTTTGCGCCCAGTTCCTTTGTCGCTATTTCGCGCAGCTCACGGATCTTCAGCTCACCAATTTTATAAGCCAGCGCCTGTCCCGGCCAGCTCATATAGCGGTTAACCTCTGCCTCGATATTCGCCGCGGACATGGCGCTGTTGTCGGTCATAAACTTGATCGCCTGCGCCTTTGACCAACCCTTCGCGTGGATGCCAGTGTCGACCACCAGCCGCATTGCACGCCACATTTCATACGACAGCCGCCCCATATCTTTGGCGGGAGTATCGTATAGCCCCATCTCGATCCCCAATCGTTCGGAGTACAGACCCCAACCCTCAACAAAGGCGGTGAAGAACACGCCGTGTTTGCGGAAATCGGATAGCGCCAGTTCCTGTTGCAACGCGATCTGGTGATGATGGCCGGGTACAGCTTCGTGCATCGACAAAGCGGGAATTTCCCAAAATGGCCGCTGATCCAGCTTTGATGTGTTCACGTAATAATTGCCCGCGATACCGATGGCGGGGGAGCCGGGCTGATAATAGGCGGTTGTTGTCCCTTCGGCGATTTCTGCCGGGATTTCTTTAATACCATATGGCAGTCGGGGCAGGCGGTTGAACAGGCTGGGCATTTTGCCGTCGATGGTCTTAGTGATGCGCGCGACTTTTTCCATCAGCTCTTCTGGTGTTTTGGCGTAATATTGCGGGTCCGTC
>JAAFIB010000093.1 GCA_013297725.1 Sphingomonadales bacterium
CATGTTGGGACGCCAACGCTGCTGGTCGTGAGGAGCGGCGGCGCGCAGTTTCGGAAACTGATCGAGCAAGTGAGCAAAAGCCACACGTCCTTCCATTCGTGCGAGCGATGCGCCGAGGCAATAATGCCCGCCTTCGCCAAAAGTCAGATGCCGATTCGGGTCGCGCGCGACGTTAACATCGTTAGGGCTGCTAAATTGGCGGTCATCGCGGTTGGCCGAGGCAATGATGCCGTGTACAGTTGAACCCTGAGGGATGATGACCCCGCCAAGCTCGATATCCTCGCTGGCATAACGATGCGTCGACATTTCAACTGGACCTTCAAACCTCAGCAGCTCTTCGATCGCGGGCTCGATAAGTGCAGGGTCGCTCAGCAGCGCTTCTCGCGCAGATGGATGCCGCATGAGTGTCAGCATGCCATTGCCGATGAGGTTGGTCGTGGTTTCGTGGCCAGCACTGAGCAGGATACTGATCATTGCCATCAGTTCCTCTCCCGATAGCGCCTCCTCCCTTTGTTGTGCGACAAGTGCGCTGACGAGATCATCGGAAGGATCGCTACGCTTTATAGCAATCAGCCGCTTGAGATAGCCGAGGTAGGAGAGGATGGCCGGCATCTGCATGATTGCGCCAATGGGTGAAACCGAACCAACCTTGATAAGGGCGTGCGACCAACGGGCAAAGCGCGCCTGATCAGCCGACGGGATGCCGAGAAGGTCGGAAATAACCTTGACCGGCAACGGCAGCGCATAATCGGCGATTAGGTCGAACGAAGATCGCCGGTGCAATGGCTGAAGTAAGCTATAGCTCGCCGCCACAACTTGCGCTTCAAGCGCAGCAATACGGCGCGGGGTGAAAACCGCTTGCACCAATCTGCGCAGCCGTGCGTGATCAGGATCGTCCAGCGCGAGGATATTGCGCATTAATGGCGAAAGAAAACCGGGAATGCGGCGCTGCTGCGCCAGCTGTTCCGGCGTCAAGGCATTGGCGGGATCCTTGACGAACCGTTTGTCCTTTAGCAGCGCCGAAACATCGGCGTAGCGGGTTACGAAAACCGCGCTTTCGCGTTTCGAGGTGGCGATCCGGCAGATGGGCGTTTCTGCCCGCAGTCGCGCGTAAACAGGAAAAGGATCGGCTTTGAATTGCGGATCGGCAAGATTGATTGCGGCGGTGGGAATCACGGGTCAACGCCTGTCACAGGTTGCGAAAGACCTTGCTCGACAAAAACGGCAAGTCGGTCGAGCAGTGCGTCACCTCCTCCTTCGATCACGTCATCTTCAAAGAGGCGCAGCATGATGAGGCCCATGAAAAGTGCAGTTACGAGGCGGGCATCAATTGCTGGGCTGACTTTCTCAGGCGGCGACGGACGCGTTGAGAACAAGGCCGTCAGCTGATTGATGGCCGGTGCCAGCAATGTCTGCTGGTAAAGGCTGCGGAAATCTGGGTCGATCAACGCTTCGGACAGAATAACCCGCAGCATCGCCAGACTATCCGGGCCAATAGCGGCCCAGCGTGCGCGGAGCATCTCGGGCAAAGATGGCGGATCGATCAGGTCCGGTGAGGGATCGGGCGGCTGTGCCCCTACTAGGATAGCACGAAGCAGATCCGCTTTGTTATCGAACAGATTGTAGATTGTGCCATCCGATACCCCAGCGGCAATCGCGATGTCTCGAATGGTTGCACCGCGAAATCCCTTTGCTGCAAACACTGTGATCGCAGCATCAAGGACATGCTGCCGCCGCACCGCCAGCATCTTTTCCTGCATAGTTGACATCAGCGCGTAAACTTTACGCTTGGCTTGCCTTTCGTATATCCCTGAAATCCATTGCCGCTGCGTGTCGCCTGAAAACAGCGTGTGCCAAGCATGAAGCCCATCCGCATGCAAAAAGTATTGCCGTCGATAGTCCAGCGAATGTTACGCTTAATCGGGCTTTCGATCGCACCGGTACCGTCAGTGTTAAAGCGGATGCTGCCGCTGCGTCCATCGCTATTTTTCATCGTCCATGCCTGTCCATCGGCAAGGCCGGAGACGACATCGGCACCTGTGAGATATGTTGGCGCTGCGTCTGCGGCTGTGACGGATGGCGCCTGCATCGCGAGAAGGAGTACGCTTAGATGAGCTAGGCTTAATTGCGACATGATGACTTTCCTCACAAATGAATAGTGATTCGATTTATTGAATAGTCCTTCATTTTGATATCGGCAAGCTTATCCTGGCGGCGACTTCAGATACGTTAGCGCTGCCTAGGCGTAACGGGATCAAATTTTGACGTTATATTTTATCGATGCTGATTGTTTTGGCGCCGGTTGCAAGGATGATCATGTCACCATCATCGACCAGCTTCACATCACCCGACTTGCGCTTTACGCCGCGCATAAAAATGTCACGCATGAACCAGTTTGTGGGGGCTGCTGGCCCCTGATGGGTGATCGCCAATATTGGGTTTCCGGCACGATCTGCAATTTGGGCGGCCTGCACTGGGGTGATGTGATAGCTACGAATATCGCGCATCAGTGTCGCAATTTGTTGCTGACCCTGCTCTGCAGAGGTTTTCGCCATTGGCCGCCGGAACGTCTCTGCCTGCGCCTCCGCGATTAGCACATCTGCCTTGTTTGCATGTTTTATGAGATTATCCGACCAGGCCGTGTCGCCGGTAATCACAACTGATCGCCCGCCATAATCGACCCGATATCCGACTGCAGGATAAACCGGTTCATGCATTACCTGAAATGCAGTGACCTTCACGCCATCGCTTTCATATACGACAGCGCTTGCATCATGCCGCTTCCGGCTTTCAGCATCAGCCATACCGAACGGCCTTGCAACCAATCCGCCGCCTTGCGCCAGTGCTGCGCCGTGATGCGTACGGCGGTGCTCTTGATCATAAGCATAAGCTAGGTTGAAACCTTCGGCGACCTTGTTAACGCCATCTGGGCCATAAAGCGGCAGCGGTTCCTTTTTCCCCTGCGCCCAGCTCAGCATCGCCAGCTCACCGACATCGCCGATATGGTCCGAATGGAAATGTGTGAGGAACAGGCCGTCAATTTTGGGCATCGGCAGACGCCAGCGTGCGATGTTTTCCGCTGACTTCGGCCCTGCGTCAAAAACAAGGAACTTGCCGCCCGCGATAACGATCGTGCATGCTTTGGCCTTGCCCGGAGAGGGTGGCGGCGCTGCCGTGCCACAGAATATGACGCGCATTGCCGATTTGTCGAAAAGCGCAGCCTGGTTCTGTGCGAACTGGCGGCTCATGATGCGATTTAGCAGCCAGTCTTGCACCGGGTGTGTTTTGAGTGCCACAAAAAGCGCTAACCCTAGGAATAGCAGAGCAAACAAAAGCCGTTTCGGGCGCAATCTGGGCATGATCATCGGGTGTCCTCTCCTAGGTCGGGGAATATTGTCTCTTGCCAGCAGAGCCCCGTCAAGATAGTTTCTGACGGAATAGTCAAATAATCGGAGAGTGGTCCCATGAGCATCATCGCGATTGAAGATATCTCGCATGTCCGTTTTTGTGCACCTGATTTGGCGCAGATGCAGACTTTCCTAGAGGATTTTGGGCTAAGCGTTGCCAAGAATGGTGAGCGCCTGTTCGCGCATGGCAAGGGCAGGGCGCCGGCGTGTCACATCACTGAACAGGGCGAGGCGGCTTTTGCAGCGCTTGGCCTTCGCGCATCATCGGTTGTCGATCTGGAGAAGCTGGCGGCGGCGGAAGGTGTTGCGAGTGAGGATTTCGATGCGCCCGGTGGAGGCCAGGTGGTCCGATTAGTTGATCCAAATGGCTATGTGGTTGAGGTCGTTGCAGGGCAAGAGATGAGGTCGGAGCAGGGCAGCGCAGACTCTTCGCCCTTCAACAGTGGCTATGATCATCCCCGTTTGGGGCGCGCAAATATAGTATCTCCAGCGCCCGCAGAAGTAGTGCGTCTGGGCCATGCTGTGCTCGAGGTAGCTGACTTTCGGCAATCAGAGGCGTGGTACAAGGAACGCTTTGGTTTCCTTACATCTGATGAGATCGAGTTCATGCCGGGTGCCGCCATTGGTGCATTTATGCGCTGTGACCGGGGCGATTTGCCGACCGATCATCACACGCTTTTCCTGATGCAAGCGCAGGGCGAGCCGAAGTTTAACCATGCCGCGTTCGAAGTCGCCGGGCTCGATGCGGTAATGACCGGCCATGATCATCTGGCCGCCAAAGGCTATGAAGCGTGGTGGGGTGTTGGCCGGCACATATTGGGCAATCAGATTTTTGATTATTGGCGCGACCCATGGGGGCACACGCTGGAACATTGGACTGACGGCGACTTGCTGACAGCTGCAGACCCGCCCGCACAGGTTAGCATCACACAATTGCTGGGTGTGCAATGGGGACCACCCATGCAGATGCCGGGACAGGGAGATTGAGACGATGAAGCTTGCAACATTTGATGCTGGAAATGGTGCCGAAGTCGGGATTGTGGTTGTCGAGATGATCATTCCGCTGACTCGGGTCAAACCGCAATTGGCGCCAAGCATGATCGGCCTGATCCAGAACTGGGCGGCGGCAAAAGCAGAGGTAGAAGGCATCGCGGCAAAGGGTGAGGGAGCGTTGCTGCTTAGCTCAGTCCGACTGCTGGCACCTATTCCCCGTCCCGGTAAAATCTGGGCTATCGGCCTGAACTATGCTGATCATATCGCCGAAAGTAACATGGAAGCGCCCAAGAATCAGGTCTGGTTCTCTAAGGCTGCGTCTTCAGTAAACGGCCCCTATGACCCAATCGAGCTGCCGTCGGTTCCCACGCCTCACGTCGATTATGAGGCGGAGCTGGTAGCGGTGATTGGTGCAGGCGGACGGCATATCCTGGCGGCAAATGCGCCCGATGCGATCTTTGGCTATTGCGTTGGCAATGATGTCACCGAACGCGCGTGGCAGCACAGCGGGCCGCAATGGTCGCTGGGAAAGTCATTCGACACTCACGCGCCCTTTGGTCCGTGGATTGTAACTGCTGACGAAATCCCTGACCCACATAGTCTCGGCATCCGCTGTCTGGTAAATGGCGAAACGCGTCAGCAATCGAATACACAGCATCTGGTATTCAACCTTTGGGACCAGATCGCGCATCTGTCATCAGCCATGACGCTGGAGCCGGGCGATGTGATCTACACCGGAACTCCCGGCGGGATTGGGGCGGCGATGAAGCCGATGCAGTTTTTGGCAGACGGCGATGTCGTGCGCGTTGAAATAGACGGGATCGGCATGATTGAGGCTAGCTGCAAGGCGGATGGTCGCGCGTAATGCTGGACTATGATGTTATCATAGTCGGGTTCGGGCCGACCGGGGCTGTACTAGCGACCATGCTTGGCGATGCCGGCATCAAGACGCTGGTACTGGAACGTGACACGCAAGTTTACCCTCTGCCTCGCGCGGTGCATTTCGATGACGAGGTGATGCGGATATTCCAGAGCATCGGCGTTGTCGGGGAAGTGCTGAAACATGCACAGCCGACAACGGGTTATGAGTTTCGCAACGGCTCCGGCGAAGTGCTGATGCGCTTTAGCGATGGTGCGGTGATGATGCCTTCGGGTTGGCATTCGGGCTATATGTGCCATCAGCCGAGTATCGAAAATGCGGTGCGGAAAAAAATTGGTGGTCAGGCATCGGTCGATGTGCAGCTGGGTGCAAGTTTGGTGCGTTATGAAGCGAACGCAGATCATGTCATCGCCCACTATGACGATGGCGGCTTAAAGCAAGCACGCGCCCGCTTTCTGATCGGTTGCGATGGTGCCAGCAGCCCGGTACGGACGCAGGCTGGCATTGAATTGGATGACTTGAACTTTGATGAACCATGGCTGGTAATTGACGCATTGGTCAGCGATCCATCGCGTCTACCTTACGACATGCTGCAAATCTGCGATCCAAAGCGGCCGACCACCTGCATCCATATCGGCCATGGGCGACACAGGTGGGAATTCATGTTGCTGCCCGGCGAAACAGCCGAGCAGGTGATTGATGATAGTTTTATAATGAAATTGTTGGAGCCATGGAACTGCGCCGATGTGGTCGAGATTGAACGCAAAGCGGTATACCGTTTCCATGGGCTGGTGGCGAAACAATGGCGTAAAGGCCGGGTGATCCTTGCAGGCGACGCCGCGCACCAAATGCCCCCCTTTGCTGGACAGGGCATGTGTTCCGGCATCCGCGATGCTGCCAATCTCGGCTGGAAGCTGGAGGCAATCCTGAAAGGTGGCTCGCCTGATACGTTGCTTGATAGCTACCAGCCCGAGCGCGAACCCAATGTCCGCGCCTTTATCGGCCTTGCCATTGGCATGGGGCAGGTAGTCTGCATTTTGGACGAAGCCGCCGCCGCCCAGCGCGATGCCGGGATGATCGCGATGCGCGATGCAGGCGGAGAGCCAATGCAGCCCCCGCCGCTGCCGCCGTTGACAGTGATTGTCGACGGCAGCGAACCGCCGGTGGGCACCCGCTTCATCCAGCCAGAAGCACACGGAAAAAAGCTTGATGAAGTTCTTGGAAATGGCGCTGCCCTGATCGCACGGAATGCTGTTGCAGTATCCATGCCTGTGCATGCTTTGGATGATGCACTGCTTACGCCTTATCGGGATAAGCTGTGCGAATGGCTTGATAGATATCAGGCTGATGCAGTGCTGGTTCGCCCAGATCGTTATGTCTTTGGCATTGGCGATGCTGCGATGCTTGCCGAGGCGTATAGGCGGGCGCTGGCATGAGTGATCCTCGCCGCCAGCGTACGCGCCAAGCGTTACTCGATGCAGGTCTTGCACTGTTTGCCGAACTGCCGGTCGATGCCGTCGCCATTGACGAGATCACCGCAAAGGCCGGCGTCGGCAAAGGCAGTTTCTACAATCATTTCGAAAGCCGGGAGGCCTTTGCGACGGCCATTGTCGAAGACATCCGCCGCGATATCGAAGCGCAGATCATCGCGGCCAATCGTGACGTTGCGGACCCCGCAATGCGCGTCGCCCGTGCAATTATGCTCTATGCCAATTATGCGATGCGGATGCCGCAACAGGCGCTGGTCATGGGCAAAGCCGATCTGACGCAGCGGTTCGACCATGAACTCAACGACAATATGGTCGCCGACATAGAACAAGGCATGGCCGAAAAGATATTCAAAGTCGGCTCGATCGAGGCAGGCAAGCTGTTCCTCTTTGGCGGTGTCGGGATGCTCGTTCTGCGTTTGGCTCGCGAAAAGGATTCTGATCTGTCCCGCGAGATTTGTTTGGAGATGTGCACCTTGTTCCTGTGCTGTCTGGGCATCGCGCGCGATGCTGCAATCAAGCTTGCTAAAGCTGCACGGAAAAGCCAGCTTTCACCAAGAAAATTTGTAACTGCCACCCACTGAACATTGAGAGGACAACCCATGATTAAAGCTCTCCGCACACCCGATGACCATTTCGTAAACCTGCCGGGCTATTCGTTTGCGCCGCATTATCTGGAGCAGAAAAATGGCCTTAGGATGCATTATCTGGATGAGGGTTTGCGCGGTGCTGATGCGCCAGTTTTCCTGTGCCTCCACGGCCAACCCAGCTGGTCCTATCTTTATCGCAAGATGATCCCCGTCTTTGCGCCGCATGGCCGGGTGCTCGCACCTGATCTGTTCGGCTTTGGCCGTTCGGATAAGCCGGTGGATGACAATGTCTACACTATCGAATTTCACCGTAACGCGCTGATCGAATTTATCGAGACACTGGATCTGCAAAACATCACATTGGTCTGCCAAGATTGGGGTGGTTTGCTCGGTTTGACTATCCCTTATCAGATGCCGGAACGGTTCAAGCGCCTGATCGTGATGAACACCTCTTTTCCAACCGGCGAACAATCGCTCGGTCCGGGCTTTGAGGCGTGGAAGATGTTCAACCGCTCGCAACCCGATATGGACGTGGCAATGCTGTTTAAGCGTGGCACACCCATCTTGTCCGAAGCCGAAGCGGCCGCCTATGGCGCTCCATTCCCTAGCATGGAATATAAAGCAGGTGTGCGCAGATTTCCTGAGCTAGTGCCAACATCAACAGACTCGCCCGGCTCCCAACATGGCAGGGTAGGACGCGACTGGTTCCGCGATCAGTGGAGCGGCCAAAGCTTCATGGCAATCGGCGCCGCCGACCCGGTTATCACGCCCGCCGCCATGCAAAAGCTACGCGCCGACATTCGCGGCTGCCCAGAACCGATGGTGATCGAAGAAGCCGGGCATTTT
>JAAFIB010000094.1 GCA_013297725.1 Sphingomonadales bacterium
CCACTCATGTGTTCACCGGTAGCGCCGATTGGAACGCGTTCGGATGACAAAGCCCGAAGTCATAAACATGGGCTGCCGCCTTAATTTGGCAGAGAGCCACGCGCTGGCCGAACAGTTGAGCGATCAGAGCAATCTGGTGATCGTGAACAGCTGTGCTGTAACGAACGAGGCTGTGCGGCAAACACGCCAAGCAATACGCCAAGCGCGCAAACGCCGCCCCGATGCGCGCATTGTCGTAACAGGCTGCGCTGCCCAAGTTGAACCAGACAGCTTTGCAGCGATGCCTGAACTGGACGCAGTGCTTGGCAATATGGAAAAAGAGCGCCCTTCCCTGTTCGGCCATGGGCTGAATGAGCGTGTGCGTGTGTCCGATATCATGGCGGTGCGCGAAACGGCACCGCATCTTGCGACAGCGTTTGACGGCAAGACCCGCGCCTTTGTTCAAATCCAAACCGGTTGCGACCATCGCTGCACATTTTGCATCATTCCGTTCGGTCGCGGCAACAGCAGGTCAGTTCCAGCAGGGCAATTGGTCGATCATGTCCAAGGCCTAGTGGACAACGGCTGTAACGAGGTGGTGCTGACCGGAGTTGATGTCACAAGCTACGGCTATGACCTGCCCGGCGCGCCCAATCTTGGTGCATTGGTCGAGCGTATCTTGCGCCACGTCCCCACACTGCCCCGCCTGCGCCTATCCTCGGTTGATGGTGTAGAGATTGATGACCGCCTGTTTGCGTTGCTGACTCAGGAATCGCGGGTCATGCCGCATGTGCATTTATCGCTACAATCGGGTGATGACATGATCCTGAAACGCATGAAGCGCAGGCACAGTAGGTCGCAAGCCATCGACCTCGTCGCCCGGATGAAGGCAGCACGGCCCGACATCGCCGTTGGTGCAGACATCATTGCAGGCTTCCCGACCGAGGATGATGCGATGTTTGCAGGCAGTCTGGATATCATCGACGAATGCGACATCGTCCACGGCCATATCTTTCCCTATTCGCCAAAGCAGGGCACGCCTGCCGCACGGATGCCGCAAGTCGCCTCCCCTATCATCAAAGCACGCGCCAAAGCTCTGCGAGATAAAACCGCTGAACGCCGCGATGCATGGCTGACGGCACAAATCGGCACAACCAAAACGGTGCTTGTCGAAAAATCGGGCCGTAATGGCCATGCGGAGGATTTTGCTTTGGTCGAACTTGACACAGAGGCGCAGCCAGGGGCAATCGTTTCAGCGCGCATCACCGCTGCACAAAATGGCAGTTTACAAGGAACTACCCACATATGAATGATAAGCCGGGATGGCGCGACAAACTGTTTGGCGGATTTAAGAAAACATCCTCCAAACTCGCCACAAACTTGACCGGA
Source organism: Sphingomonadales bacterium (assembly GCA_013297725.1). Classification (GTDB taxonomy): domain Bacteria; phylum Pseudomonadota; class Alphaproteobacteria; order Sphingomonadales; family Sphingomonadaceae; genus Sphingorhabdus_B. The sequence goes on from JAAFIB010000094.1 coordinate 1,369, forward strand.
TTGGTGACAAAGGGAAAGCTTGACGCCGATACTCTGGACCAGATTGAGGAAGCGCTCATCATGTCCGACCTTGGCCCGGCAATGGCGGCGCAGGTCAGAGCTACGCTATCCAGCGGCCGGTTTGACAAAGGATTGGACGAAGAAGGCATCCGCCAGATCGTCGAGGATGAAATCGCATCGGTGCTGGAACCGGTTGCGAAAATGATCGAGGTTGAGGCCTTCCCGCGCCCGCAGGTTATTCTTGTTATCGGCGTCAACGGCTCGGGCAAAACCACCACCATCGCAAAGCTTGCGCATCTGTTTGTCGAACAAGATTATGGCGTATTGCTGGCGGCAGGTGACACTTTCCGCGCCGCTGCGATTGGGCAGTTAAAAATCTGGGCGGACCGCGTGGGCGTGCAGATCGTCACAGGGCCAGAGGGCGGCGATCCAGCGGGCATCGTGTTCGACGCAGTAAAGAAAGCAACCGCAGAGGGCATCGACGTGCTGATCGTTGATACCGCCGGCCGGTTGCAGAACAAATCCGAGCTGATGGACGAACTCGCCAAAATCCGGCGTGTATTGGGGCGGTTAAATCCAGCAGCGCCGCATGATGTGGTCTTGGTTCTTGATGCAACCACTGGCCAAAATGCGCTGAGCCAGATTGAGATTTTTAAAGAAGTCGCTGGCGTAACCGGCCTTGTCATGACCAAGCTAGACGGCAGCGCGCGGGGCGGCATATTAGTCGCCGCCGCCAAGCAGTTTGGCCTGCCGATCCATGCGATTGGCGTTGGCGAAACCATCGAAGACCTGCGCCCGTTTAACGCGCGCGATCTCGCGAAAGCTATTTCTGGCGGCGCAGCATGACCGACGCTGCACCCCCAAAGAAGCCGCACGGCGGCTTAACATTTGCACTCGATTTCGGGCCGTTGTTGCTATTTTTCCTCGGCTCGCGTTTCGGCCATTCGGACAGCGATCCCGCACAAGGGCCATTGGCCGGAACCGCTGTGTTTATGGTCGCCATTCTCTGCGCAATGGGTATTTCAAAGTGGAAGCTTGGCCGCATTTCGCCAATGATGAAAATGTCGGCTGTGCTGGTCATTGGCTTTGGCGCGCTGACTTTATGGTTCCGTGACTTTGGCTTTATCCAGCATAAGGCAACGGCGGTGTATCTGTTGTTTGCGGCGATCATCTTGATCGGCTGGTTGCGTGCAAAACCTGCGCTTAAGTATCTGCTAGAAGCCGCCTATGATGGGCTATCAGACGAAGGCTGGTTGAAACTCTCACTCAGCTGGGGGCTGTTTTTCTTGGCGCTGGCGGTACTTAACGAAGTAATGATCCCGCTGCTGACTGCCGATCAATACATCACCGTCAAAACCTTTGGCCTGCCCGCCCTCACCTTTCTGTTTGCGATGGCGAATATCCCGATGTTGTTGAAACACGGGCTTAACCTTGGCGACGATACGGAAGTTCCGCCGCACAGTAAGGATTGAACTGTCAAGGGGACAGTCCACTGCGCTGCGCTTGGGACAGTCCCCAACAGCTCAAACCTATTGGTCAGCCCGCGAAACGCCTTTGCCGTCCAAATTCTGCGCAACAAATTCCCAGTTGATGGCGTTTTCCAATAATGCAGTGACATAATCGGGTCGCGCGTTCCGATAATCGATGTAATAGGCATGTTCCCACACATCGATTGTCAACAGCGGCGTCATATCATGCGCAAGCGGGGTGTCCGCATCATGCAGCGAAGTGATTTTCAGCGTGTCCTTGTCGAGCACAAGCCACGCCCAACCGCTGGCAAAATGCCCGACCGCCTCGGCCTTTAACGCTTTGAGCAATTCCGCCTGCGATCCGAAAGCGTCATCGATCATCGTTTTTAACTTGCCGGTGGGCGCCTGCTTTTCAGGGGATAGGCAGTGCCAGTAAAAACTGTGGTTCCATATCTGCGCTGCATTATTGAACAGCGGCTTATCGCCATTGTCTTTGGCCGCCGCGATAACCGCGCTTAGCTTTGCACCTTTCAGCCCCTCATTGCTGGCGATCAGCTCATTGGCTTTGGTGACATAGGCATTGTGATGTTTGCCATGATGGAAATCAAAAGTTTCGGCAGAGATCAGATCGCCAAAAGCGTCTTTGGCATAAGGAAGGTCGGGAAGCGAAAATGGCATAATGGTTCCTATTCATCGGTTATCCCCCTAAATTGTCCCTCAACCCCCAAACCAATACCCCGTATTGCCAGAAAATATGTGACAAGGCCGATGCACCGGTTTAGTCCCAGTTCATCAAATAGTGGCGATTGCGCCGCATTCAATAAACAGGAGGAAATATGGCGAAATTCTTTGGAAATCTGCACCTTGTGCTATTGGTCGGGTTGGCGGCATCCTTTGCCATCATGTTCGGCGTTGATGCCGATGGCGTTACCGCACAATCGATTACCCGCTGGCTGCATACGTTCGTTGGAATCGTCTGGATCGGTTTGCTGTATTATTTCAACTTTGTGCAAATCCCCACGATGCCAAAAATTCCGGCTGAATTGAAACCCGGCGTGTCAAAACACATTGCCCCGGCAGCATTGTTCTATTTCCGCTGGGGTGCCGCGCTGACGGTGTTGTTCGGCCTGATCATCGCCTATCAAGCAGGGTATGAGCGTGAAGCACTAATGCTGCGCGGTGATTACAAGCTGATTGGTATTGGCATGTGGCTGGCGCTGATCATGGCATTCAACGTATGGTTCATCATTTGGCCAAACCAGAAAAAAGCACTGGGCATTGTCGAGGCCGATGATGCAACCAAAGCAAAGGCGGCAACCACCGCGATGATGACATCACGACTGAACACAATTCTGTCGATCCCGATGCTCTACACGATGGTGACATTCAACGGCGGCTGATTTTCGCGCTGAGTGACATAAAGAAAGGGGCGGTCATTAGGCCGCCCTTTTTCGTTCACCCCAGCAAATCATGCTTCTTCAAACTATGACGCAATTGGTCATAGCTTAGATTAAGCGCCTTGGCCGTTTGCCGCTGGTTATAGCGGTGCTGCGCCATGGCTTGTTCAAGCAACGCCTTTTCAAAAGCCTCGGTAGTGGCTTTGAAATCGCCGACTTTGATCTGTGCATTCTCAATTGCCGAAAAATCGGTCGAGTGGCGCGATGGCGTATCTGTTGCGTCATTGGCCACATCTTCAGCGTTGCTGTCTTGTGCAGGTGCTGCGGACGACGGGATTGCGATCCATGGGCTTTCGAATGGATCAAACTGGATGTAATCAACCGGCTGTGCATGGTCATTCCAGCGGTAAACCGCTCGCTCCACCACATTGCGTAGCTCGCGCACATTGCCGGGCCATTGGTGATTTTCCATCGCGCGCCGGGCCAGCGGGCCAAATCCCGGCCAGCTATCCCATTCCAGCTCATTGGCCATACGCCTGCCAAAATAGTCGGACAGCACCTCGATATCGCCTTCGCGCACACGCAAGGGCGGCAGCGTAACCACTTCAAAACACAGACGATCGAGCAAGTCGGCACGGAATTTCCCGCGATCCACCATATCGGGCAGGCTCTCGTTCGTTGCGCCAACAATACGTACATCAACACGAATTGGCCGCGACGAACCGATGCGCGTCACCTCGCCATATTCAACCGCGCGCAGCAGACGTTCTTGCGCGCCCATGCTTAACGTGCCGAGCTCGTCCAGAAACAACGTGCCGCCATCGGCTTCTTCAAAGCGCCCCTCGCGGGCGCGAGTGGCACCAGTAAATGCACCAGCCTCATGCCCGAATAATTCTGCCTCGATCAGCGTTTCTGGCAAGGCCGCACAGTTCATTGTCACCAATGGCCCATCCCAACGCTGGCTTAACCGGTGAAGACGTTCAGCGATCAGTTCTTTGCCGGTCCCGCGTTCGCCCACTACCAGCACAGGCCGGTTAAGCGAAGCCGCCCGGCTGGCGCGTTCAACCGCATCCAGAAAAGCTGAGCTTTGACCAATAAACTGTGTTCCGCGCTCCATTCCGCAGTATTGGCATATTTCACCACATATTGGCAAGTATTACATATGCAAATCGCCGCAAAGCAGCTGCATTATGTGCCAAGAACGCCAATTTCCGCCGTTCCTCTCAAATTGGCACGCTCCCTGCTTAGGGTATTGCAAGCCACTCAAAAAGGCTGAAATCGAAAGAAGGACCAGACAGATGAAAACGACCCCAACCACCCAACCCGATGCAAAGGGCACGTTTCAAATGTCAGGCACCGGGTTAGGCGCAACGATTTCGTTTGCTCTGCTCATCGCTTTCGGACTTTCATCCTATTTGAACCAACAGGATAGCGAACACCGTTATGCAACCGAACATTCCAACCGGCCGACAGTCATCAGTGCCTACCTTGCCTGATGTCATGAAGCCCAGACCGGGGCGTCAAAGCTCCCCCCCAGCTCCCCTAACAGAGCTTGCCCCGGTCTCCCCTTTTGATAAGATCGCCCCTTTCTATAAAACGAGCCTTAACGCAGGCCAAAATCATTACCGGAGTTTCCCAATGGGTATTTTTTCCAGAACTCGCGATATCATCGCTGCCAATGTCACCGACTTGTTGGACAAGTCGCAAGACCCGGCAAAAATGATCCGCATGATCATTATGGAAATGGAAGAGACTTTAGTCGAGGTCCGCGCCTCTGCCGCGCGTACAATTGCGGATAAGAAAGAGCTGCAACGTCATATTGCAAAGCTTGATCATCTGGAAGCAGACTGGACCGAAAAGGCGCAACTGGCGCTTTCCAAAGAACGCGACGATCTGGCCAAAGCCGCATTGGTGGAGAAAAAGAAAGCCACGGACATGGCAATCCAACTGCGTGCCGAAGTCGACGTGCTGGACGATGCGCTGCGTGCGTCGGAACAGGATATCCATAAGCTGCAGAAAAAGCTGACCGATGCCCGTGCGCGCCAGAATGCGTTGATGACACGTCTGGAAAGCGCAGAAAATCAGGTTAAGCTGCGCACCATGTATAATGGTGATAAAGTCCGCAACGCATTCAGCCGTTTTGACGATCTGGAACGCCAAGTTGACGAAGCACAGGGCTATGCCGACGCACTGGCCATTGGCGCCGATAAGCCGCGCACCTTGGGTGACGAAATTGATGCGCTGAGTTCAGTCGACGAGATCGATGAAGAGCTTGCGGCCATGAAAAAAGCTATGAAGAAGGGTTGATCCGATGGAGGAAGTACTTGTTCCCATATTCGTCGTTGGAATGCTGTTTATTGGCCTGCCGTGGTTGGTGATGCATTACGTGACGCGCTGGAAAACCGCCGCAACACTGACCAACGACGATGAGCAGATGCTCGGTGATATGCACGAGCTGGCACGCCGTCTTGAAGATCGCCTAGAAACAGTCGAGCGCCTTGTCGCCGTCGATAACCCGGATTGGCATCCGCGCCGGCTTGATCATGAAAGCGATGAATATCTGTCCGACAACATCCGTAAGCTGGAAAGGAACCGTTGAGATGGCCGGCACACACACAAAATTCTACCTCGATAAACAGAATGCCAAATGGAAAGGCGTCTGTGCCGGGATTGCGGACTATACGGGCGTAAACGTCCTTTGGGTTCGGCTAGGTGCAGTGTTCCTGACCCTGATGGGTGGCTTTCCTTGGACGCTGATTGGCTATTTCGGCACGGCATGGTTTGCTGACAAAAAACCCGTGCATCTCTATGCCAGTGATCAGCAAGACCAGAAATTTTGGCAAGGCGTGCGCCAGTCCCCTGCCCGCACCACCCGCGACATCCGTTCACGGTTCCGCGAGATTGACCGCAGGCTTGCTGACATCGAGATTTTCTACACCAGCAACAACAAACAGCTTGCTGACGAGATTGAAAGCCTGCGCTGAATAGCGCGGCTTGAGGGAGAAAGCACATGGACGAAAGCGCAGTTTTCTTCACCCTGTTCATGGGTGGGCTGATGGGTACTGCCTGCACCTTGCTGATCCAGTGGTATGGACGGCGCAAAGTGAAAGCGGCGCTAAAGCAAGAGGGGCTTACCCCGACGCGGCAGACCGAGATACTGGTCAATGAAAACGAGGCAATGCGCGGCCAGATGCTACGATTGGAAGACAGGCTATCGGTTATGGAGCGCATCGCAACTGATGCTAGCATGAACCTTGGCCGCGAAATTGAACGACTGCGTTAAACGCAGCGATAGACAAGGAAACTGGATATGGGACCTGACGCAATTTTTTGGATCGTCGCTGTTTGCACAGGCGGCTGGGTACTTAACAACTGGATCCGCGCAAAGCATGGCTATGCATTGGAGGACGAATGGGGCGGCAAGACCGACAAGATCGGCCCTGACGCAGACCGAAAAATCGCGTTACTATCCAGCGAGAACGAGACCTTAGTTGGCAGAATAGGCCATCTTGAAGAGCGCATCTCTGTGCTGGAGCGCATCGCAACCGACCGCGGCACACAGCTGGCCGACGAAATTGAAGCATTGCGCCGCTAAGCGCGATTGGGAGAACACATATGGCTGACGCAAATTTCCTATCTTACCTTCCCTATCTGATCGCAGGAGGCTTGTTACTCGGCGCGATGGGGATTGCTGCCTGGATTTATGACACGCGTCTGCGGATCAAAAATGGCTATCCGTTGAGCGGATCATGGGGTCAATCAATCTATCCAAAAACCGATCAAGAATCGGTCGAGCGGATCAAACTGTTGAGCCAAGAAAATGCGCAACTGCGGGCCGAGCTAGGTTCGATTAAAGACCGACTGGTCAGTGTCGAAAA
>JAAFIB010000095.1 GCA_013297725.1 Sphingomonadales bacterium
TCTTCCGATCTGGCCAGAACGGATGGCGGCAACGGCGGTTGCACAGGCACCAGTACCGCACGCTTTGGTTAAGCCAACGCCGCGCTCCCATACGCGCAGTTTGATCTGACTTGCCGACACAATAGTTGCGACGTTGACGTTAATCCGTTCAGGAAACAGCGGGTCATTTTCGATGATCGGGCCCAATCGTTCCAGCGCGACCGCATCGCAATCGGGCACAAAGAACACGACATGCGGATTGCCGACATTAACCGCCATCGGTCGTTCCAGTTCTTCCCAGCCCACCGGCATGTCCGCTGTGTCCATTGGCATAGCGAGCGGGATAAACTCCCAGTCAAACGCTGGCGGATTTAGCAATACAGTCGCGCTTTGCCCGTTAGGCATGGTTTCAAGAATGCCGCCAGCGGTTTCTATCCGCGCAGGTTTTTCCAGCAACAATGCGACACAGCGCGTCGCATTGCCGCATGCTTCAACTTCGCTGCCATCGGCGTTGAAAATGCGCATTTTGACATCAGCGATGTTGGAAGGTTCCAACAGGATCAATTGATCGCAGCCAATGCCCATGTGCCGGTCAGATATCGCATGCGCACGGGCTTTGGTCATCTCGACTGCATGCACGCGCGCGTCGATCACGACAAAGTCGTTACCCAGTCCGTGCATCTTGTGAAAAGGCGCGCTGTCCATGTCGCGCCATTAGGACAGTCAGTGTTGCCAGTCCAGCGAAAGCCTATCGCAAAATTACACGCTATCAGGCTGAGCGACGCTCTGCGGAGTGTTGTTCGATGTTGTTTGAAAGATTGGACGACTTGCGTGCCAACAACAAGCCTTTGCCCGCAAGCAGTGCGTTCGCTTGATCAACCGACAAAGGCTGGCCGTAAAACCAGCCCTGGCCTTTGGTGCAACCAAGGCTCAGTAGCTTTGCAACAAGCGCCTCATTTTCGATACCCTCTGCGGTAATCGGCACAGAAAGGCTGGCGCCCAGCCCGGTGATCGCGCCAACAATCGCTGCACTTTCGGTATTGTCCAGCATTGTGGAAACGAAACTGCGGTCGATCTTGATCCGGTCAAACGGCAAAGCACGCAAATGGGCAAGCGAGCTGTAACCTGTGCCGAAATCATCAAGGGCAATTTGAATGCCCTGGTTTTTCAGGCTTCCGACAATTGACTGTGCAAGGCTAAGATTTTTGAACAGCGAACTTTCGGTGATTTCAACTTCCAGCCTGCTGGCGGGGAAGCCGGTTTCGACCAACAGCTTCACGATTTTCTGCGCCAGCCACGGATCTTTTAACTGAACCGGAGAGATATTGACCGACAGCGTCAGTTTAGGATCCCAGTGCTTTGCCTCAAGCATTGCTTTGCGGATGATGCTGAGTGACAGATCGCCGATCATGCCCGTTTCTTCTGCCACGGGAATGAATTCGTCAGGCGAAATCAAGCCGCGAACAGGCGATACCCAGCGGGCGAGCATTTCAAAACCAGCCAATTCGCCGGTGGCAAGGTCTATCTGCTGTTCGAAATACGGAACGAATTCATCATTCGGAATTGCAGAGCGGATGTCCGCTTCAAGCGAGTTACGTGTGCGCAGTTCGACTTCCATGCCGTTTTCAAACCAGCAGAAACCATTGCGGCCATTCTTTTTGGCAGCATATAACGCAATATCGGCGCGCCGGATTAGCATATCTATGGAATCACAGTCGATTTCCGGACGGGCGATGCCAATTGAGGCAGTAACGCTGTGATCAATCTCGCCAATGGTGATAGGCCGCGCCAATGCTTCAATCAGGTCTTCGGCAACGCGATCTACTGTTTCGGGAAATTCTGGTTCAAACACCATGCAGATGCCGAATTCATCACCGCCAAGTCGCGACAATATGCTTGATGGCGGCACCGTGTCGCGCATCCGGTCGGCCACTTCGCGCAGTAATTGATCGCCACTGTCATGTCCGTAAAGGTCATTGATCTTTTTAAAGCCGTCAAGGTCCAGCATCATAAATGCGGCTGATTTGCCGCGGCGTGCTGCACGTGTGCTGAGTTCCGAGGTCTTTTCTTTAACTGCGCGGCGGTTGAACAGGTTAGTCAGCGGGTCGGTAATCGCGAGATGCTTGGCGCGAACCTCTGCTTGTCTGTAAACATCAACTTCGCTGCTAAGGGTATTTGTGCGGCGCCAGATAAGCAAAATGAGAGCAATGTTAAGCAGCAGAGCAGATACCATCGCTTGATTGGTTGATCCAACAGATCCGCTGTAAGTTTGGACTAGCTGCGCCCCAACCGAGCCGCCGAGATAGACAAACATACCAATTGTGCAAGCTACCACAAGGATTTGCCTGAGAGGTGGTCGCTTCTGCGCGATTATAACAGCATCATCTGTGCCGGTAGTCAGGCTATCTACGTCCGCTATCATGGTATATTGCCCCAAATAATCAGCGATATATAGGTATAGAAAGGTCAATTTTCCGTTAACTTCAGTCTTCATAGTACAGCCTACGCTCGGGTTCTGACCCAGTGTCCTTTGCGGCTTGATTATTCCGATAATCCTGATAAATGGCCGCAATCTCGAACTACGAGACATCACAAAATGCGGTTAAAGACGCACGCCGGTCAGCGAGGTTTCGCCCACCGGCGTTTTTCGCATTTTATTGGAATTTGAAGGGTTTGATCGATGTTCGATAAGCTAAGTGACCGGTTAGGAGGCGTGTTTGACCGTCTGCGCGGTCGCGGCGCATTGAACGAGGCGGATGTCCGCGAAGCAATGCGCGAAGTCCGTGTGGCTTTGCTTGAAGCGGACGTTGCGCTGTCGGTTGCCCGGGACTTTGTTGAAAAAGTAACTGAGCAAGCCGTTGGCCAATCGGTTTTGAAATCCGTTACGCCCGGCCAGCAAGTGGTCAAGATCGTCAATGACGCGCTTGTCGAAATGCTGGGTGCAGAGGCTAGCGAGCTTGATCTGGCCGTCGCCCCGCCTGCGATCATCATGATGGTCGGTTTGCAGGGTTCGGGTAAAACCACAACGACCGCCAAAGTCGCAAAGCTGTTAAAAGAAAAAGAACGCAAAAAGGTGCTGATGGCGTCGCTCGACGTTAATCGCCCAGCTGCGCAGGAACAATTGGCAACGCTTGGCACGCAGATTGACGTTGCGACATTGCCGATTGTTGCGGGGCAACAGCCTGTCGATATCGCCAAACGCGCTATGCAGGCGGCAAAGCTTCAGGGTTTTGATGTCCTGATGCTTGATACCGCTGGCCGATTGAATGTCGATCAGCAGTTGATGGAAGAGATGAAGGCTGTTGCCAATGTCTCTAACCCTCAAGAAATTCTGCTCGTTGTTGATGCGCTGACCGGCCAAGATGCTGTCAATGTTGCGACGAGTTTTGGCGAGCAAGTTAATCTGACCGGTGTTGTCCTGACGCGGCTGGATGGCGATGCGCGCGGCGGTGCTGCGCTTTCGATGCGCGCCGTCACTGGCAAGCCGATCAAGTTTGCCGGCGTTGGTGAAAAGCTGGATGCGATTGAGGCGTTTCAGCCTTCGCGCGTTGCGGGCCGTATTCTTGGCATGGGCGATGTCGTCGGCCTTGTTGAACGTGCAGCGCAAGCCATTGAAGTTGAGGATGCTGATAAGCTTGCCGCCAAAATGGCGAAGGGGCAGTTCGACCTGAACGACTTACGTGCGCAGCTGCGTCAAATGACCAAAATGGGCGGTCTTGGCGCTCTTGCTGGCATGATGCCTGGCATGAAAAAAGCCAAGGCGGCGATGGCGCAGGGCGGCATGGACGATAAATTGCTGCTCCGTATGGACGCAATCATTGGATCTATGACGCAAAAGGAGCGCGATAAACCGGCACTTTTGAATGCGAAACGCAAGATCCGCGTTGCCAAAGGTTCGGGCACAACAGTTCAGGACGTCAACCGGTTGCTGAAAATGCATCAGGAGATGGAAGGCGCGATGAAACGCATCAAGAAAATGGGTGGGCTAAAAGGCCTGGCCGCCATGTTCGGCAAATCCGGTGGCGATTTGGGCGCGACCATGGAGGGTATGGCCGGTCTGCCTAAGGGCGGGCTTGGCGGAATGGGCGGCGGAGGCGGCGGCTTCCCTAGCCTGCCGGGTATGCCTGGGGGCAACGCAGGGGGTATTCCAGCGGACCTTGCAAACTTATTGAATAAAAAGAAGTAACAGTTTTAATCTATTGAAATATATCTGAAAGGTAATTTATTATGTCATTGTCAATGCGTCTCGCACGCGGTGGTTCTAAAAAGCGTCCTTATTACAAAATCGTTGTTGCGGATGCGCGCGCGCCGCGCGACGGCAAGTTCATCGAACGGATCGGCAGCTATAACCCGCTGCTCGCCAAGGATGACGCAAGCCGCGTTATCATCGACGGTGATCGTGCGAAACATTGGTTAGCCGCAGGCGCACAGCCTTCGGACCGTGTTGCTCGCTTCCTTGACGTTGCAGGTGTTAAAGAACGCGCAGCTAAAACCAACCTGAAAAAGGGCGAGCCCGGCCAGAAAGCTAAGGATCGCGCCGAAGACAAAGCAACCAAAGCAGCCGAAGCCGAAGAAGCTGCAGCAGCAGCGGCGGCCGCTCCTGTAGTTGAAGAAGTTGTTGCTGAGGAAGCACCGGCTGAAGTTGTGGCTGAAGAAGCAGCGCCAGCCGAAGAAGCTGCACCAGCAGCTGAAGAAGCACCGGTTGCAGAAGAAGCCGCTCCTGCTGAAGAAGCTGCGCCGGTTGAAGTAACCGCCGAAGAAGCTGCTCCAGCTGCAGAAGAAGCACCTGCTGAAGAAGCTACCGAAGAAAATGCTGAGGGTTAATCCTTGACCAATACCCGCACCGTCACGCTGGCCGCCATTTCGGGCGCGCATGGCGTGACGGGCGAGGTTCGATTAAAGCTGTTTGCCGAGAGCATCGATAGCATAAAGCTGCACAAAAGCTTTAACGACGGTGCGCTGACGCTAAAATCGCTGCGCCCCAATAAAGACGGCGCCATCGTGCGCTTCAACGAAATCACCGACCGCAACATGGCTGAAAAGCTACGCAGCACGCTGTTAACCGTGCCGCGCGACGCTTTGCCCGTGCTGGGTGAAGGTGAGTATTATTTCAGCGACCTTTTAGGGCTACCCTGCGTCTCCACCGATGGCGCGGACCTTGGTGCTTGCGTTTCCGTGGAAAATTTCGGCGCGGGCGATGTGCTGGAAATCCAGCTTCCGCCCACCGACGGCAAGCCGGGTAAGAAGTTCATGGTCCCGATGAATACGCAGGCTGTGCCTGAATGGGGTGAGCAAATTGTGATTGACGCTGCGTTTGTTGTCTAGTATATACACAGAGTATATACGGAGCCATGTCATGAACAAATTAAATGAAGAGCGGCAGACCTTTCGCTTTGACCGCGCGGCTCAGGTGCAGCTGCCCGATACAGTAAGCCGAAAAAACTATCGGACCAAAGTATTCAAATCGGGCAATTCGTTGGCGGTTCGGATCCCCGCTGGCAGCGATTTGAAGCCCGGAATGGAAATGGAATTAACAGTGGAGGACGGCGTTATGCTTGCCTTGAAACCCATAGATGCGCCCAAGCGCAAAATCGATATCAGCGGATTCGCAGGTAAGGCACCTTGGTTGAAACCGATCCCGCCTGAATTGCGCGAATTCGAGGAGCGGCCCAGCACCAAATTGGCGCGAGAGGCATATGAAGCGGCGCAAAAGGCACGCGACGACACGTGATTAGGTATCTTATTGATGCAGACAGTGCGATCTATTCGATGATCGATGCTGAAGCGCCTATCTCGCACCGGATTGCGGCTGCAGATGCAGGCGACATTGGCATTTCAGCGATCACCTTCGCCGAGATTGCTCTTGGTACGAATATTGGAAAACCGCCACCACCGGAGGTTCTGGAAGCCTTTGTCGCGGTGATTCCGCTGCAACCTTTTGATGAGTCCGCAGCGCGCGAGTATTCCCAGCTGCCATTCAAGCGTGCACGTTTTGATCGCCTGCTTGCGGCACATGCGCTTAGCATCGGCGCTGTTGTTATCACGAACAACGAAGCCGACTTCGCCGATGTGCCGGGGTTGACGGTTGAGAATTGGACGGTTTGATGGGAGTTTTTCGATCCGTTAATTGTGGCTAACTAAGGTCTGATTTGATTGGAATTCATCTTGTCAAAGTTTAAAACAGCTTACTATGTTTTTCTCGCGCTTGTTATTATTGGTGGGAGCACAATCACATGCTTTTTGCTGGTTAAGCATTGGTATTTAACCGGGCATATGACGCGAGTGACTCCACTGGCCTTTGTTTTTTTTGCTGCTCTAGGCGTGATATGCGCATGTATGATTATTGCTATAGTCCGCGTCTCTCTACAGCGGCTTAAATGAGGATGATGTTCGGCCAAAAGCCGAATTGTGATTTAATGACCTTTCAAACCCAAATCCTGACCCTCTATCCTGAGATGTTCCCCGGCCCGCTTGGCGTGTCGCTGGCTGGCCGTGCTTTGGCGGAGGGTAAGTGGGCGTGCTCCCCCATCCACATCCGCGACTTTGCGACTGACAAGCACCGCACGGTGGACGATACCCCCGCGGGCGGTGGCGCAGGGATGGTGTTGAAAGCTGACGTCATGGCGGCGGCGGTGGATCATGCGATTGAAAAAGCATCAGATTTACCCATCCTCGCCATGACCCCGCGCGGCAAACCTATCACTCAATCCCGCATTCGCGAACTTGCCTCTGGCCCCGGTGTCACCATCATCTGCGGCCGTTTTGAGGGGTTTGACGAGCGGTTATTCGATGCACGGCCACAGATCGAACAGATCAGCATGGGCGACATCATCTTGTCTGGTGGAGAAATGGGCGCTTTGATGCTACTCGACGCTTGCATTCGGCTGCTTCCCGGCGTAATGGGCGCGGCTTCAAGTGGGGATGATGAGTCTTTTGAACAGGGCTTATTAGAATATCCGCACTACACCCGACCTGCAATGTGGGAAGGGCGCACGATCCCTGAAGTGCTGCGATCGGGGGATCATGCGAAGATCGACGAATGGCGGAAACGCCAATCAAAGATCGATACACGGTTACGCAGGCCAGACCTTTGGGAACGCTACAAGGGCGTTCGGGACTGACCTGCCTCTGTCGCGCGGCATGAAGAAGGAAGAAGACAGGCTATGAACCTGATCCAGACGCTTGAGCAAGAAGCTATTGCTGAACTTGCCACCAAGAAAAACATTCCGGCATTTCGCGCCGGTGATACGCTCCGTGTCGGAGTTAAGGTAATCGAGGGTGAACGCACCCGTACCCAGAATTATGAAGGCGTATGCATTGCGCGTTCGAACAAAGGCATGGGATCGAACTTTACCGTTCGTAAAATGTCGTTCGGCGAAGGCGTAGAGCGGGTATTCCCGCTGTATTCGCCCAACGTAGAAAGCATCGAAGTTGTGCGCCGGGGTGCTGTGCGCCGTGCGAAACTTTACTATCTGCGTGGCCGCACCGGTAAAAAGGCACGTATTGCTGAACGCCGCGATCCGCGTCCAATTAAGGGAACTACCGCGACCACTTAAGGTCCGATCCCGCACGTTCTTAATCGAACATCAAAGGCCGGGGTCTCAACAGACCCCGGCCTTTTTCATTGCCTGATGGCAAAACTGAATATCGAAGGAAGTTTGAAATGGGTTATCGCGTAGTTGTCGCTGGAGCCACAGGCAATGTGGGCCGTGAAATGCTGAACATCCTTGCTGAACGCGAGTTTCCAGCGGATGAAGTTGCTGCTGTTGCATCGTCACGTTCGGCGGGCGATGTCATTGACTTTGGCGAGACTGACAAGACGTTGAAGGTTCAGAATATCGAGCATTTCGATTGGGCTGGCTGGGACATCGCCCTGTTTGCTATCGGCTCGGATGCAACCGCGATTTACGCGCCAAAGGCTGCTGCTGCTGGCTGTGTGGTCATCGATAACAGCTCGCTCTATCGCATGGACCCCGATGTGCCGTTGATCGTACCAGAGGTCAACCCTGACGCCA
>JAAFIB010000096.1 GCA_013297725.1 Sphingomonadales bacterium
CGCGAACCCGCGCGCCCGCACCGCACAAAGCCTGCACCACATAGCGTCCCACAAACCCGCCGCCGCCAAAAACCGTGACCAATTTGCCGTTCAGATCGTTCATGTGGGAGGAGCCTGTGAGATGGTGAAGAATAGGCTTTGCGCTTTGCACCAGAGGGCGCTGGGTTTCAAGGGGGCCGTTTCAAGGGGGGCGGTTTCAAGGGGGGAAGGGCCATAACAGGGTTAGATTTCGCCTTATGCCAATTACCCACACGTCGCCCCGCACTTGATGCGGGGCTTGGCTTACTACCGCCGATTAAAGCCTAACCCCGTGTCAAGAGTTTTGGGTCAAACAGCCCCCAGCTGTTTGAGGTTAATCCGGGGGATTAACCGACCCTAAACTGGGTGACGAAAGTGGGAGGGTCGGAGACGGCTTGCCTATTTGGAATGGGAGGCAAAGGAGTGTCCCAATAGGGACAGTCCCTAAAGGGACACTCCTGTTCGCTGCAAAACCCACAGGCAAAAATTGCCCGGGCAGACGTTGGGGATTGATTGGCGGGGGAAGGGCGGGCAGGAAGGGTAAGACTTAATTGGGGCGGCGCACAGTTCATGGACCAAAATTACGTTATCTCTAAAGTTTCTGAGCTTGTCACGTGGTGGATTAAGCAGCGCACCCAGAAAATTCTACAAGCTGAACATGGAACTATGGAGGTAAACCCTTTTTTAGCCCCACTGATCTGCGCATTGCATGGCCTAGACAGTGCGGACGAGCTGGCGGACTTCATCACAGCGGGGCATTTTTACATCGGTCACGGCACTGGCTTCGGTAAGCTAATTGACGAGAAGATTCTACCGCAAGCCTTTGGAACTCATAAGCTTGATAAAGCTTATCGGTTAGCAAACGGCCTTACTGATCCAGCTTTTGACGACATTGATCAGATTGTAACAAAGCCAAACGGAAAATTTCTTTTATCGCAAAAAGCCAGTAAATGGACAATCCAGCTCGGGCAAGCGATGGGTTTGAATAGGTCATTTAAAACTTTGCTTGAGCTTCGCGAAAAGGGAGCCATTGAGTTCGATAAAATCGTTGTTGGTGTTTTCTATGGCCATGGTGATGACCTTACCGATAAATACAGGCTTTTGCGTGGTATTGTTACCGGCGCTAAACATGATGTTGTAGATATTTCCGACGATGTGGAAGTTTATGCTGGGCGAGAATTTTGGGCTTGGCTAGCGGATGATGGCCGTGGTCAAGAATGGATCATGGCGGGCATTTATCAAGCTGTCCTTACAGCTCGCGAAGATTCTGACCAGTCTAAAGACTCAACTGATGTCACAAACCGTGTGACAGCCGGAATGTTATCGCAGATTGGCGATGTTTATTCCGAAGCCGATTGGATCGCCTTCATCAATGTTGTGAATCGCTAACCAAATAGTGGCAGAGGAGTCTCATAGTAACTATGGTTGCCAGCAAGGGCTTCGCCTTTATACCAATAGCGCTTTGTGCGAACATGGGGGCGCAAATGCACTACATTGACCTCACAATTCTGACCTATAATTGAAGGGTTTACTGAAGTTTCCGCATCTAGCATTCTTGCGATTGCTTGCCCCGCTACACGTCCTAGTCGCACCGGAACTGCATTTCCAATCTGACGATATTTCTCCGCAGTTGTTCCAAGGAATACCCAATCTGATGGGAATTCTTGAATTGCCGCGCACTCCCCTACCGTAAGCGCCCTAACCAAATCTGGGTGGCACATGCTGGTTGACGCATGATTTGGCATAGTGACAACTGTAGGCGATGGAAAATCCCAAGAAAGTCGTCTCCATGTGGCGCTTCGTCCTCCTTTTAGATACCAACTTTTCCCCATGGATTCTTTTTGAATATCTATTGGCAGGCTTCTCCAGTTGCCGCCCGGTGGCACCATTCCCAAATAATGAATTTTCCTTGCGCTAAAATTCATCAGTTCGGGTATTTTATCTAAAAAATGTTCGCCAATTGCATCGCGTAGAGTTTTGAATTTGGGCAATCCGTCTTCGGAGCGATTGCTATGAGTTGGATGCAGCACTTCATTGGCAACGCCAATCCGATTACCCATAATAAACATGCGTTCTCGAATTTGCGGAGCTCCGTAGTTTACAGAGTTCACCAAAAATACGTCGACTTGATAACCAAATACCCTCAGTTCCCGAACGATGGTTTCCATCAACGATCCGTTTTTTCCCATCCACGGCTCGTAATCTGGTGTGTGACTTACAGCGCTCTGAGGAACGAGAGGCATGGAATGCAGTCCGCGCACATTCTCCATTAAGAAGCATTTGGGCATTAATTCGCCAACCATGCGAACAAATTCGAAAACTAGCTGACCTCTTGGATCATGAGAACCAGCACGGTTGCCATAGACTGAAAAAGACTGGCATGGTGGACCTCCGCAGAGCAAACTCAGTTCGCCCTTTTTTAAACCAGTTTTTTCAAAAACGTGCTCAGCAGCTAGGTCTTTTATAGAGCCGTCGAAAACAGGAACTTCGGGGCGATTGTGACGAATTGTTGCAACAGCGCCCTTGTCGATTTCATTTGCGAAAATGAGATTTCCACCGGCCTCTTCTATACCAAGATCTAACCCCATTGCGCCTGAAAACAGAGATATGAAGTTAAATTGACTTTGCATCAGCATATCCATTTCTTCCCTGTCGGTTAACACACCTGCGACTATAGAATTACCCTTAACCGGTATCGTTATCGGGTCAATTGTGTTGCTTAAGTCTGACCCCTTGCCGCCAAATTTGTCGGATAGACTCACACCAATTTTTTCTGCACCGGCGGCTATTATACTCCGCGATTGGATCGAAGGATTTTTAGCGGTTGTTGTGAATGATGAGGTCATGCCCTTAGCCGCTGAAGAGTTTTTTTCTAGCGAGGCCATAGCCGAGAGGCATTGGATCACATTTGCTGGTGGTCTTACTTTATCTAGTTGCCAGTCACGAGCAGCATCTAAAGATACACCGAACTCAAAAACCAACTCTTCAATTGAAAATTTGGCATCGACCATAAGGTTGGAAAAATTTTTCACAAAAGCTTAATAGCGCAAAAATTCTATAGATCAAATAGAGAACATTATTGCAGTGGTGTAATATCTAGTAGGGGCACTATCAAGCCACCCACATCCCCCGTTGACTTCCCCACAGCACAAACTAAAGACACGCGCCTACCCGATGCTCCGCTGTTGTGCGGATCGCATCATGTGCCCGGATGGCGGAATTGGTAGACGCACCAGCTTCAGGTGCTGGCGCTGGCAACGGCGTGGAGGTTCGAGTCCTCTTCCGGGCACCAGATTTGTTAGCCTCAAGCGCCGGGCGGCAACATCCGTTGCCTTGGCTACCTCGCATAAGCTCGGGCGGCCGGTCGGCCTTGCGAACCCTTTGGGTTCGGTGGCGTTTGCGTTCGTTGTTGCGGACTTCGTCCGGGGGCGGGCGTTTTTTGGTTAGCCTCAAGCGCCGGGCGGCAACATCCGTTGCCTTGGCTACCTCGCATAAGCTCGGGCGGCCGGTCGGCCTTGCGAACCCTTTGGGTTCGGGGCGTTGCGTATTGGTTATGTCCGGAAGGTGCGCGCTGCTTCGCGCTCACACCGCTTTTGGCCGCTTGCGTGTTATTGTTTGGGCATTGGTGTATTCTAGCAACCCGTGCTCGCCGCCTTCGACGCCCATTCCTGAAAGCTTGTGCCCGCCAAATGGGACCAGTGGCGACATGTGGCGGGTTTCGTTGATCCACACGATGCCGCTGTCGATGCGTCGTGCTATGGCATAGGCTTCGTCTTCATCAGCGCACCATATTGATGCGCCAAGGCCATAGTCACTGGCATTTGCGCGCGCGATTACTTCGTCGATGCTGGCAAATTTGATCAGCGGCATGATCGGGCCGAACTGTTCCTCTTGCACAATCCGGCTGTCCTCTGGAGGATTATCCAGGATGGTGACAGGCACAAAATAGCCCATCCCATCATGCGGCTCACCACCGGTCAGAAAGCGATAGCCCTTGGCTTTTGCATCGCGGATCAGATCGAGCACACGCCTGTATTGCGGACGGTTGTTTATCGGGCCCAGTTGAGTGCCCTGTTCGGCGCCATCGCCAAGCTTGATCGTCTGTGCATAGGCGACAATTGCGTCGCGCAACCGGTCGTATATGTCCGCATGCACATAAACGCGTTTGCTGGCGATACAAATCTGGCCGCTATTACCGAACGCTGCCCAAAATATTTCCTGCGCAATCGCTTCTGGATCAACATCGGGCATGACAATTGCCGGGTCATTGCCGCCAAGTTCCAACGTGACGCGTTTTAACGTGTCGGACGCCGACTGCATCACGCGTTTGCCAGTGGCGGTCGATCCAGTGAAGCTGATTTTGTCGATGCCCGGATGCGATGTCATCCACGGGCCAAGGTTATCGCCGCCGCTGATAATGTTCAGCACGCCGGGCGGCAGGATGCCCTTGACCAGTTCCCCGAATTTTAACGTGGTTAGCGGAGTGAACGGTGATGGTTTAAGCACCATAGTGTTGCCTGCCAACAGCGCGGGGCCGACTTTGAACATCGCGAGCAAAAGCGGGTAGTTCCACGGAGCGATTGCACCCACCACGCCAATGGGAACGCGGCGGGTTTCGCTGTAACGAACATCGCTGTCTTCATTAACGATCAGCGGCAAATCAAGCTGTGCTGCGCCATCCAGCCAATGCGCGGCGCCAAGCACTTCGCCCTCTGCATCGGCATGGGGCTTTCCCTGTTCGCGCGTCAAAAGGCGCAGCATGTCGTCTTTATTGGCAACCAGTGCTGATGCCATAGCCCGCAGCGCGTCTCGCCGCTGTTCCATTGGCGTTGCCGCCCAGCCCGGGAACGCCGCACGCGCAGCCGCAACGGCTCGGTCTAAATCAGCCTCACTGGCGTCGGGCGCATGGGCAAAAACCTGCTCATTCGCGGGATTAAGCACAGCAAAAGATGCGCCACCAGTTTCAAGCCGACCATCAATCAGCATCGCATAATCGGCACCGAAACGCATCGCGCGTTATCCTCCAGAATAATCGATATCAAAGCCCATCGCCGCAAACCAGCGCCGGTCCTTTTCAGCACGGGCTGCCCCGTGTTGCAGCACGATGTCGCGAACATTCTGGCGCGATGCGGCATCGCCATCCCGCGCCAACGCCTGTAGTAACAGGTCAATGGCATCCTGAACCGCCGCCGTTCGCGCCTCGGGTGCATCGGTTGCTGTGTCTGCAAGCAACGTATTCAGCGCCGCAGCAGCCATGCCCGTTTCTCCATCTCCTGTCGCAGCAGCAGCAATTTCGGCTCCCATGTGTTCAATATCCGTCATTTCTTCTGCAAGAAAAGCAGGCGCCGCATCTATTTGCGCAAGGATGATCTGTATATGCCCCATTGCGAGCATGACCTGTTCTTGAGCAAGGCTTGCTTCCTTGGGAAGTGCGGGCAGGACAACGCCGTTCAGCGCGCGGACAACACTGCCGAGGCGGTCTTTGACAGACGGGTTCATGGGCGTGCTCCTGTCGAAAGTAATTTGGCCAGATCAGCGACAAACATCGGGCCTGTGGCGGCCAGAAAAGTCAGCAACACATCCTGATGGTTATGCTGTTCTCGCGCCGCGCGCATGCCAAGCGCAGAGACAAGGATATAGCTTTTCCAGTCGTTGAAGACTTTGAAGTAATGCAGAGTTTCGCGGTTGACGCTGTTGCCGCTAGCCGCCTCATATGCGGCGATAAAATCCTCCTCGCCTTCGAATATATCGCTGACCCTGAACACGCCGTCGATGCGCGTGCCGAACACAGGCTGTAACAACCACGCCAGATCGCTGTGGAAATCGCCGATATAGCTCATTTCCCAGTCAAGCATTGCTGTGACTTTGCCAGTCGCTTCGTCAAACAGATAATTTCCGGTGCGGAAATCACCGTGGACAAAGCACAGCTTTTCGCAATCAGGCACATTCTCCTCTAGCCACTGCGTTGCCAAACGGATGACCGGTTCACGCGCGATCGCATCCTGTTCAAGCAGTTCTTTCCAGAAGTTAATCAACCAGCGGGTGGCCTGTTTAGGATCAGCATCTGGAGCAGCATAGGATGGCAGATCAGCGCTGGCCCAATCGAAGTTGTGAATCTTTGCCAGCATGTCCAGATATTGCGGACGAATTTGGCCGCGCAACGGATCGCCCAGCACAGTGCCGAGGCCGGTTACTGATAGCGTCATGTTGCTTGGTTTCGGGCTGCCCGGCACCAGTTCCATAATCACTGCTGGGCGACCAAAATGTGCGCCGTCTGCATCCAGCCAATCGGGGCGCGGCACAGGGATGACGCCTTGCATCGCCATCAAGATTTCATATTCGCGCTGACGGCTAGTTTCGGTGATCCCCTCCATCGGGTCCATGCGCAGGACATAGCGTTGGGCGCTGCCATCGGCACTATTCAGCGTGAACGAGAATTGCTCCTTCGATGCACCACCGCCCAGCCGCGCGACATCGCTGACCTTGGCCCCCGGCAGCTTTGCGGCGTAATAGCTGCCAAGCAGACCTTCGATCGCTTGATCTGCCTGTGGTTCATAGGGCGGTTCTGCGCGGCGCAGTTTGCGCGCCTGAAGCAATGCCGCCAAATGCGGTTCCGTATCGATCACCGTCATTCTCTCCTGTTATTATATGCGCGGGCGAGGTCGCGACCCCGCCCGACACTTAGCATTTAGAAACGTGCCGAAAATTCCACGCCATATGTGCGCGGTGCACCACGGGCGAAATAATCCTGATAAAAGGCGTTTAGGTTTAGGCCGTAGACATAATAGAATTTGTTGGTGATGTTCTTGCCATAAACACTCAACGAATACTTGTCGTCCAACGTATAGGTCGCCCGTGCATTGACCAACCAATAGCCCGGATTGCCGCATGCAATTTCAGGCGTCGCCTGCAGCACCAACGATCCGGCACGCGGCGAACCGCATGGATCTTGGCCATAGTCACCAAATGGGTCGAAATAATATCTTCCCATATATTGCGTGTCACCGCGCAATACCAACTTGCTGCGTCCGGTTTCAAAGGCTGTGAAGTCAAACCCTGCCGAGAAGGTGATTTTCGGCGCATTGGGGAATTGATTGCCGTTGATATTCAGCGTCAGGCTCGACGGGTCAGTCGGGTCGATGCTGTTGCCTTTATACTTTGTGTTCAAATAGCCAAAGGAGGCATCGATGCGCAGCGGATCAGCAATTTGTGCTGCCAGTTCCGCTTCCATCCCGAACACACGGCCATTGGCTGCGCGTAAGAACGACGTCGCACCGATAATCTGTGCAATCTGTTGGTTGGAATAATCATAATAGAAACCGGCAACGTTCAATTGCACCCGATTATTGGCAAAACGGGATTTCAGGCCGACTTCGTACGCATTCACTTTTTCCGGCTCAAGGAAATAGACTTGACTGGTATCCTGATAGGCAAGGCCGTTGAACGTCCCGGCGCGGTAGCCACGGCTATAGCTTGCATAGCCAAGGATATCGTCAGTGAATTTATAATCCAGAACCACGCGACCCGAAAATTCACCGGTACTGCGCTTTTGATTCACGCGCGGCAACGCTGGGTTATAGGGGAAGCTATAAGGCACAAGGCTGGCGATCACGCCGGTTCCGGCCAGATCATACAGCAGCGTGCGAGCATTGCTGTATTTCACCTTATCCCAAGTATAGCGCAGCCCGACAGTAATCGATAGCGCATCACTAATCTCATAGGCTGCTTCGCCGTAAATGGCTTTTGATGGCCGTGAGATTGTGAATTCCTGATTGGCAAGGATGGGCCCGAATGGAGCTGCCCCCGCCGCTGCACAGGCCGCTTGCGCCGCTGTGCCTCCTGCTGAGTTGGTGGTCGCTACATCATATTGGAATGCAGCCAACGAGCGTGCGTCAAAAAAGCCTGCTGGGTTGATTACAATCGGTGCGCAAAAACCGGGTGATGTCGGGGTCAG
>JAAFIB010000097.1 GCA_013297725.1 Sphingomonadales bacterium
GAAGATGCGCTGGTTGAACGGATCGTTGGCCGCTTTACCTGTGCGCACTGCGGCGAAGGCTATCATGACACGTTTAAGCAGCCGGTGGCTGAGGGCGTCTGTGACAAATGCGGATCAACCGAATTTAAGCGCCGGCCAGACGATAATGAAGAAACTGTCCGTACCCGCATGGCCGAGTATCGCGGCAAAACCGCACCGATCCTGCCCATCTATGACGCCCGCGGATTGGTGAGCAAAGTCGACGGCATGGCTCCAATATCGGACGTTACCAGCGCTATCGACGCAATTCTGGCGGCATAAGCAGCCACATCCGCTTGCGTCGCTCGCTATCGGCGCTATTCTGCGCATCATGAAGAAAATTGCCCTATTTGCCGCCAGCACAATGCTGATTGCCGGCCCCGCCGTTGCCGAAGTCAAAAGCCAAAGCGAAAGCGGCTTTGTTGTCGGTCACACCACAGAGGTTTTGGCAAAGCCTGAAGACGTATGGAAACGACTGTTGGTTCCTAAAGATTGGTGGAACCCTGCGCACAGCTGGTCTGGCAAAACAGACGGTTTTTATATCGACGCACAGGCGGGCGGTTGTTTCTGCGAACTGTTACAGGACAAAGCCGCCAACGGTGCGGTTAAGCCGCGTGGTAGTGTTGAACATATGCGCGTGCTGTTTGCTGATCCCGGTAAAGTGCTTCGGATGACCGGAGCATTAGGGCCGCTGCAGTCCGAAGCGATGCACGGCACGCTGACCGTAGCGATGGAGCCTTTGAAGGACGGAGCCGGAACCAGGATCAGCCTGTCCTATGTCGTGGGCGGTTATATGCGCTATAAAGTCGCCGAGATTGCTCCTGCTGTTGATGCGATGTTGGGCGATCAGTTTCAGCGTTTGACTAAGCCGATGGGCAAAGTGGTCGCTGGCAGTGCAAAGCCTGATGAGTGGAAAATTGATCCTGAAAAGCTTGAGGACAAAAAACCCGAAGAAAAACCGAAAGCGGTGGAGGCGAAACCACCGGTAAAGGCTGAGGTTGAAAAGCCAAAAGTAGGTAAGCCCGAAACGAAAGAGATTGATAAGGCCGGAAAACCGAAATGATCCGGGCCATATTCTTGCTGGTAGCAGCCAGCGTTTTGACGCCAGCGGTGCATGCACAATCCGATGTGTTGCAACCTGTTCCTGAAAACACATCGCAAGTTAAAGATATTGATCCTGCGTTGTGGGTACTGCGCGATGAGGACACGACGGTTTACCTGTTCGGCACTGTCCATGTTCTGCGCCCCGGCCTTGGTTGGTTTGACGACAATGTGAAATCTGCTTTCGATAAATCCGACACCTTGGTTTTGGAAATGCTCGACCCCAGTGCTGCTGAGGCTGCCACGGTTATGGCGGACCTCAGCATTGACAAAAGCGGCCGGACTATTCGGCAGAAACTGGGCGCTGAAGATCTGGTCACATATGAGGCTGCGGTTGCAAAGCTAGGGTTGCCCCATTCGGCACTTGATCCGCTGGATGGCTGGGCAGTCGCGGTGAATCTGTATTTTGCCGGGTTGCTGCAAAAAGGTTATGATATGACGAGCGGTGTCGAGGTGCAGTTAAAGGCTGCTGCAGCGGCAAGCAAAAAGCCGGTGTTGGGCTTGGAAACGATGCGGTTTCAACTGTCGATTTTCGACAAGCTGCCTGACAGCGTGCAGATGGATTATGTCACAACAACAGCCAAATCGATTGATGAAATTGCGCCGCAGACTGACCGGCTCGTTGATCTGTGGTCGACGGCCGATATCGATGGCGTTGCGGCCATAATGAATGAAGGGTTCGACACCCTAAAGCTAACCGAGCCATTGCTGACCCGCCGCAACGCCAATTGGGCGGCGTGGATAAACCAGCGGATGGCAAAGCCCGGCACGGTCTTTATGGCGGTGGGCGCAGGGCATTTGGCAGGGCCGATGAGTGTGCAAAATATGCTGACAGCCTATGGCCTGAAAACAGAGCAGGTCCGCGATTGACCAGCCGCTGGTTCGTTTCGGTATTGCTCTCGATTGTCCTGACACTGGGGGCTTGTTCAAAGCCCTTAGAACCAGTGCGGATAGAAGGCGAGGGCGCGCCCGCATTATGGAAAGTGCAGGGCAAGACGGGCGCAGTCTGGCTGTTTGGAACTGTCCATCTCCTTCCCCCCGACACCGATTGGCAAACGCCACTGTTCCAACAAGCCGTGCGGCAGTCGGACAGCCTATTGTTGGAGGCATCAGGGCTGGATGATCAGAAAGCGGTCGCCCAAATTTTTGCCAATATGGGCGTTTCCGGCGGGCAGCCAAAACTCACCCGCCGCACCGATGCGGTCCTTCATCCTGTGATCGATCAGCTTGATGAAGCTGTGCCGGGGCCACGCGCCGTGCTTGATCATATGGAAAGCTGGGCTGCGGCATTGACACTTGCCTCGGTTCAAAGTGCAGATCTTGGGCTTAATCAAGGCAGCGGTGTCGAGCAGGTTTTAACCATGCGGTTTCGCGCAGAGGATAAATCTATTTCGGGATTAGAAACGATCAGCGAGCAATTTGGCTTCTTTGACCGTTTGCCTGAAAAAGACCAACGATTGATGCTCGATAGCGTGCTGCGAAACAGGGACAAAAACCGGCCACAGTTTGAAAAAATGCTTGCGGCATGGATGCGCGGCGCCCCCGATGCGGTTATCATCGACCAAACGGGCAGCATATTGGCGTCGCCTGCGATCCGCGAAGCGTTGCTTGACGGCCGCAACCGCAACTGGGCCGCGCAGATTGCAAAGCTGATAGATAAAGACGCCAGCGTATTCGTCGCCGTCGGTGCTGCGCATATGGCGGGGAAAGGCGGCGTCCCTGCATTGTTGCGTGAAATGGGCTATAAAGTCGAACGCGTGCAGTGACGTTGATTGATTAAACCTGCAAAGCTTGCATTTCTGCGCAAAGCTGCCTAATGGCGCACGCTTGTTGTTATGGTCATCCCTGGAGGCGTGACGGCAAAGTTAAATCTATTGGAGAAATACTATGAGCGATCTGCTGACACTGTCGGCTGAGCCGCGCGAACGGGCTGGCAAGGGAGCCTCCCGTGCATTGCGTCGCGAAGGCCGTGTACCCGCCGTTATTTACGGCAACAACCAAGACGCGGAAAACATCCATGTCGAGGAAAAAGCCCTTATCAAAGCGTTGATGACGGGCCATTTTTCGAACAGCATCGTCGAAGTGACCGTGAACGGTAAAACCGTCCGCACTTTGCCAAAGGACGTTGCCGTGCATCCGGTCTCTGACCGTCCCATTCACGTCGATTTCATGCGCCTTGCTAAGGACGCAACGGTCCATGTTGAAGTGCCTGTTTCGTTTACTAACGAAGCCGCTTCGCCGGGCCTAAAGCGCGGCGGTGTCTTGAACATCGTCCGTCACGAGCTGGAATTGATTTGCGATGCCGCGAAAATTCCTGACGAAATCGTTATCGATGTCACCGGTTTTGACGTTGGCGATTCGATCCATATCAGCCACGTAAAACTGCCTGAAGGATCAAAGAGCGCGATCACTGACCGTGACTTTACGATTGCAACGGTTGTTGCTCCCTCTGGCATGAAGAGCCAAGAAGGCGACACGACCAAGGCCGAAGGCGAAGCTGAGTAATTCGCTTTTCGTAAAAATGATTATAGGCCGGTTTGCAGCACATGCAGACCGGCCTTTTCATTGCCGGTAAGGAAAGCTAGCAACCGATCATGCAAATCTGGGCAGGCCTTGGCAATCCGGGACCGCAATATGCGATGCACCGGCACAATATTGGCTTTATGGCCGTGGACGCGATTGCCGACCGGCACGACGCACCGGCCCCTGCGAAAAAACATCTCGGCTGGGTTCAGGAAGCGCGCATTGGCGGTGACAAGATAATCCTGCTGAAACCCGCAACATTCATGAATGAAAGCGGCCGCAGCATTCGCGCCGCGATGGATTTTTTCAAACTATCCCCGGCCGACGTGACTGTGTTTTACGACGAGCTGGACCTTGCGCCCTTTAAGTTAAAGGTGAAGCGCGGCGGTGGCGCGGCCGGGCACAACGGCATCCGGTCAACCATCGACCATATCGGCGCAGAGTTCCGCCGCGTGCGGCTTGGCATTGGTCATCCGGGGCATAAAGACCGCGTAACCGGCTATGTGCTGGGCAGTTTCTCCAAAAACGAGATCGATCCACTGGCCGACATGCTTGGCGCACTGTCCGCCGAGGTCGACTGGTTGGCACAAGGCAACGACGCGCGCTTTATGAGTGAGGTTGCGTTGAGGTTGGCGGATTGATTGGGCCTATTATGGACTCAACAACCCTTTTCATGTTATTATAAACAATATGACGAATGTTACCGACAATCTGGTGCTCGAACACCTAAAGAAAATTCAAGCGGAGCAAACTGCTTCGCGTGAACGGGATGCGGATATGTTGAGCCGTCTAGCCCATATCGAGACCTCGATTGCGCGGTTAGCACGCGACGGTGCAGACAACTTCGCAGAAGTGATTGCAGATCGGCATGCCATCGATAAGCTGAAAGAGCGCCTTGATAGAATTGAGCGTCGTTTAGAGCTCCAACCCTGACCGGTTTGCTAAGCAAATTAGATTTCCCCCATGCAACGAGTCCTCATCATTGGCCCGTGCGGCGCGGGTAAATCGACCTTGGCCGCGATGCTGGGCGCGCGACTGGCCTTACCAATATTCCACATGGACCAACTCAACTGGAAATCCGGTTGGGTGGAAAGCAGCAAGGATGAAATCCTCGAAAAGCTTGCCGCCATCACTGCTACGAACCGCTGGCTGATCGATGGCACCTATGGCGGCACGCTGGGTGAGCGGCTGGAGCGGGCCGACACTGTGGTCTATCTCGATTTTCCCATCCGGCTGTGCGTCGCTCGACTGTTTCGCCGTCTGTGGTTCTATCGCGGACGCACACGTCCCGATATGACTAAGGGCTGCCCGGAACGGTTCGATTTGCCCTTTCTGTTCTATCTGCTCCGCTGGAATAGCGGCCCACGCCCACGCACCGAGGCACGGTTGAAAGGCCACGAAGCAAAGATCATCCGGCTGAAAAGCCCAATGGCGCTGGAGCGTTGGCTGGACTCGCTTCCCGCGCTCGCCTAGGGACGCGGCATATCAATCTCCCAAGAGGAAAATATGGGTTTCAAATGCGGTATCGTTGGGCTGCCTAATGTTGGTAAGTCTACACTGTTCAATGCGCTGACGCAGACGGCGGCGGCGCAGGCGGCCAATTATCCGTTCTGTACGATTGAGCCAAATATCGGCAATGTCGCGGTCCCTGATCTGCGGTTGCAGACGATTGCCAAGATTGGCGCGTCGCAAAAGATCATCGAGACGCAATTGGGCTTTGTCGACATTGCAGGACTTGTGCGCGGGGCATCGAAAGGTGAGGGGCTGGGCAACCAGTTTCTGGGCAATATCCGCGAGGTTGACGCCATCGTCCATGTGCTGCGCTGTTTTGAGGATGATGACATTCAGCATGTCGATGCCAAGATCGATCCGATTTCTGATGCCGATACCGTCGATACCGAATTGATGCTGTCTGACCTTGAATCGCTTGAAAAGCGCGTGCCGAATTTGCAGAAAAAGGGTGCGCAGGGCGATAAGGAAGCAAAGGTCAGCGCGGTAGTGCTTGGCCGTGCGCTTGATCTGTTGCGCGATGGCAAGCCGGCGCGGCTGACGAAGCGTGATGATGCCGAGGAAGAGCGGTTGTTCCAACTGGCACAATTGCTGACGGCGAAACCGGTGCTGTATGTTTGCAATGTAGAGGAAGCGAGTGCGGCCAATGGCAATGCGCTGTCGGCCCGCGTGTTTGAAAAAGCCAAGGCTGAGGGGGCAGAGGCGGTGGTCGTTTCTGCAGCGATCGAGGCTGAAATCTCGACAATGCCAGCCGAAGACCGTGAGGTGTTTCTGGAAGATCTGGGCCTCACCGAAACCGGCCTGGCACGGGTAATCCGTGCTGGCTATGAGCTGCTCCACCTGATCACATTCTTTACCGTTGGCCCTAAAGAAGCGCGGGCATGGACGGTGCATAAAGGCGACACCGCCCCCAATGCCGCAGGCGCAATCCACAGCGATTTCGAAAAAGGCTTCATCCGCGCCGAGACGATGGCGTATGAAGATTACGTCCAGTACAATGGCGAAGCAGGAGCCAAGGAAGCTGGCAAATGGCGTTCAGAAGGCAAAGACTATCTGGTCAAGGATGGCGACATCATGCTGTTCCGGTTTAATGTCTGATGGCTACTTGGCCCAGCGAGTGACGATGATGGGAAACCTTGACATTTTGAACAAAATGTGCCAAATAGGTTAAATGGTTAATCTGCATTTCCTCTCCTTACCGTCCCAGCCTTTCGGCTTAACGGCGGTATCGAAAGCTGGGCTGGTGCAGACATCGTTTAGGTGTGATTTTAGTGTGAACTTAGACGGTTTTCTGCGCTTTTTATTGATCGCCCTGTCATGGGGTATGACGCTGTCTTGCGCTGCTGCGGCACCGGCAATGGCGCAGGAACATGATCATTCTCAGATGGATCACAGCCAAAATATGGCCCTGCCCGCCGATAGCTTTACCGATTGTATGGATGATCTGCCTTCGCGTCTTGACAAGTATAACCCGTGCGAGGTTTCGATGCCGCAAGATGGCTCAGGAACTTCGCGATTACCTGAAGTTGACGGACAAAGCTCGCATCACTTTGGGTTGCATGGCTTCAGATTCGACCAAGGCGACTGGATTTTGACAGCTCACGCCTACGCTTGGGGTGTTTACACCGACCAATCTGGCCCGCGTGGCGGTGATAAGGCTTACGTTCAGTCGATGCTTATGCTCATGGCGGAGCACGACCTTGGCCCAAATGCCAGCTTTCAGTTCAAATCCATGCTCAGCCTTGAGCCGCTGATGAAGAACAGCGGCTACCCTAATCTGTTCGCAACTGGCGAAACCAATAATGGCGAGCCTTTAGTTGATCGACAACATCCGCATGACCTGTTTATGGAACTGGCTGCGCGCTTAGACGTTAATGTCGGGTACGACAGCAGTGTATTCCTCTACGGCGGCCCTGTCGGCGAACCCGCGCTTGGCCCCAGTGCGTTTATGCATCGTGGTTCGGCAAAGCTGAATCCTGAGGCGCCCATCACGCATCACTGGTTCGATAGCAATCATATCACTTATGGCGTGGGTACGCTGGGCTTTGCTTCGCGCCAATTTCAGATCGAAGGATCAGTCTTCACCGGGCGTGAACCTGATGAGCGGCGCTGGAATATCGAAAAGCCGCGTTTTGATAGCTGGTCAGTCCGCGCGACGTGGAACCCGTCGCCGAAATGGGCAGTGCAAGCATCAACCGGCCGGTTGAAACAACCCGAATTCCTGATCCACCCTGACGAAGATGAACAACGCAGCACAGCGTCGGTGCATTACGCCAATGGCGATGGCCTATCCGCGATGCTTGCGTTCAGTGCCAAGGACCGAAAGCCCGGGCCGACGTTGACTGCTTGGCTGGCCGAGGCCAATTGGGACATTGATGATCACCACACGCTGTTCGGCCGCATGGAAAATGTGCGGAACGACGAACTGTTCCCTGACAAGCTTGACCCGCTGCATGAAGTTGCGTTCCGCGTCAGCAAGTTTCAGGCAGG
>JAAFIB010000098.1 GCA_013297725.1 Sphingomonadales bacterium
TTTGAGCGCGCAGCCGTTCGATCTTTGCCGCCAATGCAGCAACCGTTGCCGAGCCACTGCCAAATTCGCCGCCGGTTTGTGTCGGGTCAAGCCGCACAAGCGGATCGCCGCTCTTTACGATCTGACCCGTGCGGACCAGAACTTCCTGAACGATGCCGCCTTCCAGATTTGAGATGACCTGCATTTTTGAGCTGGGAACGACGCGGCCCATTCCGCGCACTGTGCGGTCAATATCGGTCAGCGCAGCCCAGATGACGAAGATGACGAAAAAGCCAAGGATCAGCCACAGCAGAACGCTTGGTCCAAATTTCGGAACAAAGCGTGCGGTCGACTCTGGCGAATCCAGCACGTCGCCGACCGGGGCTTGGTTTTCAGCAGGCAAGTTCATGATTTCACCGGCGGCTTAGCGATTTGTTGTAATACAGCATCACGCGGGCCATCGGCTGCGACTTTGCCTTGGTCAATAACGATAATCCGGCTGACCAGTTTCAGCAGCGGCAAGCGGTGCGTGATGATCAATGCGGTGCGGTCTTCCAATTCGTTTTGCAGCCGGTCGATCAGCGCCATTTCTGTCTGCGCATCCATGGCGCTGGTGGGTTCATCCAGCAACAAAATCGAGGGTTTTCCGGCCAACGCGCGCGCGACGGCTATCGACTGGCGCTGGCCGCCTGATAGGCTGTCGCCCCGGTCCGCTAGTCGCAATTCATAGCCGTTGGCCAGCCTGCCCATAAAATCATGCGTGCCAGACAACCGGGCGACACGCAGCAGTTCTTCATCATCAACATGCGCGCGATCCAGAACGATGTTGTCGCGCACAGTGCCTGAAAGCAGCACAGTGTCTTGCAGTACCGAGCCGATGTGCCGCCGCAACCTATCAGCATTCAGCTGACGCACCTCTGTGCCATCAACCAGCACAAGCCCGTTTTCCGGTGGATACAGCCCCAGCACAATTCGCGCGATGGTCGATTTTCCGGAACCGACACGGCCCAGAATTGCAACTTTTTCGCCCGGCTTTATCTGAAAACTGATACCGTTAAGCGCCGCTTCGGTAGCACCGGGATAAGTGAAATGGACATCGCGAAACTCGATCTGTCCGGTGATTGTATCCAGCGCCAGGCTATCAGCGCCTTGGCCTTCGCTGGCGGTTTCCATAAACTTGTCGAGTTGGCGATATGCGGTGCGGGTCATCGTCAGTCGCGATAACAACGTCGCGATCTGCGCAAGCGGAGCCACCGCACGACCACTCAGGATCGAACAAGCAATCAGTCCGCCCATCGTCAGCGATTGTGTAGCGATCATCTCCACACCTGCAATAACGACCCCAGCATAGGCAATCTGCTGTCCGCTTGCAGCAACGGTTACACTGATGTTAGAGATCAATCTCTGCGACATGGATGTTGATGCGTGGTTTTCAACCGCATCGTCCCACCGGCGGGTCAGCAACCGCCCGGCACTTGCGCTTTTGACCATCTCTAGCCCGCCGATGGTTTCAATCAGTACCGATTGTTTCAGCATCGATTGGCCCATGTTCTGCGCGGATAGCCGGTCCATCATCGGCTGGGTAATAAGCGCGACGATGACGACTATGGGTATGAGCAGAATCGGGACGAGAACGAGCCAGCCGCCAATCATCGCCATCACCGCCAGCGTCACCAATATGAACGGCACATCGACCAATGCGACCAAAGTTGCCGAGGCAAAGAAATCGCGCAACGTTTCCAATTCACGCAGCAGCTGCGCCAATCCACCGGTCGAACCACGCGGTTGATCCAGCCGGATCGACAGCAGCCGCGTGAACATATTCTCGCCAATGTCGCGGTCGATATCTGCGCCGGCAACATCGACAAAATAGGCGCGCAGGATTTTCAGGGCAAAGTCAAAAATCAGGATTATGGACAGGCCAATCGACAAGCCAATCAGCGATGAGACCGCATTATTCGGCAACACCCGATCATAGACGGTCATGGTGAACAACGATGTGACTAGCGCAAACAAATTGATCATCACTGCCGCAACCGCAACTTTGGTATAGACGCTGCGGTTGGCGCGGATAGGTGCCATTAACCAGTCGGCAAAGCGCGGCTTTGGATGAATGATTGTGTCAGCGTCGCTCATCGGAAAATCCTTTGATCCGCAGGAGCAATGTTCAACACACGCAGCAAATCGCCAGAACGCGCCAGCGCCACAAAGGTCGCAGCATCGCGTTCAGAAAGGCCGCGGATATAATTGGCGGCGGCGGAAAATAGCCGGTCTTCGGCATCCAGTGCGTCAAACAATGTGCCCCGCGCAACGCGGAACCGTTCAGTCACTGCATCACGGGTCACACGGCTGGCGACATAATCATCCCGGTAAGCGTTCAGCATATCGTCAAGTGCGCCGACATCTGCCCATGAAATCCGGGCCTCTCGTTCCGCTTCAAGCTTAATGCTCAGCGCACGTGCATCGGCGGAATCAGCCCTCGCTCGGGCTTCATCGGCACGGGCATCTCCGGGGCCAAGCAGTCGCCAACGCATTGTCACCCGCGCGCGCACATCATAGTCGCGGCGTCCTTGTTCTAATAAGCCAAAGCGGCCTGCATCGACACCGGCAGTCAGGTTCGGCCGTGTGTCAAGCCTGGCGGCCTTTGAATCCTGACGTAATGCTCTTGCCTGTGCCTGGGCAACGCGGACCGGGGCAGAGCCTGCAGCTCGTTCAGCCAAGGCATCGTCGCTTAACCGTTCCAGTTCAGGTGCGGGCGCGCGCACAATGCGGTCAGGTGCGTCGATGGCAAACAGTTCCTTGAACCGCGCCTGCGCATTTTGGTATTCGCGCTGATATTGGGCAAGCCGCAACCGCGCCGATGCAAGCGCGCTGTCGATGCGGGCGCGTTCAACGGGCGCAGCGACGCCTTGTGTGATCCGGAATTCGACATCGTTGCGCAGCTTTTCATTCCGGCCGATGAAATTCTGCGCCAGCTCAGTCAAATGGCCATAAGCAAATAGATCATACCATGCGCCAATCGCGCGCAGAGCAATCGTTTCGGACTTTCGGTCCAGTTCGGCCTCGGCAGCACCAACGCGCTCAATCGCGGCATCAATCCGTCTTTGGCTTGCACCAAAATCGAAAAGCAATTGCTCAACACTTGCCGTTGCATCAAACCGGCCCGACCCGCGTGCGCGTTCTAGGACATTGTCCGGATCATTGGAAAATTCTCGCGCTATCGCCCGGTTAGCGTTCAGCCCTAAATCAATGCGCGGAAAAAAGGCAGATTGCGCTCCACGCTTTGCGGCCCATATTGCTTCTCCGTCGGCTTTGCCTTCGGCAAGTGTAGGGCTGGCATTAATGGCTTCGGCGATAACGGCATGGAATGCGGCTTCGTCGGCAATGGCTCCGGCAATCGCCAATATGGGATCGCCGTCTGTTTTTACTGACAAAGGCAATGGATCAGGATCAGGCAAGCGCGCAGCGGCAGGATCCAGATATGCCTGTGGTTCAGAATCTTGGGCTGATGCATCTTGCGCAAATGCCGGGCACGGCAGCGCAGCGGCAAAATATGCCAAAATGCCCGCAGGGTGCAGGATTTTCTGTGCCATCACCGTATGCGTGCCTTTAACCCGAAATATTACGTTTATATTCGGCGCGTTTAGCGTGCAGAGCCAGTAACGGCAAGCGCGCTGCCAAATAGCCAGAAAGCTTCGCTTGCAGCTTCACCTGCGGTTCAGTAAATTTGGCGCATATATTGAAAAGTTTAAAGCCGATGGGGATAGTGACATGCGCAAATTGAGAGGTTTCTCGGCCGACAGCACCGTATTGCGCGGCGTATCCACTTTGGGATTTATCGCGTTGATGACCAGCGCCTCGGCTTGCACAGCGCATGACGGCGTAAAGCAAACGGGTGTCGGGTATTTATGTGCAGTTGATAGCACCAAAATGATTGCGCCAATTATGAGCGAGGATCAGGTGTGTGCGCTTTTTAAGGCGAAGATCGACGATGCGTTGCAACAGAAAACCGTAACAGTTGATTCTGCATCAAAGGTGTTGCCTGAAAAATGGATGAAGCTTGAGGTCAGGTTCTCAATGCCGGCGACAGCATCGGCGACCTTTGTTCAAAGCACCAATGGCAAGGAAACGGTGCATCCGGAAATAGCGGTTGATGTCATGGACAAAGCCATGGGGCCAAAGGACGTTGATATGCTTGCGTCAGCCGCCGCGAAGTATCTGGCTGAAAATCAGAAACGCTGAATGTATCAAGCAGCGCGGCGTTCGCTCATTTGCAGCCATGCACGCGCTTGACGCTGTGCTTCGGCGATTTCGCGCGCTGTCATTTCATCAGAGATTTCTGCGCGGCAATACATTGCTTCTTCATGACCATTAACGGCTGCCAGATTAAACCATTTATGGGCCTCAACCATGTTGACCTCAACACCGCCGCTGCCGGTTGAATAGGCAACGCCCAGTTCGAACAACGCATTGGCATTTCCGCCCGCGGCGTCTGATATGCGGCTCTCCATCAAGAAGTTCGCGCTTTTGAAACTGTTAGCCATAGGAATTATCCCCTCTTCTGTACCAAGAGGGTGATCGCCCAAATATGGATAACAAATGGTTAAAGCCGAAGGGACTTTTTGATCCAAAACCGGATAATCGTATGTTTTTACAGGATTTAGATTGCCAGATTGTCCAGCAGCCGGGTTTTTCCGATCTTTGCAGCGGCCAACAATCGCATCGGCGTGCCGGTCAATGTACGCGCAGGCTGTAGTGTTTCGGCATCGGCAAGCTCGAAATAATCCACATTCGAAAAGGTTGCTGCCAGCAAAGCGGCTTTGCCAGTCGCCAACGCTTCGTCAATGGAGACACCTGCAAGGATCGCTTCACGCGCTGCATTTAAGGCGCGGGGCAGGGCGAGCGCCGCTGCCCTTTCAGTTTCTGACAAATAGATATTGCGCGACGACAACGCCAATCCATCCGCATCGCGAACGATGGACACGCCGATAATCTCGATATCGATATCGAGGTCGCGGACGACCTGCTGGATCACTGCCAGCTGTTGAAAATCCTTTTCGCCAAAACAGGCAACATCAGCGCCGGTCTGGTTGAACAGTTTTGTCACGACCAGCGCGACGCCGTCAAAATGGCCTGCGCGTGCCGCCCCGCAATAGCCCTGGCTAGGTCCGCTAATGTGAAGCTCGGTGGCAAAGCCTGCAGGATAGACTTCGCTGGCGGCGGGAGCCCAGATTATATCTACGCCCAATGGCGCCAGTTTTTCGCGATCAGCATCCAAGGTGCGCGGATAGGCGTCCAGATCTTCGTTCGGGCCGAACTGGGTGGGATTGACGAATATCGAGACAATAACTGCATCGCAGTGCTTCTTGGCTTCTTTGACCAGTGCCAGATGCCCGGCATGCAGCGCGCCCATGGTCGGGACAAGCGCAATGCGCTTTCCTGCACTGCGAAGCGCAGCAGTGGTGGCTCTTAACTGTAAAACTGTATTGATGGTTTGCACGACCATTTTGCCTTGGTTATGGCGGAGGCAAGCCTATGCGCGATGGCCATTAGGCAGCGCAAGGCGAAATACTAAAAAGGGGGTTCAGGTTTCGCATGGCGAAAGCGCATCATATTGTATTTGCGAATGAAAAAGGCGGCACTGGTAAATCGACCACTGCTGTTCATGTTGCCATTGCGCTGGCTGCACGCGGTGCGCGTGTGTCGTGCCTTGATCTCGATTCGCGCCAGCGTACATTGTATCGCTATCTGGAAAACCGCCGCGAAACGATGAAACGGCGCGAGATAAATCTGCCGATGCCAACCTTTGACGTGTTTGAACAGGAATCGCAGGCCCGGCTGGAAACGCAAATCGCCGAAGCTGCGGCTGAATCCGATTTCATCGTCTTTGATACCCCCGGTCGTGATGACAAATATGCGCGTTACGTGGCGACACAGGCGCATACTTTGGTGACACCGATTAACGACAGCTTTGTCGATTTCGACCTGATTGGCCAAGTTGATGCCGAAAATTTCAAAGTCAAAAAGCTAAGCTTTTATGCCGAGCTGATTTGGGAAGCGCGGATGGCGCGGGCGAAATCTGATGGCGTCACGATTGATTGGGTTGTGCTGCGCAACCGCCTGCACAATATGGAGGCGCGTAATCAGCAGCGGATGACCAATGCGATTGCTGACCTGTCGAAACGTGCTGGTTTTCGCGCAATCCCGGGATTAAACGAGCGTGTGATCTATCGCGAGCTATTTCCATCCGGACTGACATTGGTGGACAAGGGGCATTTGGGCAGCCTTGCCACCGCGCATGTCATCGCGCGTCAAGAACTGCGCGAATTGCTCGTCGCGCTGGCGCTGCCAGAGTTTACGCAGCCAAGGCTGGTCTAATGCCGTTTCTTGCTCTCCTTTTGGTCGCCTCACTGGGCTATGCTTTGTGGAGCGGGAAAATCAAGCTGGCGCAATTGCCGCCGATATTGCTGGCATTGGGCGGCGCGATGATCACGATCCGTGGCGGCTGGTTGATCGGCATTCCGGCAATTATTGCAGGCGTCACATGGTATCGCGGGTTAACGTGGCGGATGTTCGGGACGAAAGCCGTGCAGACAGACGAATTTGACCTAAGCAAAGCACGCTGGTTGCTGGGCGTATCGGCGCAGGATGATGCGGAGCGGATTAATGCCCGTTACCGCCACCTTATCGCGCAAAACCACCCTGATACCGGCGGAAGCGAAGACCGCGCGGCGGAATTGAATAAAGCGCGCGACGTTTTACTGAATGATTTGGCAAGGAAATCCAGCTAGGTAGCTGCCATTATTCACGCCTAAGGAGCATCCATGTCGCACACATTCCACTCCACTACCCTTCGTGAATATGACATTCGCGGGATCATTGGCGAAACGTTGGGCGAAGACGACGCCTATGCCATCGGGCGCAGTTTTGCGACGATGCTGGAGCGGGCAGGCGGGAGGAAAATCGCGGTCGGCTATGACGGGCGGTTAAGCTCGCCGATGCTAGAGGCAGCGCTTGTGCGCGGGATTACCGATGCCGGGCTGGATGCAGTGTGCATCGGCATGGGGCCAACCCCGATGCTATACTATGCCGAAGCCGTTCTGGACGATGTCGACGGCGGCATAGAAATAACCGGCAGCCACAACCCCGCCAATTATAACGGCTTCAAGATGGTCTTCCAAGGCCGTCCGTTTTTTGGGAACGACATTCAGGAACTGGGCCGGATCGCGGCGGCAGGGGATTGGGCCGATGGTGCAAGCACCGGCGGGAAAGGCGCGGCGAGCACTTACGACATCATCGACCAGTATGTTGAACGTATCGTGCAAGCCGCACCCCCCATGGCATTCCGCATCGGGTGGGATGCGGGTAATGGCGCGGCGGGACCAGTGATTGAGCGACTGGTAAAGATGTTGCCCGGGGAGCATCATCTTTTGTTTGTGGATGTGGATGGCCAGTTTCCCAATCATCATCCCGATCCCACCGACGAGGCTAACCTTGTCGATTTGAAGCGCCTTGTCGCGGAGAAGAACCTCGATTTCGGAGTGGCTTTTGA
>JAAFIB010000099.1 GCA_013297725.1 Sphingomonadales bacterium
TTTATGGGCCGGAGACAACCGGGCCCGACGGCGGCGCATGGTGGGTCATTTCTTACAACGACCCTGTCCCTGTAGACATGCTCGAAGGGGCGGACGAACCAAAACTGGCTGTGGCTGGCGCTCCGGCCAATGAGTTGCCTAAATTCAGTCGTCCCTATGATTGGGACCAAATCGAACTCGTCGTCCGCACGGGTGGCGGCACTATTCTGGAAGGCTTTTTATCGAGCGACGAGGCGGAAGCAGCCAACTCTGGAATCGATCAATATCTGACTGCAAATACAGATAAAGGGAAGCCTGTTAGCGGCTCGGCCACCTACGATATGTTTCTTGGTCACCGCACCGTTCGATTGCATGGGCTGGCTGAAAAAATCCCTGCTTTAAGAACAGTTCTAGCAAACGAGGTTCTGCTTGAAGGGGCCGAACGCCTACTCAAGCCCAAAGCAGATTCAATCCTCCTGAACGCTGGCGAACTGATCCAGATCGGCCCAGGCGAGCCCGCACAATATTTGCACCGTGACAGCGATTCCTGGCCTCATCTGCCAATCGAACAAGACCCGGTAATCGTCAATTTTATCGTCGCGCTCGACCCGTTCACACGCGAAAATGGTGCGACTTATGTTGCCACCGGTAGCTGGGGGTGGGATCGACACCGCCAACCCAAGGATAATGAGTTCGCTCGCGCCGAAATGGGTGTGGGCGATGCGATCCTGTTTCGTGGCGATCTGCTGCATGGTGGCGGCGAGAATAACAGCAACGCCTCTCGGCGCGGACTTTCCTTGTCTTTCTGTGCTGGGTGGCTTCGTCCCGTCGAGAACAGCTTCCTCAATGTATCTTTAGACACCGTCAAATCATTGCCGCCAAAGCTGCAGGCCGTGCTTGGCTATTCCGCCCACAACGCTGTCGCACAGCGCGGCGGAATGCTTGGCCTTTATGAAAATGGTGATCCGGGGCGTGTCCTGACCTCTGAAAATGGGGCTGCGTAACTATGAACATCTGGTCTCAACCTTTGCGTTCACCGCCTGATCATGTCATCGCCGCTCGTGATCGACGCTTTGGTCGCGGCCAAGTCCAGCAACGCTGGTGGCACAGCGGTGATCCCATTGCGACCTCCTTCTACAACGCGCTGTCGATCACTTTTCCTCGCGGAGAAGCATTTTTCGTTGAGAGTGTGAAAGCCTTTCGAGATAGCGTCCCCGAGCGATTGGCAAGAGACATCCGAGCTTTCGTCAAACAGGAAGTAATCCATAGCCGGGAGCATATTGCCTTTAATGGCCGCGTATCTGCATCTGGCTATGACACCGAGCAGCTTGATCGGGACATTGCCAAAGAAGTCGGCAACCCCACCGATTTTCCACCCATCTTCAACCTCGCCGCGACGATGGCGATGGAACATTTTACAGCCATTATTGCGCATCAACTGCTTTCCAATCCTGCACACCTTGCGGGAGCTACCCCTGAAGAGCGCGAGATTTGGCGGTGGCATGCCGTTGAAGAAATTGAGCATAAAGGGGTTGCTTTCGATACATTTGCATACGCCGCGAAAGACATGTCGCGCCCCAAGCGCTGGATGCTGCGCAATGGTGTGATGCTTCAATGCACCTGGATTTTCTGGAGAATGCGCTATCGCGGGATGCTGAACCTGTTGGCGCAAGATGGGATCAGGGGGCTGAAGACTCATGGCCGCATCTGGCAGTTCTTGCTTGGTAAGCCCGGAATGCTGCGAAAGATATTCGTTCCTTGGCTCGCCTACTTTCTGCCTGGTTTTCATCCTTGGGATGAGGATGACCGCTTTCTCATCCAACAAACAGACGCTGCTCTCAACGACACGCAGGGCACTTCGATGTCCCCAGTGAATGAAAGGCTGCCTTGATGAAAACAGCCGCTTTATTCGCATTCAGTCTGAGCTTGCTCGCAGCACAATCAGCAATTGCTGCACAACCGGTTACGGGTCGGTGGGTCACCGCAGAAAAAGACAGCATCGTAGAGATTGCTGCATGTGGAGTGACCATTTGCGGCAGGATCGCAAAAATCCATATCACGCGCCCGGGAGATACCAAGAACGATAGCGCAAACCCCGATCCGAATTTGCGAAATCGAACAATTTTGGGGCTCACCATCCTCAGCGGCTTCAAAGACAATGGCAAGGATTGGAAAGGGACAATCTATGACCCCCGGTCCGGTAAAACCTACAAATCATACATATCGCGCGCAGCGAACGGCAACCTGATCGTCAAAGGCTGCATCGGGCCGTTTTGCAGCACCTATGTCTGGACACCCGCAAAATAGCAGCATGAGAAAATTTGGGGGCAGGCCAAAAATGGCGGTCCAAAAAAAGCAGGAGAGGAAATATGAAATCCACGTTCAAAATGGCGACCGCCTGTGTCGCATTATGTTCGGCAAATGCTGTGCTTGCTCAGAACCAGCCAGAAAATTCCAGCGAAACAGAGATTGAAGAAATCGTCGTCACCGCGCAACGCCGCGATCAGGCACTTAGCGATGTTCCCATGTCTATTGCGGTCGTCAGCAACGAAAGCCTTGCAAAGAACAGCGTCGCGGACACCTCGGGGCTAGTTGCCTTGGCACCAGGCTTGACCGGCAAGGCGCAGGGCATTGCCACGCCCGTTTTCGCCATTCGCGGGATCAGCACTAATTCTATCGGGATAGGCGGTGAATCGAGCATCGGTGTGTTCTGGGATGAAGCCTATCTCGGGCGTCTCGAAAGCTCCAATCTACCACTTTATGATATAGAACGAGTTGAGGTTCTCAAAGGACCACAAAGCACTCTGTTCGGTCGCAATGCCTCGGCAGGCGCAATTTCGATAACGTCGCGCCGTCCCACTAACCAATTAGGCGGTGATCTGTCAGTCAGCTATGGATCATTTGATCGCGTTGAGGCGACCGGCGGCGTCAGCATTCCTCTCTCCGATGCACTGCGTTTCAGGGCGGCGGGGCTCTATCGACGTTCCGATGGCACCGAGCGAAATGTTTTGCTGAACGTCAATGCTGCCGGTGGAGAAACCATTGCAGCTCGTGGCGTGCTCATGTTTGAACCCAGCAACGGCGCCAAGTTCGAACTCATCTCAAACTATGTGAGGGACAATGGTACAGGCTTTCCGTCCGAGACCATTGACCCTGTGCTCTCCGCTCTATCAGGCGTTACGGTCAATCCATTTGATGGAAAACATGCGATGGATGCCGCCACATTTGAACGCCGCCGCACGTTCACCAGTGCGCTGAAAGGCAGCATTGACCTGACCGACACATTGTCGCTCAAATCTATAACCAGCTACCTGAACACCCGCTTTGATCGGCAGTTTGATGTCGATGGATCAGCAGTGCCGTTGCTACAATCGCGGTTCCGCGATTATCGCAACAAAACCTTTGGGCAGGAATTGCGCTTGGTTGGCGAGAATGGGGCTGCCAACTGGTTTATCGGCGCCGCTTATTTCGGTGAAAGGGTCAGCCAGAGTGTTGACCTGACCTATTCCGAAGCCGCTGTGCTTGGCTCGACCGTCATTCCCGCCGATACGTTCTTTGCAGGTCAGCCTGCATTTGCAGTATGCAACGAACCTCTAACCTCCACAATTTTCGGCCAACCCTGCCAAGCTGCTGCATTGGAACAAATCAGCGGCAGCGGGCGCAATAGCAGTTTCTCTGTTTTCGGCGATCTCGCCTACGACTTTTCCGACAAGCTAACTGTCGCTGTTGGCGGTCGATGGTCGCGGGACAACAAGCGTTTCGCCTATGAAGTGCCTGCGACTGTAAGCGTGGGAGCCACGCTCAATGGCCGCAATCTGTTCACCAGCCCGACTGCTGGCCAGCTCCAATTCAACAAAAGCTGGTCTTCATTTCAGCCGCGCTTCGTCCTTAGCTATGACGTTGGTGCAGACAGCTTGGTCTTCGCATCAGCCTCACGCGGATTTAAGGCAGGCGGTTTTGATCCAACTCCCAATCCGACCGATGTTGCTTTCAATAGCGAAGATGTCTGGGCCTATGAAATTGGCGCACGGCATCAAAGCACGGATCGTAACTTCCGTGCGTCCGCCTCGCTATATTTTCAGGATTATCGGGGATACCAAATACAGGTTCTACGAGGTGGAACAACGAACACTATTAATGCCCCGCGCGTCCATAGCTTTGGCGGCGAGGTTGAAATGTTCTGGCGACCGGCACGCACTTTGAGCTTTGAAGGCAATGTCGCGCTCAATAGCGCCACCTTTCGTGAACTTACATCTGGCAGCGTGAATTTGAGCGGGAATCGGTTGCTCTACTCGCCCACGCTTACCGCTTTTGGCGCGGTAGATTGGTCGATGGTCAAAAACGACGATTTTGCAATTTCAACTAGACTCAGTCTTCGCCACGAAGGACGTCAGTTCTTCAGCAAGGAAAACCGGACGGATGAAAGCTCCGGTGCTTTCACTTTGGCTGATGCAGCGCTCAGTTTTGCGTGGACGAATCCCAACCTCCAGCTTCGTCTGTTTGGGCGTAATCTCTTCAACAAACGATATCTGATTTACGCCGTGGATCAGGGCTTTGGCGTAGTCGTCAATCGTGGGGAACCAAGAATCTTTGGCGTCGAAGCCCGCATTGGTTTCTAGGTGAAGCAGATCACAGGTGGACACACGCGCAACCAGAGTTTTGTTCGGGCCATTGCCGTTGGAACAACCGATATTGACCACCTCGGTCACGTCGACAATGCGCCCTATGAGCGGTGGGCGCAGCGCATGACCAAAGACTATCGGGGGGCTCCAGCGCAGTTCAATCTGAACATCATGCGAGGTCAATAGGTATATTACCCGCGTTTAATTTCCGTGGCGCTACATTTAGGCCGAGACGCATAGACTATCAAAATTGCTTTCATATATTGTCGATCAACATTTGGAGTCGGTGACTTGAGGGCGAAATGTTTGTTAAGACTGCATCAACTGGCTCAAATGTTTATGGGGGTCGGCCACGCTCGTGCGGGATTCCTACAATTTTGGGAGACGACGACTCACCGTTGACGACTGAACGATCGCCGTATCAGTTGAAGAGAATGGCACGAAGCGATCCACAACCGTTTCCAACTCGAGTAAATTCATCACCACAACTTTCGCAATGAAGCAATCTTCTCCCGTTACCCGATCCGCTTCTACAATTTGTGGTGTCTCGGCAAGCATCTGTATCAAACGCGCTACTTGACCCGGCATGGCGCGAATTCGGACATGTGCTGAAATACCCAATCCAAATACTTTCGGATCTACTGAAATAGTATATCCTTGAATCGCGCCAGCATCTTCTAATTTGTGGATTCTGTCAGTTACACTGGGGCTAGATAAACCAATCTGCGCTGCCAACTCACGGACAGTCATGCGACCGTTCGTGGTCAGTGCGGCAACAATAGCACGGTCTGTGGCGTCCAGATTTCTGGTTACATAGCGACTTCGATTCATCTGTAGCTTTTAGATGATTCGAACTCGATAAGCCTTCGGAAAACGACAGAAAATTGCGGCTTTTGGCTTACTTTCTAATGCGACCGCGATAACAAGATGTCCTCGAATCGACGTGTTGCTAGATGCACGCGTTTAAGGACCAAAACTTGAGGTCAAAAGCTGCCTTTAGCTTCGATACGTAGCTGAAACGATGGCAAGGCCTTCGCGACTCTATAGCGCATCGAATGCCGCACTTGCTATCAAGCAAACAGAATTAAAACTCAATTTTACAATTATTTTATAGTAATTAATAGGAAATGTATTAACTGTATGATCAAAGAATACAAAATGTGCGCAGCTCGGTTTAATTCCGCGTGATGCCATACGCCGCCGCCGCTCTCCTGACTTTGGCGTCGCAATGCGCGCCAACGGTTGCGCCAGAGACAGTCTTTGCGATCATTCAGACCGAAAGCAGCGGCGAGCCGTTCGCACTCAATGTGAACGGGGGCCGACAACCCGCCCGGCAGAACAACGCCGCCGAGGCCGTTGCGACCGCGCGGCGCTACGTTGCAGCAGGATATTCTGTCGATCTGGGTCTTGGCCAGATCAACTCGCGCAACATGCGCTGGCTCGGCCTGACATGGGACACCGTATTCGACCCTTGCACCAATGTTGCTGCCTTGGCCCGGGTTCTCACCACAAACTACAATGCGGTCAGCGCCGGACGCGATCCGCAAACCGCCCTCCGGGTCGCACTCTCGATGTATAACACGGGAAGCCAGACACGCGGTTTTCGCAACGGCTATGTTGCCAAAGTCGAGCGCAACGCAGGTGTTACCCGAAGCGTCGTCGCCAGAGCGCCGCTGATCCTTGCAGACGCTGCGCCGGTTCTGAGCGATCAACGCGCGCTTCTTCTGGCAGAAAACGTATTGCCGGAACCGTCTCCGGTTCAAGCGCGCCCCGCACCGCCGCCAACTTGGAACGTCTTTGAACGTGCCGCCTACGACCGCGAAACCCAATTCCTTGCCGAGAACGAAAGGCCCAGCATATGAATATCATCCTGAGAGCCGGGCGCGGGATTAGGGCGTGGCGCGAAACCTGCGCAGCACGATTCAGCAGCCTCCCCAAGACAAGGCAAAGCGCAATCATCTGGAGCTTCGCGCTACTGGCCACTATGGCGGTTACGCTCGCAAATCCTGATCCTGCCTACGCGCAAAATCTGGAGAGCTTCGCCAGCAAGGTGCGCGGCCTGCTCTCATCAACCCTGTTGCGCACCCTGGCGGTCATTGCAGTCATTGTCACCGGCCTCCTTTGGTTCACGGGACGGGCTTCGACGGCGGTGCTTGTCACGGTCATCATCGGCATTGCCATCGTATTTTCCGCAGACGCCATCGTCGGCGCGATTGCCGGATAGCGCCATGATCGACGACACCGAAATCCTGACCAAGAATACGCTGTTCCTTGGCGTTACGCGCCCGGCTTTATGGGCAGGCATTCCGATTGAGGCGGCGGTATTGCTGCTCATTGGAAGCGCGTCGGTGCTGATCTGGAGCAATAGCCCCG
The DNA here is from genome assembly GCA_013297725.1 of Sphingomonadales bacterium. GTDB lineage: Bacteria > Pseudomonadota > Alphaproteobacteria > Sphingomonadales > Sphingomonadaceae > Sphingorhabdus_B. The sequence goes on from JAAFIB010000099.1 coordinate 6,975, forward strand.
TCTACGCGGCATTGGTCGTCGCCTTTGGCTATTCAATCTCGCGGCTGATCGTGCGCCATGACGTCAACGCCTTTCGCCTACTATTCCTGTGGGGCCGGACCAAAGCTGGCAACCGCAACCGGGCGTTCTGGGGCGGAAGCAGCTACTCGCCGCTGCCGCTAACGGGCCTGCGCCGCAAAGGCTTCGGTCGCCATGTCTAGGCTGCTCGCCTCCAGCAACGGCGTGCCGCTCAAGGTCGCGCAACGCGAGGCGACGCCTGAAAAATTCCTGCCTTATGCGCGTCATGTCAACGAAGAGATGGTGGCGCTCGATTCCGGCGACATCATGCTGACCTTCGAGCTGCAAGGCCGCGCGTTCGAGACCGCCGATGTGCGCGATTTGAACGACTGGCACACCAAGCTCAACGGGATGCTCCGCAACCTGCACGACGAGCGGCTGTCGATCTGGACGCA